>NZ_CP157794.1:0-362500 GCF_040111675.1 Salinarimonas sp. | reverse complement strand
CGGAGCGCCTGCGCCACGTGGTGCGCGAGACCGACACCGTGGCGCGGCTGGGCGGCGACGAATACGCCGTGCTGCAGGCGGACGTTCAGCGCCCCGAGGACGCGCGCGAGTTCGCCCAGCGACTGATCCACGCCATCGGCGAGCCGTTCCGCATCGCCGGCGAGGACATCGTCGTGGGCGCGAGCCTCGGCGTCGTGCTCTATCCCGGCGACGGCGAGGACACCGACGAGCTGATCAAGAACGCCGACATCGCCATGTACCGGGCCAAGGCGGAGGAGCGCAACGCGCACCGCTTCTTCGCGGCGGAGATGGTGACCGCCGCGCGCGAGGGCATCACGCTCGAGACCGACCTGCGCCGCGCCATCGCCAACCGCGAGTTCGAGCTGCACTACCAGCCGCAGATCGACCTGCGCTCCGGCCGCATCGTCGGCGCCGAGGCGCTGGTGCGCTGGCGCCATCCCAAGCGGGGCCTGGTGCGGCCGCTCGACTTCCTGCCCTTCGCGGAGGAGACCGGGATCATCATCCCGATCAACGAATGGGTCATGCGCGAGGCCTGCCGGGAGGCGAAATCCTGGCAGGGGATGGGCCTTCCGCGCCTTCGTGTGGGCGTGAACCTCTCGCCGATCCAGTTCCGCAAGCAGAACATGCGCGATCTCGTGGTCGACGTGCTCTCCGAATCGACGCTCGAGCCCGAGCTCCTCGACCTCGAGATCACCGAGACGATCCTGATGCAGAACGCCGAGGCCGTTGCGGCGGAGCTCGCGGAGCTGCGCAAGCTCGGCGTGACCTTCTCCATCGACGATTTCGGCACCGGCTATTCCTCGCTCGCCTACGTCAAGAAGTTCCCGGTCGATCGCCTGAAGATCGACCAGGGCTTCGTGCGCAACATGAAGAACGACCCCAACGACGCCGCCATCGTGCGCGCGATCATCAACCTGGGTCATTCGCTCGGCATCGAGACCGTGGCCGAGGGCGTCGACAGCCCCGATCAGGTCGGCCTCCTCCGCGCGGAGGGTTGCGAGGAGGCGCAAGGCTTCCTGTTCTCGAGACCGATCCCGGCAGCCGAGTTCGTGGCGCTCGTGCGCTCGAACGCGATCATGGCGCTCTCCGCATGAAGACCCGTCCCGCCTCCGTCGCCGCGCACACGCACGCGCTGGGCGCCGACCAGTCCCGCGGCTCGATGTTCCCCGTCTTCCGCGACCGGCCCGATCGCGAGCACGAGATGGTGGTCAACCGTCTCGTCATAGGCGGGATCATCCTGCTGTATCTGCTGGTGTGCTACCACCTCGGCATCGAAGGCGTGGACCAGCCGCTCGCCGTGGTGACGCTCTACTGGCTCGCCGGGCTGGGTTTCCTGGGCCACATCCTGTTCTCGCCCGGCATCAGCCCGCCACGGCGCATCGCGGCGATGATGCTCGACCTCGGCGCGCTCTCCTACGGCCTCGCCGTCGGCGGGGAGACGACGGCGGTCCTCTACCCGATCTATCTGTGGGTGATCTTCGGCAACGGCTTTCGCTTCGGCGTCGGCTACCTCTACGCCGCGATGGCGCTCGGGGTCGCGGGCTTCGGGCTCGTCGTGCTCCAGGACGGCTACTGGGGCGACCACCCGAAGCTCGCCGCGGGCCTCGCCCTCGGCCTCGTGATCCTGCCGCTCTACGCCGCCTCGCTGATCCGCAAGCTCTCGCGCGCCAAGCAGCAGGCCGAGGAGGCGAGCCGGCAGAAGAGCCTCTTCCTCGCCGGCGTCAGCCACGAGCTGCGCACGCCGCTCAACGCCATCATCGGCATGTCGGGCTTCCTCGAGGACACGAAGCTCGACCCCGAGCAGCGCGAGATGACCCGCACGATCAACACGGCGGGGCGCGTCCTGCTCGACCACATCAACGACATTCTCGACTTCTCGCGCCTCGAGGCCGGGCTGATGCCCTCCGACAGCGTGAGCTTCGACCTGCACGGGCTCCTGCAGGACACCACCGCCCTGGTGCGCGCCCAGGCCCGCGCCAAGGGGCTCGATCTCCTCCTCCACGTCGACGCCGCCACGCCCTGGCGGCTCTCGGGCAATCGCCGCCATTTCGAGGAGGTGCTGCTCAACCTCCTCGGGAACGCCGTGAAGTTCACGGAAAGCGGCCACGTCGCGGTGTCCTGCGAGGGCGTGCGCGAGGAGAACGGGCAGGTGCTCCTGCGCGTCGGCGTCTCCGACACCGGCATCGGCATCGCGCCGGAGGCGCGCGCGCGCATCTTCGATTCCTTCGCCCAGGCGGACGAGACCATCATCAACCGCTACGGCGGCACCGGGCTCGGGCTCGCCATCGCCAAGCAGTTCGTCGAGCTCAACGGCGGCGCCATCGAGGTGGAGAGCGAGCCCGGCGCGGGGTCGACCTTCCGCTTCACCTTCCGCGCCGAGGTTGCGGAGGCTGCGTCCGAGACCGCGCCCGGGCTCCCCGACGCCATCGTGCTCTCCGGCGCGGACGAGGGTCCGCGCCTCGCCGAGCGGCTCGTCGCGCTCGGCGCGGACGCGGCCGCGGCCACCGATCCGGCCGAGGCGGCCGACGCGCTCGCCGCGCGCGACGGCCGCGCCGTCCTCGTCCTCGACGCCCGCGCCTTCGCCGAGCCGCCCGAGACGGTCCTCGCCGCCATCGGCGCCGCGGGCGCGACGCCGGCCGCGAGCGCCCTCGTGCGCGCCGACGACGAGGCGAGCCATCCCGAGATCCGCCGCCTCTTCGCCTCGACGCTCCCCGGATACGCCGCCGACGCCCATCTCGTCGCGGCCCTGCGCGTGGCGGGGATGGTCGCGGGGCTCGTCGATCTCGGCTCCGCCCGCGCGGCGGGCTCGGCCGCGAAGCCGGACCGGCCTCTGAAGGTGCTCGTCGCCGAGGACAACGTCACGAACCAGAAGGTCGTCGCCAAGGTCCTGGAGCGCGAGGGCCACCGGGCCGCCATCGTCGGCGACGGCAAGGCGGCCCTCGACGCGATGCTGGCCGAGCCCTTCGACGTCGTGCTCATGGACGTCAACATGCCGGTGATGAACGGCGTGCTCGCCGCGAAGCTCTACCGCGCCGCCCAGCCGGACGCCGCCCTGCGCAGCCCCGTCGTGGCGCTCACCGCGGACGCCACGCCCGAGGCGCGCCGCCTGTGCGAGGAGGCCGGCATGGTCGGCTGCGTGACGAAGCCGATCGAGCCCGAGCGGCTCTTCGCCGTCCTCGCCGAGGTGGTCCGGGCCGAGCCGGCCGGCGGCTTCATCCACATCGCCGGCCCCGACGATGCGCCGGACGAGACCGAGGCCGCGGACGCCGAGGCGCCCGAGGCCGAGGCCGAGGTCGCCCCGTCCGGCGAGCGCCCGGTTCTCGCGACGAAGACGCTCGACGATCTCGAGCGGCTCGGCGGCGTGCGCTTCCGCGCCGAGGTGACGAGCGCCTTCGTCGGCGACGCGGAGGTGATCCTGGGCGAGCTCGGCGAGGCGGTGGACGCGGGCGACGCGGAGGCCTTCCGCGACCTCGTCCACGCCCTGCGCTCGAGCGCCGCGAACATCGGCGCGGTCGGCGTCTACGAGCTGAGCCTCGCCCTGCGCGGCATCGAGACCGACGAGCTCGCCGCCCGCGGCGTCGAGCACGTCGCGGCCTTGCGAGCCGAGTTCACCCGCGTGCGCGAGGCGCTCGCGGCACGGGACGGCGCCCCCGTGGACGCGTCGGAGCGGCGCGAGGACGCGGCGTAAGGCCGCGCCCGCGCGTTCCGAAGCGCGCCGGGCCCCCCTCCCCCTGGCGGCTCGTCGATGCACACGTCTCCTGCGGCGGATGCGCTTTGCGGGATGGTCGCGAGCCGTCAGCGTCGAGCGCCGACGGACTCCCCTCGCCGCGAGGGCGAGGGGAGAGCCTGCGCCGTCGGCGCGCTCCGATCACGCCTCGCTGCGATTGCGCTCCTTCGCCCGACTCCTCGCTTGACTCCCCGGATGGCCGGTGGAATCCATAGGCGAACGGATTGGGAACAGACAGGGATCGAAGCATGGCTCCGCAGCATGGCGGACCGGGCGACGGCGCGCCTCGCGCGCCGGCGGACGCCGAGGCTTTGCCGGAACGGCTGGAGCGCGCGCGGGCGGCCCTGAGGGCGGCCCTCGCCGCGCAGGGCGGTGACGCGCCCGAGGACGCTTTCTCCGACGGGACGTTCGAGGGCGGCTTCTCGGAGCCCGCGCAGGCGGCCTACGCCGCCGAGGCGGGGGACGGGTCCGCGCCGGCGCCGCCCCCGCCGCGCCGTCGCCGGCCACGGCCGGTTCCGCTCGGCGCGCCCGGGCTCGACGCCGTCCTCGGCGGCGGCCTCGCCCGGGGGACCATCCACGAGATCCTGGCCGCCGAGGCGGGCGATCTCGGGGCGGCGCACGGCTTCGCCTCGGCGCTCGCCGCGCGCCTCGCAAGGCGCGGGGAAAACCGCTCCGCCGGCCGCGTGCTCCTCGTCCAGGACGAGGCGTCCGCCCGCGAGGACGGCGCGCCCTACGCCCCGGGCCTCGCCATGCACGGGCTCGACCCGGAGCGGCTCGTCCTGGTGCGCGCCAAGGACGCGCGCGAGGCCCTGTGGGCGACGGAGCAGGCCCTGCTCTGCCGCTCGCTCGCGGCCGTGATCGCCGAGATCGCCCGCCTGCCGGGCGGGATCTACGACCTGACCGCCTCGCGCCGGCTCGTGCTCGCCGCGCGCGAAGGCGGGGGCGCCGCCCGCGGCGGCGGCGCGCCCACCGGCCTGATCGTGCAGGCCGCCGCCGGCGCGCGCGGGACGGTTCTCGCCAGCGCCGCCGAGACCCGCTGGATCGTATCCGCCGCGCCGAGCCGCCCCGGGCTCGCCGGCGAGCCCGGGGCGCCGGCCTGGCGCGCCTGGCTCGCCCGCCATCGCGGCGGCCGCGAGGGCCTGTTTCATCTGGAGTGGAGCCATGACGACCGCGCCTTCCGAGACGCGCCCGAGCGCGCAGCCGAGCCCCGCGCCCGCGAAGCGCTACCTGGCCCTCGTCCTGCCGACGCTCGCGACCGATCGGGCGCGCCGGGCGGGGCGGGCGGGACAGGCGGGACAGGCGGGGCGGGGCCGCGCCTCCTCCCCTTCGCCCGCCGCGCCTGAAGAGGCGCCGCAGGAGGCGCCCCTCGTCGCCGTCGTCAAGGAGCGCGGGGCCCTGCGCCTCGCCGCGTGCGACGCGCGCGCCGCCGCGCTCGGCCTGCGGCCGGGGATGTCGCTCGCCGACGCGCGGGCGCTGCATCCGGGCCTCGCCGTGGTCGACGCGGACCCCGAAGCGCAAGCGGCGACGCTCGCGCGCCTCGCCGATTGGGGCCGGCGCTGGACGCCCCTCGTCGCGACGCTGCCGCCGGACGCCATCGTGCTCGACGTCACGGGCTCGGCCCATCTGTTCGGCGGCGAGGCCGCGATGCGGGCGGACGCCGTGGCGCGGCTGGGCCGCCTCGGGTTCCACGCCCGCGCCGCCATCGCCGGCACGCCGGAGGCGGCCGCGGCGCTCGCCCGCGCCGCCGACGGGGCGATCGTCGCGACCGGCGAGGAGGAGCGGGCTCTGCGCCCCCTGCCGGTCTCGGCGCTCGCCGTCGCGCCGTCCGTGGTCGAGGGCCTGGCCAAGCTCGGCCTGCGCCGCATCGAGGACGTGGCCTTGCGCCCGCGCGCGCCCTTCGCCGCACGCTTCGGGGCCGACCTGATCGCGCGCATCGACGCCGCCTTCGGGCGCACCCGCTCGGCCATCGGCGCGCGGCTCGAGGCTCCGCCCTACGTGGTGGAGCGGCGCTTCTTCGAGCCGATCCTGACGCAGGAGGACGTCTCGCGCACGCTGGCGCGCCTCGCCGACGAGCTCGCCGGCATGCTGACCACGCACGGCGAGGGCGCGCGGGCGCTCGAGCTGTCGCTCTTCCGGGTCGACGGCGCGGTGCGCCGCATCCGCGTCGGCGCGAGCCGGCCCACCCGCGATCCCGCGCGCATGGCGCTCCTCTTCCGCGAGCGGCTCGCGGGGGAGCGCGACGAGCTCGACATCGGCTACGGGTTCGACGTGGTACGGCTGACGGCGCTCTCCGCGAGCCGGCTCGACGAGGCCGCGAGGCGGCTCGACGGGTCGGTGGCGGGCGAGGACCTCGCGCGCCTCGTCGACACGCTCGGCGCCCGGCTCGGGCCGGAGCGGGTGCGCCGGCTCGCCGCTTGCGACACGCATTGGCCGGAGGACGCCGCCGCACTGCTCGCGCCGGGGACGCCGCCACTGAGAGACGCCGTCCGCTGGACGCCGCCCCTGCCCGACGCGCCGGCCGACCGGCCGATCCGCCTCTTCGCCCGGCCCGAGCCGATCGAGGCGGTGGCCACCGTGCCGGACGGCCCGCCCCTGCGCTTCCGCTGGCGGCGCGTGCTGCACGAGACCGCGGCCTACGAGGGCCCCGAGCGCATCGCCCCCGCCTGGTGGGACGGGGCGGGGCTCACCCGCGACTATTTCCGCGCCGAGGACGTGGAGGGTCGCCGCTTCTGGCTCTTCCGCGAGGGCCTCTACGGCCGCGAGACCGCGGCCCCGCGCTGGTACGTGCACGGGCTGTTCGGATGAGCGGGCGGGACCGACATCTCTCCGAAGCGGAAGGGGGCCGCGACGCAGCCGCGGACCGGAGGGGACGGCGTCCAGCGGGCGCCTCTCGCGGCTCTCGGAAGAATGCGCCGATGCACAGGTATCCCGCAACGAGGCCTGTCGGATGATCACGACCCCCGATCCCGTCCTTCCCTGTAGGGGAAGGTGGCGCGCCGCCGCAGGCGGCGTGACGGATGGGGCGCGGCGCGCAGCGACGCGTTCCGCGAAGCGGAAGCCCCCGGCAGCCGCCGGTCGCGCCAGCTTTCGGCTTCGCCGAACGCGCCTGCCGGCGCGCCCCATCCGTCACCGCGCTTCGCGCGGCGACACCTTCCCTTACAGGGAAGGAGCCGGTTCGGCGCATTCGCCGCCCACCCTCCGAGAGGGCGGGGGACGAGCGGCCGGCGGCGCTCGCACGGAGCTTCGACTGCACGGGACACGATGTGCGGCTCATCGAGTTCGGAAGGGAAAGGGCCCGGGGGTGAGGGCATGTCGCCGTCCGGGAGGCCCGCCATGACCGGCCTCCTCCCCCTCCACGTTCCCTATGCCGAATTCGCCACGACCACGAACTTCTCCTTCCTGGAGGGCGGCTCGCATCCCGAAGAGCTCGTCGCCCAGGCGGCGGCGCTGGGGCTCGCCGGGCTCGGGATCGCCGATCGCAACTCGCTCGCGGGCGTGGTGCGCGCGCACGTGGCCTTGCGCGAATGGCGCGCCGAGAACGCGGCCGGCACGCGCGAGCTGAGGCTCGCCGTCGGGACGCGCCTCGTCTTCGACGACGGGACGCCCGACGTCCTCGCCTATCCGCGCGACCGCGCCGCCTACGGCCGGCTGTGCCGGCTGCTGACCCTCGGCAAGAGCCGCGCGCCCAAGGGGCAATGCGCCCTGCGCCTCCCCGATCTGCTCGAGCGGGCGCAGGGCCTGGAGACGATCGTCGTGCCGGACCTCGCCCGCCCCGACGACCACCTCGCCTTCGTGCCCGCCCTGAGGGAGGCGGCCGCGGGCGTGCGCCTCGCCGCCCGAGCCGGCTACGGCCGCGCGCCGCGCCATGCGCTGGCGAAGACCCGCGCGCTCGCCGCCGCGCACGGCGTCCCGCCGATCGCCATCGGCGACGTGCTCTACCACGCGCCCGAGCGGCGGCGGCTGCAGGACGTGATCGCCTGCATCCGCGAGGGCGTCACCCTCGACACCGCCGGCCGCCGGCTCGAAGCCCATGCCGAGCGTCATCTCAAGGCGCCCGCCGAGACGGCCCGCCTGTTCCGCGAGGCGCCCGAGGCGATCCCCGAGACCGTGCGGCTCCTCGAGCGCCTCGCCTTCTCCCTCGACGACCTGCGCTACGAGTATCCCGAGGAGGGCCGCGAGGGCTTTCCCGACCCGCAAGCGGCGCTGACGCACTACGCCTGGGAGGGCGCGCGCCAGCGCTTCGGCGAGGCGATCCCCGAGAAGGTGCAGGCCGCCATCCGCCACGAGCTCGCGCTCGTCGCCGAGCTGAGCTACGCGCCCTACTTCCTCACCGTGCACGACATCGTGCGCTTCGCCCGCCAGCGCGGGATCCTGGCGCAGGGGCGCGGCTCGGCGGCCAATTCCACCGTGTGCTTCTGTCTCGGCATCACCGAGGTCGACCCCACCAGGCACGACCTCCTGTTCGAGCGCTTCGTCTCCAACGAGCGCAAGGAGCCGCCCGACATCGACGTCGATTTCGAGCACGAGCGGCGCGAGGAGGTGATGCAGTACGTCTACGAGCGCTACGGCCGCGAGCGCGCCGGCCTCGCGGCGAGCGTCATCACCTACCGCGCCCGCTCCGCCGTGCGCGAGGTCGGCAAGGTCTTCGGCCTCTCCGACGACGCCGTCTCGGCGCTCTCCGGCTCGATCTGGGGCTGGTCGAAGGCGAGCGTGGAGGAGAAGGAGGTCGAGCGGCTGGGCATGGACCCCGCCGAGCACCGCCTCGCCCGGGTCCTGGAGCTCGCCGCCGAGCTCAACGGCTTCCCGCGTCACCTCTCGCAGCACACCGGCGGCTTCGTCATCACCCGCTCGCGCCTCGACGAGGTGACGCCGGTCGCGCCCGCGTCGATGGAGGGCCGCACCACCGTCGAGTGGGACAAGGACGATCTGGAAGCGCTCGGCATGCTCAAGATCGACCTCCTGGCGCTCGGCATGCTGTCGTGCCTGCGCCGGGCCTTCGATCTCCTGGAGGATCATTACGGCGAGCGCCTCACGCTGGCGACGATCCCGGCCGAGGACCCGCGGGTCTACGCCATGATCCAGCGCGCCGACACGCTCGGCGTCTTCCAGATCGAGAGCCGGGCGCAGATGTCGATGCTGCCCCGGCTCAAGCCGGCGAAGTTCTACGACCTCGTCATCGAGGTGGCGATCGTGCGCCCGGGCCCGATCCAGGGCGACATGGTCCACCCCTATCTCCGTCGCCGCGAGGGCCGCGAACGCGTGGTCTTCCCCTCCCCCTCCCCCGAGCACGGGCCCCCGGACGAGCTCGAGCAGGTGCTCGGCAAGACGCTCGGCGTGCCGCTCTTCCAGGAGCAGGCGATGAAGATCGCCATCGTCGCCGCCCGCTTCACGCCGTCCGAGGCCGACCGGCTGCGCCGGGCCATGGCCACCTTCCGGCGGGTCGGCACGATCGGCACCTTCGCGCAGAAGATGGTCGAGGGCATGGTGGCGCGCGGCTACGACCGCGCCTTCGCCGAGCATTGCTTCCGGCAGATCGAGGGCTTCGGCGAGTACGGCTTCCCGGAGAGCCACGCGGCGAGCTTCGCGCTCCTCGTCTACGCCTCCTGCTGGGTCAAGGCGCGCTATCCCGACGTGTTCGCCGCCGCCCTCCTGAACGCCCAGCCCATGGGCTTCTACGCCCCCGCGCAGATCGTGCGCGACGCCCGCGAGCACGGCGTCGCGGTGCGCCCGCCCGACGTCAACCATTCGGACTGGGACTGCACGCTCGAGCCCGGCCCGCCGGCGGCCGAGCGGCTGCACCGCGCCCACGCCTCGATGCGCGGCGACATCCGCGCGACGCACGCGCTGCGGCTCGGCCTGCGCTCGCTCAAGGGCGCGCGCGAGGAGGAGATGCGCCTCCTCGCCGCCCGGCGCGGCGCCGGCTACGATTCCGTGCGCGACGTCTGGCTGCGCACCGACCTGCCGCCCGCGACGCTGGAGCGGCTCGCCGAGGCCGACGCCTTCGCCTCGCTGGGCCTGTCGCGGCGCGACGCGCTCTGGGCGGTGAAGGCGCTGCGCCGCTCCGGCGACAAGGACGACCTGCCCCTGTTCCGCGCCGCCTCCATGGCCGAGCGCGAGCCCGACGCGGCGCTGCCGCCGATGCCGCCCGGCCAGGAGGTCGTGGCCGACTACCGCGCACTGTCGCTCTCGCTCAAGGCGCACCCGGTCTCGTTCCTGCGCGCCGCGCTCGAGAGGCGCGGCGTCACCCGCCACGTCGATCTCGACCGCATGCGCGACGGCGCGCGGGTGTCGGTGTCCGGCCTCGTGCTGATCCGCCAGCGCCCGGGCTCGGCGCGGGGCGTCATCTTCATGACGCTGGAGGACGAGACCGGCATCGCGAACCTCATCGTGTGGCCCAAGACCTTCGAGGCCTTCCGCCCGGTGGTGATCGGCGCGCGGCTCGTCGGCGTCCGGGGGCGCCTCCAGCGCGCCAACGGCGTCACCCACGTCGTCGCCGACACGCTGGAGGACTGGTCGGGCATGCTCACCCGCCTCCAGGGAGCCGAGGCGCTCGCGCTCCCGATGCCGGAGGCCCTCGCGCGGGCCGACGAGGTCAAGCGCTCCGGCCCCGACCAGCGCGACGGGGAGGCCAGGCGCGAGCGCGAGGCCCGCTTCCGCGCCCTGGTGCGCGAGGAGCCGGCGCTGGCCGCCGACGTCGAGGCCCACGAGCGCCTTCACGAAGCCCGCCGCGGCGTCGCCGCAGCCCTGCCAAAGGCGCGGAATTTCCGGTGAGGCGGCGTACGGCCCACCCCGCGCTCCCACCCCTCTCCCACCCCCCCTCGCCCCTTGTTCACCCCCTCTTGCCCGCCCCGGCGAACTCCTGTACCAACATCCCGCGCGCCGACGCGGCGTGCGGGGCAGGCGCCCGTAGCTCAGCTGGATAGAGCGTTGGATTCCGATTCCAAAGGTCACAGGTTCGAATCCTGTCGGGCGCGCCACCTTTCCTGATCCCCCGCCTCACCCCCGCACCATCTCCCCCAGCGCCTCTCCCAGCACGTCGTAGACCAGCCGCACGCGGCGGCTGGTGCGCAGCTCGCGGTGGGTGACGAGCCAGATCGGGATCGGCGTGGCGGGCAGGTCCGGCAGGACGCGCACGAGCTCGGGCACCCGCACGGCGACCTCGCGCATCATCACCACGACGCCAAGCCCCCGCCGCGCCATCTCCAGCACCGTGACCGCGTTCTCCGAGACGATGCGGAAGCCCTCCGCCGTGACGGGCACGCCGGCGGCCGCGAGATGGGCCGCGAAGCGCTCGACCGGGGCGAAGCCGAGCACGTCCTCCGGCGCGAGATCCCCGGGCGTGCGCGGCGCGCCGCGCTCCGCGATCCAGCGTTCCGACGCGTAGAGATGCGCCGACGTCTCGCCGACGAGCCGGCCGATCAGGTCCGGCTCGGCGGGCCGCACGTGCCGGATGGCGATGTCGGCCTCGCGCCGGCGCAGGTCGCTGATGGCGTTCGAGACGACGACGGCGACCGTGATGCCCGGCGCAGCCCGGCGGATGCGCGCCACGATGTCGGGCAGGAGATGCGCCGCCACCGCGTCGGAGGCCGAGATCGAGACCCGGCCCGCGACGCCCTCGGCCGCCCCCGCCGCGGCGAGCGCCATCGCGTCCGCGGCGGTGGCCATGGACTGCGCGGGTGCGAGGAGCGCGCGCCCCGCCTCGGTCAGCGCCAGGGCCTTGCCGACGCGCTCGAACAGCGTGACGCCGAGCGCCGCTTCCAGAGCAGCCACCTGGCGCGACAGTGTCGGCTGCGTCAGCCCCAGCCGGCGCGCGGCCGCCGACAGGGAGCCGGCCTCCGCCGTGGCGCAGAAGGCGCGCGCGAGGTTCCAGTCGAGCCTATCCATACGCGAATGTATGAGCGATAGACCGATCTCGGCAATTCCCGAATGGGCTCTCGTCGGCTATCCGCGGCGTCGAAGGAGACCCGCCATGCCAGCCATCGCCGCCGCACCCGTCGATACCCGCTTCTGGGACCGCATCGCCCGCAGGTACGCCGCGCGCCCCGTCGGCGACGCGGCCGCCTTAGCCCGCACCCTCGAGCGCACCCGCGCGGTCCTTCCGACGGACGCCGCGGTGCTCGAGCTCGGCTGCGGCACCGGCACGACCGCCCTGCGCCTCGCGCCGCATGTGGGCCGCATCCTCGCCACCGACGTCTCCCCCGAGATGATCGCGATCGCCCGCGAGCGCGCCGCCTACGCGGGCCCGGCGAACGTGTCCTTCGCCGTCGCGGCGGCGGACGACGCGGATCCGGGAGAGGAGCGTTTCGACGCCGTCCTCGCCTTCAACCTCGTCCATCTGCTGGCCGATCGGCGCGCGGCCCTGCGGGCGATCCACGCGCGCCTGAAGCCGGGCGGGCTGTTCGTCTCGAAGACGCCCTGCCTCGCCGAGATGAACCCGCTGGTGCGCCTGCTGGTCCCGGCGATGCGCCTCGTCGGCAAGGCGCCGTACGTCGCCTTTTTCACCGCCGACGCCCTCGAGCGCGAGCTCGCCGAGGCGGGCTTCACCATCGTGGAGCGCGACCGGCACGGCTCCGGGCGCAAGGACGCGCGCGTCTTCCTCGTCGCCCGCAAGGACGGGTGAGCGACCCGGCGCGGGCGGCTCAGCGCGGCATCAGCACCCAATAGTCCAGGTCGAGGATCACGCCCTCGGCGTAGCGATCGCCGTCCTTGAACGGGAAATCCGCGCACGCCCGGTTCTTCGTCGCCACGGTGCGCAGCCGCAGCGCGCCGATGTCGTCGCGCCCGACGAGCGGGCAGGTCTCGAGCACCTCCGACCAGGCGCTCACCGTGTCCCCGGCGAAGAGCGGCGCCACGTGCCGGCCGGAATTGATCGCGGCCACCGTGAAGGCGTTGGCGAGCCCGTTGAAGGAGAGGGCCCGCGCGAGCGAGATCACGTGCCCGCCGTAGATCAGCCGCTTGCCGAAGCGCCCCTGCGCCGCCGCCATGCCGTCGAAATGCACCCGCGCGGTGTTCTGGTAGAGGCGGGTGGCGAGCTGGTGCTCGGCCTCCTCCACCGTCATGGCGTCGACGTGGTCGATCTTCTCGCCCGTCTCGTAGTCCGAGAAGCGGTCGGCGGAGCCGGCGAGGTCGAAATCGTAGCTGTCGATTGTGAGCGGCGGCGCGTGCCGGGCGATCTCGGAGGCCTGCACCGCGTCCGCCAGCGTCGGCACGTGCGGCTCCGGCGCGGGCGAGGCCCCGTCGCGCTTCCTCACCAGAACCCAGCGGCAATAGGAGAGCACCCGCTCGCCGTTCTGGTTGAAGCCGGTGGTGCGCACGTAGACGACGCCCGTCTCGCCGTTCGAGCTCTCCTTGAGCCCGATCACCTCGGAGATCGACCACAGCGTGTCGCCGGGATAGGCCGGGGCCAGGAAGCGCCCTTCCGCGTAGCCGAGATTGGCCACCGCGTTGAGCGAGACGTCCGGCACGGTCTTGCCGAACACGGTGTGGAACACGAGCAGATCGTCGAGCGGCGCGCGCTTGTAGCCGATCGCCTGCGCGAAATGCTCCGAGGACGCCACCGCGAAGCGCGAGCCGTAGAGCGCCGTGTAGAGCGCCTGATCCCCCACCGTGAGCGTACGGGGCGTGGCGTGGCGGATGGTCTCGCCAAGCGTGAAATCCTCGAAGAACCGGCCGGTATTGGTCTTCATGCGCGCCTCCCGGGTGCCTGAGAACGATGTGGCGCGCGGAGGGAGGCGGGGTCAAGGCGGGCGGGGGTTGGCAAATGGGTGGGGGGTGGGGGGTGGGGGGCGCGGGAAGGGCGTGTCCTTGCGGGCTCTGCAGGAAGGGGTTGACGAGGGCGCGCGCCCACCTTAGTGTGTTCTTTATTCGTTCCGAAATGGGTCGCTGTCGAGAGCACTCCCATCCCTACGGTGTCCAAGCCGACGCGGGTCGATGGCGCAGCCACCATCACGGCCGCGCGACGAGCCGCTTCTCCTGCGTCTTCTCCACGCGACCCTCGCGCTGGAGTTCCTGAAGGAGCGCCCAGACGAGGTAGTTCTTCTGCGGCGTTCCGCGCGGCGATTCGAGGCCGAGGCTGCGCGCGACGTCGACGCTCCTCAGTCCTGCCGGGTTGGCGATGAGGAGGGCCAGGATCGCGGACTTCAGCACGGAACGGCCGCTCTGGGCGATCTCGAAAATCTGCTGAGGGACCTGAACCTGAAAGGGCGGTGTGCTCATGCCTGACTATGCCTTCGACTTGAAGCTGCGCGCGGTGGTTCGCCTTTCGGCTCGCGATCCGGAACATGCGATTGAGATCATACAACGGGTAATCGAATGCGTCACGGCAAACGTGCACGTGGAAGACCAGGAGACGGGGACCAGCCTCCGAATAACGGAGTGCTCGCACGACCACGGAGAGGATGATCCGCCGCATCTCTTCGAGGTCGACGGCGTGGATCCACCCCTCCCCCCGGACACCCCCACGCCATCGTGATCCCCCGCGCGCTTTCGTCTCGCTTTGCGGTGGAACGAAGCCTGCTTAAGCTCCTTCACCGAGACGGGGCGGGCGTCGGGTGGCGTCGGGCGGGAAGCGCCTGAACGGGAGAGGTGCGCATGAGCGATCCGCGCGAGCCGGTGCGGCTCACGAAGGAGCCCCGCCCGGCGGCGACGGGCCGCGGTCGAGAGGCCGGCGGTCCGGGGCGCCTCGGCCGTCTGCGGGCGCGTGCGTTCGGGCGGCGCGAGGCGGCCGGCGATCCGCAGGCGCGGCTCGAGCGGCTGGTGCGCCGGGCGGGCCTCGCGCTCCTGTGGGAGCGGGCCTGGCCGGCTCTGTGGGCGCCGCTCGCGGTGCTGATGGCCTTCGCCTCGGCCTCCTGGCTCGGCCTCTGGCTCGGGGTGCCCCCGCTCGCGCGGATGATCGGCGCGGGCCTGTTCGGCCTCGCGCTCCTCGCCTCGCTCGTCCCGCTCGCGCGCCTGCTGCTCCCCGGCGGGCGCGTCGGCCGCGCCGAGAAGCTCGCCCGGCTCGATCGCGATTCGGGCCTGCCGCACCGCCCCGCCACCGCTTTCGAGGATACGCTCGCGCTCGGCGCGACGGACGAGGGCTCGCGCGCGCTCTGGGCGCTCCACCGCGCCCGCGCGGAGGCGACGCTCGCCAGGCTCAAGACGGCGACCCCGCGCCCGGACATGCCGCGGCGCGACCGCTACGCCCTGCGCGGCGCGGGCGTCCTCGTGCTGGCGGCCAGCGCCTTCGTCGCCGGGCCCGAGATCGGCGGCCGGCTCGGCTCCGCCTTCGACTGGCGCGCGCCCGTTCCGCCCGCGCCGGACTTCCGGGTCGACGGCTGGATCGACCCGCCGCTCTACACCCGCCGCCCGCCGCTGATGATCGACCTCGCCGCGGGCGACGCGGCGCTGAGCGTTCCCGTCGGCTCGAACGTCGTCGTGCGCGTCGCCGGGCGCGAGGACGCGACCGTCGAGTCCGTGGGCGGGCTCGAGGAGATCGTCGCGGACGAGCCGGCGGCGACCGGCGGCGACCTGACGGAGAGCCGGTTCCGTCTCGTCGGCGACGGCGAGCTGAGCGTGCGCACGGGCCTCGTCGGCGGCGGCTTCCTCGCGCTGGAGGCCATTCCCGACCTGCCGCCGACCATCGCCTTCGCCGACCCGCCCGAGACGGGCGAGCGCGGCGCGCTGGTGCTCACCTACACGGGCGAGGACGATTACGGCATCGCCGGCGCCGAGGGCCAGGTGGAGCGGCCGGGCGCGGCGGGGGGCGGCCGCACCCTGGTGCCGCCGCCGGTGATCGACCTCGCCGTTCCCGCCGGCTCCGCCGACGACGCCATTCGCGAGGAGGTGGACCTCGCCGAGCATTACTGGGGCGGCGCCGCGGTCGACCTGACGCTCGTCGCCGTCGACGAAGCCGGCCAGGAGGGGCGCTCGGAGACGGTGTCCGTCACGCTGCCGCAGCGGCCCTTCTTCGATCCGCTGGCGCGGGCGCTGGTGGAGCAGCGGCGCGAGCTCGTCCTCGCCCCCGACGACCGCCGGCGGGTCCAGGTGGCGCTCGACGCGCTCCTGATCGAGCCGTCGCGCTACATCCCGGAATGGGGCGTCTTTCTCGGCCTGCGCTCGGCGGCGAACCAGCTCCGCGACGCGCAGAGCGACGAGGACCTGATCGCGGTGGCGGACTGGCTCTGGGCCATCGCCGTGCAGATCGAGGACGGCGATCTCACCGACGCCCAGCGCGAGGCGCTCGCCGCGGCCGAGCGCCTGCAGGAGGCGATGGAGCGCAACGCGCCGCAGGACGAGATCGACCGGCTGATGGCCGAGCTGCGCGAGGCGATGGACCGCATGCTCCGCGAGCTCGCCGAGCAGATGATGCGCGAGCAGCAGGACCGCGACACGGCCGAGACCCCGCCGAACGCCGATACGCAGACGCTCTCGCGCCAGGATCTCGACCGGATGCTCGAGGAGCTCGAGCGCGCCATGCGCGAGGGCGACATGGCCGAGGCGCAGCGTCTGATCAACCAGCTGCGCGACATCATGCAGAACCTGCGCACCGCCCAGCCGGACAGCCGCATGTCCGACCCGATGGCGCGCGAGATGGAGCGCCAGATGAACGAGCTCGACGAGCTCATGCGCGACCAGAGCGAGCTGCGCGACGAGACCTTCCGCGAGGGCCGGCAACAGCAGCAAGGCCAGCGAGGGCAGCAAGGCCAGCAGGGCCAGCAAGGCCAGCAAGGGGAGCAGGGTCTCTCCGAGCAGCAGCAGGCGCTGCGCGAGCGTCTGCAGGAGCTGCAGCGACGCATGCGCGAGCTCGGCATGCAGGGCGAAGAGGGCTTCTCCGACGCCGAGGAGGCCATGCGCGACGCCGAGGGCGCGCTCGGCGAGGGCGACCAGGGCCAGGCGGTGGACGACCAGGGCCGCGCGCTGGAGGGCCTCCAGCGCGGCATGCAGGGCATGGCCCAGCAGATGCAGGAGATGATGGGCCAGGGGGAGGGTCAGGGCCAGCAGGCGGGCCAGCCCGGCCAGCGCGGGCGCGCCGATTCCTTCGCCGACGATCCGCTCGGGCGTCCGACCCGCGGCCGCGACTATTCCGACGGCGACGTGCGCCTGCCCGAGGCCGGCGAGAGCGCCGCCCAGCGCGCGCGGCGCATCATGGAGGAGTTGCGCGACAAGCTCGGCGACCCGACCCGCCCGCGCGAGGAGCTCGACTATTTCGAGCGGCTGCTGCGCTCGAACTGAGCGGGTTCAGTTCAGCTCCTCGATCGCGTCCACCTTGGCGCGGTCGAAGGCGATGTGGCCGGCGATGGGCGCGACGGCCGGGAACGGCGTCTCGTAGGACCACGCGGCGTCCTTCGCCTCCATGCCGTGGCCGGAGACGGTGAACCAGCTGGCGTCGCCCTTGTAGGGGCAATGCGAATGCCGGGACGAGGGCTCGAGCAGCTCCATCTCCACGTCCCCGCGCGGGATGTAGAAGACCGGGGCGTAGCGGTTCTCCTCCATCCGCAGCGCGGCGTCGCTCTCCGCCACGATGGCGCCGCCGAGCACCACCCGCACGCGCTTGTCGTGCGGCGCGACGCTGATGGGGTGATCGGGGCCGGGTTCCTTCATCGTTCGTCTCCTGATTCCGTGGGCGGGAGACTAGCGCCGGGCGAAGCACGGCGGAAGCGCGGGCGTGTACGGACCGCCATGCCGCCGCAGCCGGGCGCCCTCACCCCTCCAGATCCAGTCGCACCACCTTCAGGTCCGGATCGTCCTTGTCCGTCGTGATCGCGAAGCCCAGCTGGCGGCACATCTCCAGCATGGTGCGGTTCTCGCGCAGCACCTGGCCCTCGACGTGGCGTAGCCCTTCCGCCTGCGCCCATTCGATCATCAGCTGCATCAGCCGCCAGCCGAGCCCGATGCCCTTGAGATCCGAGCGCAGCAGGATCGCGTATTCGCCGCTCTCGTGGTTGGCGTCCGCGTGGAGGCGCACGGCGCCCATCATCTCCCCGCTGTCCGGGTCGATCGCCACGAAGGCGATGGCGCGGGCGTAGTCGATCTGGGTGAGGCGCGCGATGAAGCTATGCGAGAAGTCGCGCACCGGCGCGAAGAAGCGCAGGCGCAGGTCCTCGTCGGTGACGCGCTTGAAGAAGGCCAGGAACAGGTCCTCGTCCTCCGGCCGCACCGGGCGCACGGAAGCCTCGCGGCCGTCAGGCAGCGGCAGCCGGCGCTCCCACTCGATCGGGTAGGGCCGCACGGCGAAGCTCGCATGCGGCGCCTTGGCCCGCCTGCCGGTGACCGGCGCGACGGCGACGCGGGCGTCGACCGCGATCACACCGTCCTTGTCGGCGAGGAAGGGGTTGATGTCGAGCTCGCGCACCTCCGGCAGGTCGGCGGCGAGCTGCGAGAGCTTCACCAGCACGAGCTTCACCGCCTCCAGGTCGGCGGCGGGCACGTCGCGATAGGCCCGCAGCACCCGCGAGACGCGGGTTCGGTCGATCAGCGTCTGCGCCAGGTTCATGTCGAGCGGGGGCAGCGCCAGCGCCTTGTCGCCGATCACCTCGACGGCGGTGCCGCCGCGGCCGAAGACGATGACGGGCCCGAACGTGTCGTCTGTGGCGATGCCGGCGATGAGCTCGCGCGCCTTGGGCTTCCTCACCATCGGCTGCACGGTGACGCCGGCGATGCGGGCGTCGGGCTTCATCGTGCGCGCCCGCTCGAGGATGTCCTGCGCCGCCGCGCGCGTCGCCTCCACGGAGGTGAGGTCGAGCGCCACGCCGCCGATGTCGGACTTGTGCACGATGTCGGGCGAGAGGATCTTCACCGCGACCATGCCGCCGTTCTCGACGAAGCGGCGCGCCGCCTCGCCGGCTTCCTCCGGCGTGCGCGCCAGCGTCACCGGCGCGTCGGGGATGCGGTAGGCCCGCATCAGGGCCGAGACCTCCATCGGGTCGAGCCAGGTGCGGCCCTCGGCGACGACGGTCTCGACGATGGCGCGGCCGGCGGCGCGGTCGGGCGCGAAATCCTCCGGCAGGCTGGACGGCGTCTGCATCAGCAGGTCCTGCGCCTCGCGATAGCGCACGAGATGCATGAAGCCCTGCACCGCGTCCGCCTCGGTGGCGTAGTGCGGAATGCCCGCCTGCTCGAAGGCGCGGGCCGCATCGGGATGCTCGCCGAGCCACACGGCGAAGACGGGCTTGCGGCGGTAGCCGGCGGCGCGGTCGCGCCGCATCGTCTCGACCACGGCCTGCGCCGCCTCCGGCGCGGAGGCGAGGGCGGTGGGCACGTTGAGGACGAGAACGGCGTCGTTCTCGGGGTCCTTCAGGAGCGCCTCCAGCGAGGCCGCATAGCGCCCGGCGTCGGCGTCGCCGATGATGTCGACGGGGTTGCCCTTCGACCAGGTCGCCGGCAGCGCCGCGTCGAGCGCGGCCATCGTCTCGGGCGAGAGCTCGGCGAGCCTGCCGCCGCGGTCGATGAGCCGGTCGACGGCGAGCACGCCGACGCCGCCGCCGTTGGTGAGGATGGCGAGGCGGTTGCCGGCGAAGGGCTTCTGCCGGCCGAGCGTCTCGGCGGCGGCGAAGAGCTCGTCGAGGTCGAAGACGCGCAGGAGCCCGGCGCGGCGGAAGGCGGCGTCGTAGACCCCGTCGGACCCGGCGAGCGCGCCGGTATGGGTCGCCGCCGCTTTCGCGCCCTGCGCGTGGCGGCCGGACTTGATCACGACGACGGGCTTCGCCCGCGCCGCCGCCCGCGCGGCGGACATGAACTTGCGCGCGGCGTTGATCGATTCGACGTAGAGCAGGATGGCGCGGGTGTGCCGGTCGGTCGCGAAATAGTCGAGGCAATCGCCGAAATCGACGTCGGCCTTGTCGCCCAGCGAGACCACGGCGGAAAAGCCGACGTTGCGCTGCGCGCCCCATTCCACCAGGCCCGCGGCGATGGCGCCGGACTGGGAGATCAGCGCGAGGTCGCCGGGCAGCGGCGGATTGGCGGCGAAGCTCGCGTCGAGGCCGGCGCGCGGGGCCATGACGCCGAGGCAGTTCGGCCCGACGAGGCGCAGGCCGTGGGCGCGCGCCGCCACGCGCGCCTCCTCCGCGAGGGATCCCGGGCCGTGCCCGAGCCCGGCGGTGATGACGATCGCCGCGCAGGCGTTCTTCTCGCCCGCCGCCTTCACCACACCCGGCACGGAGGCCGGCGGGGAGGCGATCACGACGAGATCCGGCGCCTCCGGCAAATCCGCCACGCGCGCGACGCAGGGCGTCCCGTCGATCTCGCGGTGGCGCGGATTGACGAGCCGGATCGGGCCCGAGAAGCCGGCGCGCTGGAGGTTGCGCAGCACCGTGCGGCCGAGCGAGCCCTCCCGCGGGCTCGCGCCGACGAGGGCGATCGAGCGGGGCGCGAACAGCTTGTCGAGGCGGTACGTGCTCATGGTCTCTCTCTTCCTCGGATCGGGCGGACGGACGACGACGGGATCGGGACGGCGGACGGGCGGCAGGGTGGCGCGCGACACGCTTCTTTCCAAGCGCGGCAAAGCACGCATGGTTCGGTGACGGGCGTGCGACGCCGCGTCGCCGCGCTCAGGGGCGGGCGAGCGCGGCCATCAGAGCGCCGTAGGTGGTGCCCATCTCGGCGAGTCTCGTCGCGAGGGCGGCGCGGGACGCGGCGAGCCCGGCGCGGCGGCTCGGATGCGCGCGCTCGATGGCGCGCAGCTCGGCATAGAGCGGCTCGACCGCGGCGCGGGCGCCGGCCGGGACCGGGCGGCGATTCGAATGGTAGCCGAGGATGCGCCCGGAGGCGTCGCGGCTCGGCGTGACGTGGGCGAGGACCCAGTAATGCGCCCCGTCGGCGGCGAGGTTGTTCACCACCGCGAAGACCTCGCGCCCGGCCTCGATCTCCTCCCACAGATGGGCGAAGACCGCGCGCGGCATGTCGGGATGGCGGATGATCGAATGCGGCGCGCCGAGCGCCTGCGATTCGCTCAGCGCCGCCATGCGCAGGAAGGTCGGGTTGGCGTAGGTGATCCGGCCCTTCAGGTCGGTCTTGGTGACGATCAGCGCCCCGGGCGGAAAGGCGCGCTCGATGCCGGTCGGCGCGACGCGGCGTTCGAGCCGCGGGGCGGGTGTGTCGGAGACGGCGATCACGGACGAGCTATCCCTGCGGTGGACGACGCTAGGGAACGCTAGGCCCGCGATGCGGCGCGGCGCGCTGATCTGGATCAACGCGCCGGCCCGATCTCAGCGGCCGCTCGCCACCGTCAGGGTGCGGCGCGGAGGCAGCGGCACGCGCGCGTCGCCCTCGCCCTTCACGGGCAGGTAGGCGAGCGCCTCCGCGGACTCGTCGGCCCCGTCGGCCTCTTCCTCCGGCGAGACCATCTCCATCTGGTCGCCCTTGAGCGAGGCGTAGTACGCGGTCTCGTGGGACAGAAGCCGCGCGAGGCGGCGCGCGCGCGGCGCCTCCGCCCAGGGATCGACCGACGCGTAGCGGTCGACCCGCTCGCCGATCACCTCGGCGAACAGGGCGTCGACCTCGGCGTAGCTGCGCGGGCGGGCGCCCCCTTCGTAGAAGATGGCGCGGTTGGCCCGTGCGGCCGCCTCGAATTCCGCGGAGGCGGGCGCGTCGGGATAGCCGTCCTTGAAGACGAGGAAGCGCGTCGCGCCGCCTCGCCCGAGGAAGTGCGCGAGATAGACCTCGTGCGGCGCGAGCTTGCGGCCGAGATCCTCCTCGATCCGGGCGCGGTCGCGGGCGAGCATCTCGCCCGCCATCAGGCCGGCGATCAGCGGCTCGCGCCGCAGCGCGAGGATCTCCTCGCGGCGAGCGGGGTCCTCGACGACGTAGCGCCCGTCCGCGTTCTGGACGATGTCCGCCGCCTCCTCCGCGAGGCCGTGCTTCTCGCCGAAGCTGGAGACGACCTCGAGCCAGGTCTGCTCGATGAACTGGTAGAGCCCTTCCGCCGAGGAGGTGCTGGCGCCGACGCTCGGACGCAGGCTCGATTCCTTGTCGGCGAGAGCGAGCATGAAGACCGGATCGCCGCCGGTCTGCGTCGCCGCCGCGGTGACGGCGGTGACGATCCAGCGCTCGACGCGCATCGCGCCGAAGCGCACCGTCCGCGTCTCGCGCTCGAGCGCGGCGTGCGCCGCGTCCGCGAGCGCGGTGATCCGGCCGGGCGCGGCAGGCGCCGCGGCGAGCAGCTGCGTCAGCGTGTCCCGGACCTCGGACCCGCCGAAGCGCGTTGCCAGCACGTCCGCGGTCGCCCGCGCGGTGAGCGCCGGCGCGAAGGCCGGAACGCCGAACGTGTATGCGCGCGCCTCGGCGGACGCCGGCGCGAGAGCGCCGTCCGCGACGACGCTGTTGGCCGCGATCCCGAGCGCGAGCGCCGCAGCGAGGCGGACCCCGCCGCGGATGCATCGCCGGCGCGCCGCTATCGGCGCGCACGCTCCCGTTCCGTCGGCGCGCGACCGACGGTTCGCGGCGCCCGCCGGCGCCGTGTTCGACTGCGTCATGCTGCCCCTCGACTGAACCCGCGCCGCGATGCGGCGCCGACGGCCTCCCGACCCTGCGGGACTACGCTGCGAGACTTGGCCCGGCAGTTTGGCGGCAATGGGTCAGCTTGGCCGCTGACCCTGCGACGGGCCGTCGCGCCCGCGCCTCTTCCGGATCTCCGATGCGCTCCGCGCGTCATCCAAACGCCGCCATGCGAGATTAGAAGAAGATCGCGCGGGTCCGGGTGGCGGTCCGACCCGCATCACATCGCACGCCCCACGGCGAGGAGGCCCCGAACGTGATCGACGTCGTCGCGCCAGCGCGCAGAGCGCCCTTCGACGGGCAGGGCCGGACCTGGAACGTGTTTCGGCGCAAGGACGCGGCCGAGCTGCGCTGCGCCGTGCCCGAGGAGCGGATCGTGCCCGGCTTCATCACGGACGGCGCCTGGGAGTTCGCGGGCCGCATCGGCGGCGGCGAGAGGCCGCCGGACGGATTCGACGCGCGCGCGGCCGGGCAATTGTCTCAATGGAACGGCTTCTACCTTTTCGAAACGTGGGGTCGCGCACCCCGCGGCTGAACCGGGTCCGAGGCCGGGCGGCGCCGAAAAACGCTCCGCGGCGAAACCCTTACGACCTTCGTCCAATCCCGTTTACAAAATTTCCAACCTGTAACACGACCGACCCGATGCCGCATTGTCGTCGGGGGAGGCATTGGTTAGTTACGCTCCCGAGCCTGTGTCATTTTTGCGGCACGACGCCGCAGGCGTGAGGAGTTGCCCGATGGCGGGAGCCGATACGGCGCGAGCCGAATCCAAGCGGCCTTTGTCGCCGCACCTGCAGATCTATCGCTGGACCTGGACGATGGCGATGTCCATCTTCCACCGTGCGACCGCGATCGTTCTCTATGTCGGGACGGTCTTCCTCGCCTTCTGGCTGCTCGCCCTGGCGGCTGGGCCCCAGGCCTACGAAACCGCGGCCTGGTTCTTCGGGTCCTGGCTCGGCTACCTGATCCTGTTCGCCTACACCTGGGCGCTGATGCATCACATGCTCGGCGGCGTGCGCCACTTCGTCTGGGATTTCGGCAAGGGCTTCGAGCCCTCGCAGCGCTTCCTGCTCGCGAAGCTCACCCTCGTCGGGTCGGTCTCCCTGACCCTCGTCATCTGGATCGTGGCGCTCATCGCGCGCTGAGGGAGCCCCGACATGGCCACCAGGAACTCCATCCGCACCCCGCTCGCCCGCGCCAAGGGGCTCGGCGCCGCCGGGGCGGGCACCGATCATTTCTGGCATCACCGCATCACGGCGGTGTCGAACCTGCTGCTCGTCTTCCCCTTCGTGGTGATCGTGGCGCTGGTCGCCGGGCGGCCCTACGCGGAGGCGGTCGCGATCGTGTCGCACCCCCTTGTCGCGATCCTGCTCGCGCTCTTCGTGATCAGCATCACGGTCCACATGCGGCTCGGCATGCAGATCGTCATCGAGGACTACGTACACGGCAAGGGCGCGAAGATCGCCGCCGTGATCGCGAACACCTTCTTCGCGATCGCCATCGGCGCGGCCAGCCTCTTCGCGATCCTGAAGGTCGGCTTCGGCCCCTTGCTCTGAGGGAGTATGTGACACAATGGCGAACGACGCTTCCCCCGCGGCCAACGGCGCCGCCCCGTCCGTCAACGGCGCGGCCTACCCGATCACGGACCACACCTTCGACGTCGTGGTCGTCGGCGCCGGCGGCGCGGGCCTGCGCGCGACGGTCGGCTGCTCGCAGGCGGGCCTGCGCACGGCCTGCGTGACCAAGGTCTTCCCGACGCGCTCCCACACCGTCGCGGCGCAGGGCGGCATCTCGGCCGCGCTCGGCAACATGGGCGAGGACGACTGGCGCTGGCACATGTACGACACCGTGAAGGGGTCGGACTGGCTCGGCGACCAGGACGCCATCGAGTATCTCTGCCGCCACGCGCCCGCCGCCGTCTACGAGCTCGAGCACTGGGGCGTGCCCTTCTCGCGCACCGATAGCGGCAAGATCTACCAGCGCCCGTTCGGCGGCATGACCACGCGCTACGGCGAGGGCACCGCCCAGCGCACCTGCGCGGCCGCCGACCGCACCGGCCACGCCATCCTGCACACGCTCTACGGCGCGGCGCTGAAGAACGACACGAACTTCTTCATCGAGTTCTTCGCCATTGACCTGATCATGGACGAGGAGGGTCGCTGCCGCGGCATCGTCGCCCTCGACATGACGACGGGGACGATCCATCGCTTCCGCGCGCAGATGGTGATCCTCGCCACCGGCGGGTACGGCCGCGCCTATTTCTCGGCGACGTCCGCCCACACCTGCACCGGCGACGGCAACGCCATGGTGCTGCGCGCCGGCCTGCCGCTGCAGGACATGGAATTCGTGCAGTTCCACCCGACGGGCATCTACGGCGCGGGCTGCCTCATCACCGAGGGCGCGCGCGGCGAGGGCGGGTACCTCACCAATTCCGAGGGCGAGCGCTTCATGGAGCGCTACGCCCCCTCCGCGAAGGATCTCGCCTCGCGCGACGTCGTCTCGCGCGCCATGACGATGGAGATCCGCGGCGGCCGCGGCGTCGGCAAGGACGCGGACCACATCTATCTCCACCTCGACCATCTCGACCCGAAGATCCTCCATCAGCGCCTGCCGGGCATCTCGGAGAGCGCCAAGATCTTCGCCGGCGTCGACGTGACGAAGGAGCCGATCCCGGTCCTGCCGACCGTGCATTACAACATGGGCGGCATCCCGACGAACTTCTACGGCGAGGTCCTCACCAAGAAGGGCGGCGATCCGGACGCGGTGGTGCCCGGCCTGATGGCCATCGGCGAGGCGGCCTGCGTCTCGGTCCACGGCGCCAACCGGCTCGGCTCGAACTCGCTGATCGACCTCGTGGTCTTCGGCCGCGCGGCGGGCCTGCGCTGCGCCGAGATCGTCAAGCCCGGCGAGAGCCAGGCGCCGTTGCCGGCGGGCTCTGCCGACAAGTCGCTCGCGCGCCTCGACCGCTTCCGCAACGCCAACGGCGCGACGCCCACCGCCGATCTGCGGCTCTCGATGCAGAAGACCATGCAGAACAATTGCGCGGTCTTCCGCACCGGCGAGGTGCTGAACGAGGGCAAGACGCTGATCCACGAGGTCTGGGGCGGGATCACGGACATCTCCACCAAGGACCGCTCGCTGATCTTCAACACCGACCTGATCGAGACGCTCGAGTTCGACAACCTGATCACCCAGGCCGTGGTGACCATGGAATCGGCCGCGAACCGCACCGAGTCGCGCGGGGCGCACGCCCGCGAGGACTTCCCCGAGCGCGACGACAAGGAGTGGATGAAGCACACCCTCGCCTGGTGCGACGAGGGCAAGGGCGAGGTCACGATCGACTATCGCCCGGTCCACACCTACACGCTCTCGAACGAGATCGAGTACATCGCGCCGAAGGCGCGGGTGTACTGAGGACGCGTACAGATGGCTGAATTCAAGCTCCCCAAGAACTCCCAGTATCGCGAGGGCAAGGTCTGGCCGAAGCCCGTCGACGGGAAGCGGCTGCAGGAGTTCCGGATCTACCGCTGGAACCCCGACGAGACCGAGAATCCGCGCATCGACACCTACTACGTCGATCGCGAGGATTGCGGGCCGATGGTGCTCGACGCCCTCATCTGGATCAAGAACAAGGTCGACCCGACGCTGACCTTCCGGCGCTCCTGCCGCGAGGGCATCTGCGGCTCGTGCGCCATGAACATCCAGGGGCAGAACACCATCGCCTGCACGCGCGGCATCGACGAGTGCGGCTCGGGGGCGGTGAAGATCTATCCTCTGCCGCACATGCCGGTGCTCAAGGACCTCGTCCCCGACCTGACGCAGTTCTTCGCCCAGCACGCCTCGGTGGAGCCCTGGCTGCAGACGCAGACGCCGGCGCCGGAGCACGAGTGGCGGCAGACGCCGGAGGACCGCGTCGAGCTCGACGGGCTCTACGAGTGCATCCTGTGCGCCTGCTGCACCACGGCGTGCCCCTCCTATTGGTGGAACGGCGACCGCTTCCTCGGCCCCGCCGCGCTGCTGCACGCCTACCGCTGGCTGGCCGATTCGCGCGACGAGATGACCGGCGAGCGGCTCGACAAGCTCGAGGATCCGTTCAAGCTCTACCGCTGCCACACCATCATGAACTGCGCCAACGCCTGCCCGAAGGGCCTCAACCCGGCCAAGGCGATCGCCGAGATCAAGAAGATGATGGTGACCCGCCACGTGTGAGGGCCCGCCTGCGGGGACCGCCGCGCCTGCGGCGCGCGCGCCACACCCGTTCCGAAAACGCCGCCGCCGGGTGAACCCCGTGCGGCGGCGCTCGTTTTTCAGGAGCGTTCAGGCCTGCTTCACCCTATTTCAACCACGATCGGCTAGGACGAGTTACCTCGGATGCGGCGCGAGCCGTACCCGCCGATGCGCCGGCCCCGTCGCCGGAACGCTCACGAGACGGATGAGACCCGGATGGACGCCATGACGCCCCGCCCCGCCCTCGGCCAGACTTCCCGCCGCGCCCTGCGCCTCACCGTGCTCGCGGCGACCGTCCTCGCGCTCGGCGCCTGCCAGTCCGCCCGGTTCGGCGGGCCGCAGCGCCCGGTCGTCGCGACCTCGCCCGGCGTCATCACCACGACGCCGCTCGAGCCCGGCATCGCGGCTCCGGCCGGCGTGGTCGAGGCCGAGCCGCTCGCCCCGCCGCCCGGCACGGGCGTCCTCGGCGACGGGCTCACGCAGTCGGACCAGATCGTCTCCGACGTGCCGTCCTCGCCGCAGGTGGCCGCCATCCCCGCCCCGGCGCCGGCGCAGCCGCGCGTGTCCCGCACGACCTTCGTGGGCACCTGGCGCGCCAGCGAGCCCGGCGGCGGCTCCTGCCGCGTGACGCTCTCCTCCTCGCCCTCGCTCGACCTCTACCGCGCCTCGACCTCGGGCTGCGCGAACGAGGACCTCAGCCGCATCTCGGCCTGGGACCTGCGCAACGACGAGATCTACCTCTATCGCCAGGGCGGCGCCGTGGCCGCACGCCTGCGCGCCTCGCCGGGCGCGATGCAGGGCGTCCTGTCCCGCTCCGGCGCGCCGGTGGCGCTGGCCCGCTGAGGCCGCCCGCAGCGCGTTACACCTGAAAAGAGAAAGCCCCGGGTCGCGGCGCGGCCCGGGGCTTTTCCGTTCGTCCACGGTGGGCGGCGCCCTCACATGTGCAGCGCGCGCTTCTCCACCGCCAGCGCGGCTTCCTTCACCGCCTCGGCCAGAGTCGGGTGGGCGTGGCAGGTGCGCGCCACGTCCTCGGAGGAGGCGCCGAACTCCATCGCCACCGCGATCTCGTGGATGAGGTTGCCGGCCTCGGGGCCGACGATGTGGGCGCCGAGCACGCGGTCGGTCTCGGCATGGGCGAGGACCTTGACGAAGCCGTCGGTCATCAGGTTCGCCTTGGCGCGGCCGTTGGCCGTGAAGGGGAACTTGCCGACGTTGTAGGGGATGCCCTGCGCCTTCAGGTCCTCCTCCGTCGCGCCGACGGCGGCGACCTCCGGATAGGTGTAGACCACGTTGGGGATCACGCCGTAATTCACGTGCCCGCCCTTGCCGGCGAGGAGTTCGGCCAGCGCAACGCCCTCGTCCTCGGCCTTGTGGGCGAGCATCGGGCCCGTGATCACGTCGCCGATGGCGTAGATGCCCGCGACGTTGGTGGCGAAGTGCCCGTCGGTGACGACGCGGCCCTTGTCGTCCCTGGCGACGCCGACCTCGTCCAGCCCGAGCCCGTCCGTGTAGGGCCGCCGGCCGACCGCCACGAGCACGACGTCGGCCTCGATGGTCTCGGCCTCCCCGCCCTTGGCCGGCTCGACCTTCAGCGTCACGCCCGCGTCCGTCGCGGTCGCCTCGGTGACCTTGGACGACAGCTTGAAGGTCATGCCCTGCTTGGTGAGGATCTTCTGGAACTGCTTCGCCGTGTCGGCGTCGATGCCGGCGAGGATGCGGTCGAGATACTCGATCACGGTCACCTTGGCGCCGAGCCGCCGCCAGACCGATCCGAGCTCGAGCCCGATCACGCCGCCGCCGATCAGCACGAGGTGCTCCGGGACCGTCTCCAGATCGAGCGCGCCCGTGGAGGAGACGATGCGCTTCTCGTCGATCGCGACGCCCGGCAGCGCGGTCACCTCCGAGCCCGTGGCGATGACGATGTTCTTCGTCTCGAGCGTGGTCGTCGCGCCGTCCTCGGCGGTCACCTCGACCTTGCCCGGCGCGACGATGCGGCCCGCCCCGTGGTGGGCGTCGATCTTGTTCTTCTTGAGCAGGAACTCGACGCCCTTGGTGTTGCCCTCGATCGCCTGGTCCTTGAAGGAGAGCATCTTCTTCAGGTCGAGCTTGGGCTCGCCCACCCCGATGCCGAAGGCGTCGAAATGGTGGGCGGCCTCCTCGAACAGATGCGAGGCGTGCAGCAGCGCCTTCGAGGGGATGCAGCCCACGTTGAGGCAGGTGCCGCCATGCGCCTTGCGCTTCTCGACGACGGCGGTCTTCAGCCCGAGCTGCGCCGCGCGAATGGCGCAGACGTATCCGCCCGGGCCGGTACCGATGATGACGAGATCGTAGGTGGACATGCAGCGAGCCTCGAATTCATGGGCGGCGCGCGGCGGTCCGCGCGCCGGAAAAGTGAAGAGCGATCAGGGGAGGATCACAGATCCAGCACGAGCCGCGCCGGGTCCTCCAGGGCTTCCTTCACCCGCACGAGGAAGGTCACGGCCTCCTTGCCGTCGACGATGCGGTGGTCGTAGGAGAGCGCCAGATACATCATCGGGCGCACCACGACCTGGCCGCCGCGCACCACGGGGCGCTCCTCGATGCGGTGCATGCCGAGGATGCCGGACTGGGGCGCATTGAGGATCGGCGTCGACATCAGCGAACCGTAGATGCCGCCGTTGGTGATGGTGAAGGTGCCGCCCTGCATCTCGTCGATGGAGAGCTTGCCGTCGCGGGCCTTCTTGCCGAAGACGCCGATCTGCTTCTCGATCTCGGCGATCGACATCTGGTCGGCGTCGCGCACCACCGGCACGACGAGGCCCTTCTCGGTGCCGACCGCGATGCCGACGTGGTAGTAGTTCTTGTAGACGATGTCCTGCCCGTCGATCTCGGCGTTGACGGCCGGGAGCTCCTTGAGCGCCTGCACGCAGGCCTTGGTGAAGAAGCCCATGAAGCCGAGCTTCACGCCGTGCTTCTTCTCGAATACGTCCTTGTAGGTCTTGCGCATCTCCATCACGGCCGACATGTCGACGTCGTTGAACGTCGTGAGCATGGCCGCGGTGTTCTGCGCGTCCTTGAGGCGGCGCGCGATGGTCTGGCGCAGCTTCGTCATGCGCACGCGCTCCTCGCGCGAGGCGTCGTCCGGCGCGGAGGGCGCGCGCATCTGCGCGGGGGCTGGGGCCGGCGCCGTGGGAGCCGTCGCGCCCCCGCCCGCGATGGCGGCGAGCATGTCGCCCTTGGTGACGCGCCCGTCCTTGCCGGAGGCCGCGACCTGCGCGGGATCGACGCCGCTCTCGCGGGCGAGGCGGCCGACCGCCGGGCCGTGATCCTCGGTCGAGAGGCCGGTCTTGGGCGCGTTGCCGTACCCCTGCGTCTGCACCGCGGGCTCCGCGGCCTTGGCGGCGGGCTTCTCCTCGGCCTTTTCCGGCGCCTTCTCGGCCTTCTTGGCCGGCGCCGCCGCCGCGGACGCGCCCTCGTCGATCGTGCCGAGCACGCCGCCGGGCTCGACCGTTGCGCCCTCCGCCTGCGCGATCTCGGCGATCACGCCGGACGCCGGCGCGTTCACCTCGAGCGTGACCTTGTCGGTCTCGAGCTCGACGAGCGGCTCGTCGGCGCTCACCGCCTCGCCGGGCTTCTTGAACCAGCGGGCGATGGTCGCTTCGCTGACGGATTCGCCCAATGTGGGTACGCGGATCTCTGTGGCCATCGGTTCGGGTCGCTTCGGTCGGAGGAGGAGGGGCGGGCGCCCGCCGCACGGGAGGCGGCGGGCGGCGGGGAGGCCGGGATCAGCCGGCGTAGACCTCGTCGAGGAAGGCCTGGAGCTGGTGGAGGTGCTTCGACATCAGGCCCGTCGCCGTCGCCGCGGAGGCCGGGCGGCCGGCGTAGCGCGGACGCGAGACCTTGGAGCCCGCGTGCCGCAGCACCCACTCGAGGTAGGGCTCGACGAAGGTCCAGGAGCCCATGTTCTTGGGCTCCTCCTGGCACCAGACCACGTCGGCGTTCTTGAAGCGCGAGAGCTCCTGCTGCAGCGACTTGAGCGGGAACGGGTAGAGCTGCTCCACGCGCATGAGGTAGACGTCGTTGACGCCGCGCTTCTCGCGCTCCTCGAACAGGTCGTAATAGACCTTGCCCGAGCACAGCACCACGCGGCGGATCTTGTCGTCGCGCACCAGCTGGATCTCGCCGACGCCGTAGTGCGCATCGTCGTGCAGGATGCGGTGGAAGGCCGAATCCGGGCCGAAATATTCCGCCGTCGAGACGCAGCGCTTGTGGCGGAGCAGGCTCTTGGGCGTCATCAGGATGAGCGGCTTGCGGAACTCGCGCTTCAGCTGACGGCGCAGGATGTGGAAGTAGTTCGCCGGCGTCGAGACGTTGGCGACCTGCATGTTGTCCTCGGCGCACATCTGCAGGAAGCGCTCGAGCCGGGCCGAGGAGTGTTCCGGCCCCTGGCCCTCGTAGCCGTGCGGCAGCAGGCAGACGAGGCCCGACATGCGCAGCCACTTGCGCTCGCCCGAGGAGACGAACTGGTCGAAGACCACCTGCGCGCCGTTGGCGAAGTCGCCGAACTGCGCCTCCCAGAGCGTCAGCGCGTTCGGCTCGGCCAGCGAATAGCCGTACTCGAAGCCGAGCACCGCCTCCTCCGAGAGCATCGAGTTGATGACCTCGTAATGCGCCTGGTCCTCGGCGATGTGGTTGAGCGGCGTGTAGCGCTCCTCCGTCTCCTGGTCGAGGAGCACGGAATGGCGCTGCGAGAAGGTGCCGCGCTCGCAATCCTGGCCGGACAGGCGCACGCGGTGGCCTTCGAGCAGCAGCGAGCCGAAGGCCAGCGCCTCGGCGGTCGCCCAGTCGATGCCCACGCCGCTCTCGATCATCCGGCGACGGTTGTCGAGGAAGCGCTTGATCGTGCGGTGGACGGCGAAGCCCTCCGGCACGGTGGTGAGCGCCTCGCCGATCTGCTTGAAGACCTCGTCGTCGATGCCGGTGCGCCCGCGGCGGGGATCGTCGACGTCCTCCTTCACGGCCTTGAGGCCGGCCCAGCGGCCGTCGAGCCAGTCCGCCTTGTTCGGCTTGAAGGCGGTGGCCGTATCGAACTCCTCGTCGAGGCGCTTGCGGAAGGAGGTCTTCATCTCCTCGATCTCGGCCTCGGTGACGACGCCGTCGGCGACGAGCTTCTTGGAGTAGAGCTCCAGCGCCGAGGGGTGCTGGCGGATGATCTTGTACATCCGCGGCTGGGTGAAGGACGGCTCGTCGCCCTCGTTGTGGCCGTAGCGCCGGTAGCAGAACATGTCGATGACGACCGGCTTCTGGAAGCGCTGCCGGTACTCCGTCGCGACCTTGGCGGCGAAGACGACCGATTCCGGATCGTCGCCGTTGCAGTGCAGGATCGGCGCCTCGACCATCTTCGCCACGTCGGACGGGTAGGGCGAGGACCGCGAGTAGCGCGGGTTCGTGGTGAAGCCGATCTGGTTGTTGATGATGAAGTGGATCGAGCCGCCGGTGCGGTGGCCCTTGAGGCCCGACAGCCCGAGGCACTCGGCCACGACGCCCTGGCCGGCGAAGGCCGCGTCGCCGTGGAGCAGCAGCGGCAGAACCGCGGTGCGCAGGTCCGGCGGGCAGCCGTGCTGGTCCTGCTTGGCGCGCACCTTGCCGAGCACCACGGGATCGACGATCTCGAGATGGGACGGGTTCGCGGTCAGCGAGAGATGGACGTTGTTGCCGTCGAAGGTGCGGTCGGACGAGGCGCCGAGATGGTACTTCACGTCGCCCGAGCCCTCCACCTCGTCGGGGGCGAAGGAGCCGCCCTTGAACTCGTGGAACAGCGCGCGGTGCGGCTTGCCCATCACCTGGGTGAGGACGTTGAGGCGGCCGCGATGGGCCATGCCGAGCACGATCTCCTTCACGCCGAGATTGCCGCCGCGCTTGATGATCTGCTCGAGCGCGGGGATCAGCGCCTCGCCGCCGTCGAGGCCGAAGCGCTTGGTGCCGGTGTACTTGAGATCGAGGAACTTCTCAAAGCCCTCGGCCTCGATCAGCTTGTTGAGGATGGCGCGCTTGCCCTCGCGGGTGAAGGCGATCTCCTTGTCCGGGCCCTCGATGCGCTCCTGGATCCAGGCCTTCTCGACCGGGTCGGAGATGTGCATGAACTCGACGCCGAGCGTCTGGCAATAGGTGCGCTCGAGGATCGCCAGGATCTCGCGGATGGTCCCGAACTCGAGGCCGAGCACCATGTCGAGGAAGATCTTGCGGTCGTAGTCCTCGGGCGTGAAGCCGTAATGCGCCGGCGAGAGCTCCTCGTCGGAGACGCGCTTCTCGAAGCCGAGCGGGTCGAGGTTGGCGTGCAGATGGCCGCGCATGCGGAAGGCGCGGATCATCATCAGCGCTTTCAGCGAATCGCGGGTGGCCTGCTGCACCTCCGCCTGGCTGATCTCGACGCCGCGCCCCTGCGCCTTCTTCTGGATCTTCTCGCCGAGGCTCTTCTCGACCTGCGCCCAGTTGCCGTCGAGCGCGGAGACGAGCTCGCCGTTCATCGGGATCGGCCAGTTCGGCCGCTTCCAGGAGGCGCCCTTCGCGTTCTTGGCGACGGTCGCGCTCTCCTCCTTCATCGCCCCGAAGAAGGCCTGCCACTCGGCGTCCACCGAGCGGGGGTCCTGCGTGTAGGCGGCGTAGAGATCCTCGATGTACGCGGCGTTGGTGCCGGAGAGGAAGGAGGTCTGGAGGAAACCTTCGTTGGCGTCGGTCTGGCGTGCCATGGCGATCTTACGTCCGTTTCGGCGCGGCGTCCCGCGCCTGCAGGTGTGAGGGCGAGAAGCCGCCCCCGGCTCGGTCGATCCGGTCGCCCGATCGGGCCCCCCGTTCCGGATCGGGTGGAGGACGCGAATCCTATCGCGGCCTCCCTTCGCGCGACGTTAACCGTCGCATCCGTTCACGCGGCCTCAGCCCTTGAGGACCTCGACCAGCGTCTTGCCGATGCGGGCCGGGGACGGGGACACCTTGATGCCCGCCGCCTCCATGGCCGCGATCTTGTCCTCGGCGCCGCCCTTGCCGCCGGAGATGATGGCGCCGGCATGGCCCATGCGGCGGCCGGGAGGGGCGGTGCGGCCGGCGATGAAGCCGACCATCGGCTTCTTGCGCCCGCGCTTGGCCTCGTCCGCGAGGAACTGCGCCGCGTCCTCCTCGGCCGAGCCGCCGATCTCGCCGATCATGACGATCGACTCGGTCTTGTCGTCGGCGAGGAAGAGCTCGAGCATGTCGATGAACTCGGTGCCCTTGACCGGGTCGCCGCCGATGCCGACGGCGGTGGTCTGGCCCAGGCCCTCGTTCGAGGTCTGGAACACGGCCTCGTAGGTGAGCGTGCCGGAGCGCGAGACGATGCCCACCGAGCCCTTCCTGAAGATGTTGCCCGGCATGATGCCGATCTTCGATTCGCCGGCGGTGACCACGCCCGGGCAGTTCGGCCCGATGAGCCGCGACTTCGAGCCCGAGAGCGCGCGCTTCACCTTCACCATGTCGAGGACGGGGATGCCCTCGGTGATGCAGACGATGAGCGGGATCTCGGCGTCGACGGCCTCCAGGATCGCGTCCGCGGCGCCCGGGGGCGGCACGTAGATCACCGAGGCGTCGGCGCCGGTGGCCTCGCGGGCCTCCACGACCGTGTCGAAGACGGGCAGGCCCAGATGCGTCGAGCCGCCTTTACCGGGGCTCGTGCCGCCGACCATCTTGGTGCCGTAGGCGATGGCCTGCTCGGAATGAAAGGTCCCGTTCTTGCCGGTGAAGCCCTGGCAGATGACCTTGGTGTTGGCGTCGATGAGAATGGACATGAGAGTTCGGCGTCCTTCGGCTCACGCGCCGCGCACGGCGTTGACGATCTTCTGGGCGGCGTCGTCGAGGTCGTCGGCGGGGATGACGTTGAGGCCCGACGAGCGGATGATCTCCTTGCCTTCCTCGACGTTAGTGCCCTCGAGACGCACCACGAGCGGGACCTGCAGGCCCACCGCCTTCACCGCCGCGATCACGCCGCGCGCGATGACGTCGCACTTCATGATGCCGCCGAAGATGTTGACGAGGATGCCCTTCACGTTCGGGTCGGCGGTGATGATCTTGAAGGCCGCGGTGACCTTCTCCTCCGAGGCGCCGCCGCCGACATCGAGGAAGTTCGCCGGCTCCTCGCCGTATAGCTTGATGATGTCGAGCGTCGCCATCGCGAGGCCGGCGCCGTTGACCATGCAGCCGATCGTCCCGTCGAGGGCGATGTAGGCGAGGTCGTACTTCGACGCCTCGATCTCCTTGTCGTCCTCCTCCGTCAGGTCGCGCAGCTCGGCGACCTCGGGATGGCGGAACATCGCGTTCGAATCGAAGGAGACCTTCGCGTCGAGGCAGCGCAGCTGGCCGTCCTTGGTGACGATCAGCGGGTTGATCTCGAGCATCTCCATGTCCTTCTCGACGAAGGCCGCATAGAGCTTCTTCACGAGATCCGCCGCCTGCTTGGCGAGATCGCCCGAGAGGCCGAGCGCCTTCGCCACGGCGCGGCCGTGATGCGGCATCACGCCGGTGACGGGATCAACCGTGAGCGTGACGATCTTCTCGGGGGTCTTGTGCGCCACCTCCTCGATGTCCATCCCGCCTTCGGTCGAGACGACGAAGGCGACGAAACCGGTGGCGCGATCCACGAGAGCGGAGAGGTAGAACTCCTTCTCGATGTCCGAGCCGTCCTCGATGTAGAGGCGCCCGACCTGCTTGCCCTCGGGGCCGGTCTGGGCGGTGACGAGGGTCTTGCCCAGCATCTGGCGGGCGAATTCCTTCACCTCGTCGACGGACTTGGCGAGACGCACGCCGCCCTTCTCGCCGGCGTCGGCTTCCTTGAACTTGCCCTTGCCGCGCCCGCCGGCGTGGATCTGGCTCTTGACGACCCAGAGCGGGCCGCCGAGCTCGTTGGCGGCCGCCTCGGCCTCCTCGGGCTTGAAGATGGCGACGCCGCGCGAGACGGGCGCGCCGTACTCCTTGAGGATCGCCTTGCCCTGGTATTCGTGGATGTTCATGAGATCGGTCCACCCTCTCTCGGGATCGGAATGGTCAGCGGCGCTCCGGTCGGGAGCGCCGCGGGAGAACGCGTCAGGCCAGCGACGGCTCGATGCCCTTGCAGGCCTCGACCAGCGACTTCACGGAAGCCACCGACTTCTCGAACATCGCCTTCTCCTCCTCGGTGAAGGAGACCTCGACGACCTTCTCGACGCCGTTCGCGCCGATCACGATCGGCACGCCGACGAACATGTCGGAGACGCCGTACTGGCCGGTGAGGTGGGCGGCGCAGGGCAGCACGCGGCGCTTGTCCTTGAGGTAGCTCTCCGCCATGGCGATGGCGGAGGCCGCCGGCGCGTAATAGGCGGAGCCCGTCTTGAGCAGGTTGACGATCTCGCCGCCGCCCTTGCGGGTGCGCTCGACCATGGCGTCGAGCTTCTCCTGCGTGGTCCAGCCCATCGCCACGAGGTCGGGCAGCGGGATGCCGGCGACCGTCGAGTAGCGCACGAGCGGGCACATGTCGTCGCCGTGGCCGCCGAGCACGAAGGCCGTGACGTCCTCGACCGACACCTGGAACTCCTCGGCGAGGAAGTGGCGGAAGCGGGCCGAGTCGAGCACGCCGGCCATGCCGACGATCTTGTTGGCGGGCAGGCCCGAGAACTTCTGCAGCGCCCAGACCATGGCGTCGAGCGGGTTGGTGATGCAGATGACGAAGGCGTCGGGGCAATGGGCCTTGATGCCCTCGCCGACCGCGCGCATGACCTTGAGGTTGATGCCGAGCAGGTCGTCGCGGCTCATGCCCGGCTTGCGCGGCACGCCGGCGGTGACGATCACCACGTCGGCGCCGGCGATGTCGGCGTAGTCCTGCGTGCCCGTGTAGCCCGCGTCGAAGCCGTCCACCGGCGCGCTCTCGGCGATGTCGAGACCCTTGCCCTGCGGCACGCCCTCGGCGATGTCGAACAGGACCACGTCGCCAAGCTCCTTGAGGCCGACGAGGTGGGCGAGCGTGCCGCCGATCTGGCCGGCGCCGATGAGCGCGATCTTCTTGCGTGCCATGAGGGAAACGCCTTTTCGAGGGATGGACCGTGTGGATGCCGCGCGGGCGTCCTCGTCGCCCCCGTCGGCGGGTTCGGGTGCTTAAAGCCCAAGAGCCTTTCGCGTTCAACCCGTTGAAAACCCTAGGATCTCGGCTCGCGCAGCGCTTTGCGGACGGAGTCCGCGGGGGCGGGGCCCGGAAAAATCTCCGAAATTCAAGGGGTTCGCCTCCCGCGAGGGAAGCGCGCCGGCCCACGCGCAGGGGCGACGAAGGTCGAATTACAAGTGACGAGAAACGTCATTCGTTATGATTAAGGTTTTCCGAACCGCGCGCCGGCCTCAGACCCAGCCGGCGTGCAGGGCCCGCAGGGTCACGTTCAGCATGGTGTTCAGGCGTTGGTCGAGCACGGTCGCCGGCACCCGCACGTCGATGCGCACCATCACCGGGTTCACGAAGCGCTGCACGGCGTCGATGACGAAGGCCATGGCGCGCTCGCGATCCTTCGGCGCGAAGGTCTCGGTGGCGACGCCTTCCTCCAGGATGCGCTCGAGCAGCCGCAGCTGCCGGCCGCGATGCTTGCGGGCGATGCCGCGCGAGGCCTCCACCGCCGAGACGTAGACGTCGAACACCGCCGGGTTCTCCACCGCGCAGTCCCGATAGGCGCGGGCGATGGCGAGCACGAAGCGCTCGAGCTTGTCCTCCACCGGGTCCGGGCTGTCGACGATGTCGGCGAGCGCGTCCTCGACCTCGCGCAGCCATTGCCCGGCGACCGCGTCGATCAGGTCGGCCTTGGACGGGTAGTAGCGATAGACGTTGGCGTGCGTCATCCCCGCCTCCTCCGCCACCGCGGTGACGGTGAGGCGGCGCGCGCCGAAGCGCGCGAGATGGTCGGCGGCGATGCGCAGGAGGCGGACGTCGGTCGCGGTCTCGGGCAGCGGACGCGGCGGCACGGTTCGCACTCCCTGTTCCGCCGCGGGGCTCACGTCTCCGGGCTCACGTCTCGACCAGCCCCGTCGTGTCGTCCGAGGCCCGCGAATCGGGCCGGCCGTGCGGCAGGGACAGGTAATCCTCCGACGCCATCTCGATCAAGCGCGACACGGTCCGGTCGAACTCGAAGGCCTCGCGTCCCGTCGTGGCGGTGTAGAGCCCGTCCGGCGCCGCGGCGGCGGAGGCCAAGAGCTTCACCCGCTCGTCGTAGAGCGCGTCGATCAGCGTGATGAAGCGCTTGGCCTCGTTGCGCTTCGCCAGGTCCATGACCGGGATGCCCTCGATCATCACGGTGTGGAAGTCCCGCGCGATGGCGAGATAGTCGGAGGCGCCGAGCGGCTGCTCGCAGAGATCGGCGAAGCCGAAGCGCGCGACACCGGCCGCCGCCTGCGGCACCGCCACGGCGCGCCCCTTCACCGCGACCTCGATCCGCTCGCCCCTCGGGCGGCCGGTGAGCTTGCGGAAGGCGTCGTCGAGCGCGGCGCCGGCGGCGTCGTCCGCCGGCACGTGCCAGACCGGCGCGCCGGCGAGCTTCTCCAGCCGGAAGTCGGTGCGCGCATCGAGGCGCACGACGTCCATGTGCGCCTCGATCATGTCGATGAAGGGCAGGAAGAGCGCACGGTTGAGCCCGCCCTCGTAGAGCCGCTGCGGCTCGACGTTCGAGGTCGCCACCACGCTGACGCCTTCCGCGAAAAGCGCCTTGAACAGTCGCCCGAGGATCATGGCGTCGGCGATGTCGGTGACGGTGAACTCGTCGAAGCAGAGCACCCAGCTCTCCGCGGCGATGGCCTTCGCCGTCGGCGCGATCGGGTCGTCGCCCTTCACCTTGCCGGCCTTGAGGTCCTGCCGGTAGGCGTGGATGCGCCCGTGCACGTCGGCCATGAAGCTGTGGAAGTGCGCCCGGCGCTTGCGGCGCACGGGCAGCGCCTCGAAGAAGAGATCCATCAGCATGGTCTTGCCGCGCCCGACCGAGCCCCAGACGTAGAGGCCCTTGATCGGCGCGCGCGCCGTGCCCTTGCGGGCGAAGAGCCAGCCGAGCGGGCTCGCCTTGCGCGCGAGCCGCCGCTCGCCCAGCGCCACCGAGAGCGCATCGAGGCGGCGCAGGAGCGCCTTCTGCGCCGGATCGGGCTCGATCGCGCCCGCGGCGACGCGCTCCTGGTAGGCGCGGGACACCGGGCGCTGCGGATCGGGATGGGGACGGGGCGTGCTCACGAGGGCAAGCGTTTAGCGCCGTGCGGGGCGTTGAGCAATGCCCCGCGACCGCGCCCCGCCTTGCCCGCACGGCCGCGATCGCACAGACTCGCGTCCGTCTCTCGTCCACGACGCCGCCGCGCCTCCGGCCGGCCGACCACGGAGCTGCCCCGATGCCCTCGACCGAGATCCTCGCGCGCCGGATCGCCCAGGCGAGGGGGCGCGAGCCCGCCGATCTCGCGGTGAAGGGCGTGCGGCTCCTCGATCTCGTCACGGGCGACGTCACGGAGACCGACGTCGCGATCTGCGGGGACACGATCGTCGGCACCCACGGCGCCTATCGCGGGCGCGAGGAGATCGACGGGTCCGGGCTCTTCGCGGTCCCGGGCTTCGTCGACACGCATCTGCACATCGAGAGCTCGCTCGTCACGCCGGCCGAGTTCGAGCGCTGCGTGCTGCCGCGGGGCACGACGACGGCGATCTGCGATCCGCACGAGATCGCCAACGTGCTCGGCCGCGCCGGGATCGACTATTTCCTCGCGGCTTCCGAGGCGCTGGTCATGGACCTGCGCGTGCAGATCTCCTCCTGCGTGCCCGCGACCGACATGGAGACCGCCGGCGCCGTGCTCGAGGCCGGCGATCTCGCGCCCTATCGCGGCCATCCGCGCTCCATCGGGCTGGCCGAGTTCATGAACTATCCCGGCGTCGTCCACGCCGACCCGAAGGCGCTCGCCAAGCTCGCGCTCTTCGGCGAGGGCCGCATCGACGGGCACGCGCCGCTCCTCGGCGGGCTCGACCTCAACGCCTATCTCGCCGCCGGCATCGGCACCGACCACGAGGCGACGAGCTACGAAGAGGCGCGGGAGAAGATCACGAAGGGCATGCAGATCCTCATCCGCGAGGGCTCCGTCTCCAAGGACCTGCACGCGCTGGCGCCGCTGATCACGGCCGAGACCTGGGCGCGGCTCGCCTTCTGCACCGACGACCGCAACCCGCTCGAGATCCTGGAGGAGGGCCATATCGATTTCCTGGTGCGCACGGCGATCCGGCTCGGCGCGCGCCCGCTCGACGCCTATCGCGTGGCGAGCTGGTCGGCGGCGCTCGGCTTCGGGCTGCGCGATCGCGGCCTCGTCGCGCCGGGCTACCGGGCGGACGTCGTCCTCGTCTCCGATCTCGAGGCGTGCTCGGTGGAGCGGGTGATCGCCGCCGGCCGGCCGGTGACGCCGGCGCTGTTCGAGAACCGCACGCATCCCGCCCCCGTCGGCTACGGCTCGGTGAAGCGCGATCCCGTGACCGCGGCGGATTTCGCCGTACCCGGCGAGGCGGGCGAGAAGCGCGTCATCGGCGTCGTGCGCGATCGCATCATCACCGAGGCGCTCGTCCGTCCCGTGCCCGCGCGCGACGGCCTCCTCGTCGCCGACCCGGCCGCGGACGTCCTCAAGATCGCGGTGCTCGCCCGCCACGGGGTCAACGCCAATATCGGGCGCGGCTTCGTCTCCGGCTTCGGGCTGCCGGCGGGCGCGCTCGCGAGCTCGATCGGCCACGACGCGCACAACGTCTGCGTCGTCGGCGCGAACGACGCGGACATGGCGGCGGCGGTCAACCACCTCATCGCGATCCAGGGCGGGCTCGTCGCCGTGCGCGACGGGGGGATCCTGGGCGAGCTCCCGCTCCCCGTCGCGGGGCTGATGAGCGACCGGCCGTTCGAGGAGGTGGCCGAGCGGCTGACCGCCCTGCGCGAGGCGGTGGCCGGCCTGGGCTGCGCCCTGCCCGAGCCCTTCCTGCAGCTCGCCTTCCTGCCCCTGCCGGTGATCCCGCACCTGAAGATCACCGATCGCGGCCTCGTCGACGTCGACGTCTTCCGCGTCGTCGACCTCGCAGCGCCCTGACGCTGCTCCGCATTCGGACTGGCGTTCCCGAAAAATTCGTCTATGGTCCGCGCCGTTCGCTTCGCTTTCGGAGCGGGCCGGACGCGCACGACCTCGCTGGACGACATCCCGGCCAGGCCGCGTCGCGGACGCCAAGAGCCGAAGAGCCGCCGAAGAGCCGCCGACACGCCACTCCCGGCGACCGGCGCCGCGGCTCACCACATGCCAACCAAGAGGACAGACGATGTCGATCACGCAGGAGCGCAAGGCCGCGCTCATCAAGGAATACGCGCAGAAGGACGGCGACACCGGCTCGCCGGAGGTCCAGGTGGCGATCCTCACGGAGCGCATCACCAACCTGACCGAGCACTTCAAGTCGCACGCGAAGGACAACCATTCCCGTCGCGGGCTCCTGAAGCTGGTCTCCCAGCGCCGTTCTCTGCTCGACTACCTCAAGCGCGGCGACGAGGCGCGGTATCGCAGCCTCATCGAGCGCCTCGGCATCCGCCGCTGACCTTTCGTCGGGCGCTCGGGTCGACCCGGGCGCCCGACGCTTTCGCCCCGCCGATCCCGGATCGGAAAGGGGCCACCGGAACGGAAACGGGATGCGTCCCGCGCGTTCCGCCATCGCCCGGTCGATGACCATGGACAGGATCGCCGGGGGCTCCCTCTCGAGGGAGGGGAGCCCCCGGCAATCTTGCCCATGGCGTCGCGCGGGCCGCACGACCGCATGCAGGCAAGAGAGACAAGACGCATGTTCGACATTCAACGCGAAGAGCTGATCTGGGCCGGCCGCAAGCTCGTCCTCGAGACCGGCAAGATGGCGCGCCAGGCCGACGGGGCCGTGGTCGCGACCTATGGCGAGACCACCGTTCTCGCGACCGTCGTCGCCGCCAAGGAGCCCAAGCCCGGCGTCGACTTCATGCCGCTCACGGTGAACTACCAGGAGCGCACCTACGCCGCCGGCCGCATCCCGGGCGGCTACTTCAAGCGCGAGGGCCGCCCGACGGAGAAGGAGACGCTGGTCTCCCGCCTGATCGACCGCCCGATCCGCCCGCTCTTCCTCGACGGCTGGCGCAACGACACGCAGGTGATCGTGACCGTGCTCTCGCACGATCTCGAGAACGACCCGGACGTCGTCGCCATGGTCGCCGCCTCCGCGGCGCTGACGCTGTCGGGCGTGCCCTTCACGGGCCCGGTCGGCGCGGCGCGCGTCGGCTGGATCAACAACGGCTACGTGCTGAACCCGACGCTCGCCGAGATGGAGGACTTCGCCCTCGACCTCGTCGTCGCCGGCACGCAGGACGCGGTGCTGATGGTCGAGTCCGAGGCGCGCGAGCTCCCCGAGGACGTGATGCTCGGCGCCGTGATGTTCGGCCACAAGCACTTCCAGCCGGTGATCGACGCCATCATCCGTCTCGCCGAGAAGGCCGCCAAGGAGCCGCGCGACTTCTCCTCGCCGGACCGCGAGGAGGTGATCGCCGCCGTTCTCGAGGTCGCGGGCGACGACCTGCGCGAGGCCTACAAGATCACCGACAAGCAGGCGCGCTACGCCGCCGTCGACGCCGCCAAGGCCAAGGTCGTGGCCGCGCTCGTGCCGGCGGAGGGCGAGGCCCGCTTCGAGGCGGAGGCCGTCAAGGGCGCCTTCAAGGAGGCCCAGGCCAAGGTCGTGCGCTGGAACATCCTCGACACCGGCTCGCGCATCGACGGCCGCGACACCAAGACGGTCCGCCCGATCGTGGCGGAGGTCGGCGTGCTGCCGCGCACCCACGGCTCGGCTCTGTTCACCCGCGGCGAGACGCAGGCGCTCGTCGTTGCGACGCTCGGCACCGGCGAGGACGAGCAGTTCATCGACCAGCTGGAGGGGACCCGCAAGGAGAGCTTCCTGCTGCACTACAACTTCCCGCCCTTCTCGGTGGGCGAGACGGGCCGCATCGGCTCGCCGGGCCGCCGCGAGATCGGCCACGGCAAGCTCGCCTGGCGCGCGCTCCATCCGATGCTCCCGCCGGCGCACGAGTTCCCCTACACGCTGCGCGTCGTCTCCGAGATCACCGAGTCGAACGGCTCGTCCTCGATGGCGACCGTCTGCGGCGCCTCGCTGTCGCTGATGGACGCGGGCGTGCCGCTGCGCCGTCCCGTGGCGGGCATCGCCATGGGCCTCATCCTCGAGGGCGAGCGCTTCGCGGTTCTGTCGGACATCCTCGGCGACGAGGACCATCTCGGCGACATGGACTTCAAGGTCGCGGGCACCGAGACGGGCGTCACCTCGCTGCAGATGGACATCAAGATCGCCGGCATCACCGAGGAGATCATGAAGATCGCCCTCGACCAGGCCAAGGGCGGTCGCGAGCACATCCTCGACGAGATGTCGAAGGCGCTGACCGCGCCGCGCGCCGAGCTCGGCGAGTACGCCCCGCGCATCGAGGTGATGCAGATCCCCACCGACAAGATCCGCGAGGTCATCGGCACCGGCGGCAAGATCATCCGCGAGATCGTGGAGAAGACCGGCGCCAAGGTGAACATCGAGGACGACGGCACGGTGAAGATCGCCTCCTCGGACGGCGCCTCGATCAAGGCGGCCTACAACTGGATCCGCTCCATCGTGGCCGAGCCGGAGCCCGGCGCGGTCTACGACGGCAAGGTCGTCAAGGTGATGGAGTTCGGCGCCTTCGTGAACTTCTTCGGTTCGCGCGACGGCCTCGTCCACATCTCCGAGCTCGCGCCCCAGCGCGTCGCCACGGTCAAGGACGTGGTGAAGGAGGGCGACACCGTGAAGGTGAAGTTCCTCGGCACCGACGACCGCGGCAAGGTCCGCCTCTCGATGAAGGCCGTCGACCAGGCCACCGGCGAGGACATCTCCAAGAAGCGCGCTGAAGGCGGCGAGGGCGGCGAGCCCGAGCCGGCCGAAGCCGGCGCCGGCAACGGCGACGGCCGCCCGCGCCGCCGCGGCGGCCGCCGCGGGGAGTGAGGACGGGCCGGGGCGGTGGTGCGCCGCCCCGCGTCGTCTGTGAGATTGGGAAGCGCGGTCCTTCGGGGCCGCGCTTTTTTGTGGAGTTTGGCGTGAAGCGATCTCTCTTGCGTTCCACGCGTGTAATCGCCATGCTCATGCTCGACGTTGGAGCGATTCGATGCCTGGCACCCTTCAGCTGAAAGCCTTGAGCGACATTGATTTGGACGATCCCTTTTTCGACTCTTTGAAAAATCAGTATGGTGAGTTTCCGCAATGGTTCGCTGGCAAGGCTGCTTCGGGTGAACAAGCCTACGTGATCTACGACGAGGGTGTCGACGAGCTCCGCGGCTTCCTTTATCTCAAGCTGGAAGACGGACCCGTAACGGATGTGCAGCCACCACTACCTGCGGCACGGCGGATCAAGGTCGGCACCTTCAAAATCGTTGCACACGGGACAAAGCTCGGCGAGCGCGCGGTAAAGAAGATCTTTGACCACGCGATAGCTTCTGAAGCAGAACAAATCTACGTGACTGCTTTTCCGACACACAAGCCTTTGCTCCGACTGCTAGAGCGGTATGGCTTTGAAGAACGTGGAAATAAAATCACGCCGAACGGCGAGGAAATTGTCCTCGTCAAGGAGCTTACAGACTCCTCGGATGAGCTTGTTGAAAGATACCCGATCATTAGACAGGAATCTGGCCGCTGCTTTCTTTTAGCGATATACCCCGAGTTCCACACGCAGCTTTTTCCAGACTCAATCCTTGTTACCGAGCCCCCCGATATTCTGTCCGATGTTTCTCATACGAATACCATTCATAAGGTTTATGTCGCAGGGCTCCCACTAACAATGATGAAAAAAGGCGACGCCGTTGTAATCTATCGCACGACAGACAAGGGTGGACGGGCGCGTTACAGGTCGGTAGCGACTTCGGTCTGTGTCGTTGAAGAAACGAGAAGCAGGCGTGATTTCGCGAACGTTCAAGAATTTGTCGACTACTGCCTTCCTCATAGCGTGTTCTCAGAAGAAGAGCTCCGAGAGCGGTTCAATAGCACCAAAAGGCTTTTTACTGTCAGAATGACCTATAATATTGCGTTTCCGAAGCGCCCCAACCGGGACAGGCTGCTCGACGTCGTAGGCTTGACCGACCCCCCACGATTTCAGTTTCGCCGCATCACAGACGGCGAGTTCAGACATATCCTCGAACTTGCTGAGGTTCCCGCCCGACTTCTGGCTTAGGCTCTGGCCCCATAAACGGCAAAGCGGATTTGATCGCTCGAGCGTAGGATGATTCAACCTTCCTGATCGAGGGAGGATTCGATGCGCCGCCATGAGCTGACCGACGAGGAATGGGCGATCATCCAGCCGCTTCTGCCGAACAAGGTGCGCGGCGTGCCCCGGGTGGACGACAGGCGGGTGATCAACGGGATCGTCTGGCGCTTCCGGACGGGTGCGCCCTGGCGCGACGTGCCCGAGCGCTACGGCCCGCGCACGACGCTCTACAACCGCTTCGTCCGATGGCGGAAAGCAGGCGTCTGGGACCGAATTCTGGACGCCGTCTCAGAGGCTTACGACGGCGACATCGTGATGATCGACAGCTCCTGCGTCCGCGTCCACCAGCACGGGGCCGCGGGAAAAAGGGGGATTCGGAGGCCGCCGGAGATGGTCGCATGGGACGTTCCCGCGGCGGCCTGACGACCAAGATCCACGCCCTCGTCGATGCGGAAGGGCGGCCGGTTCGCCTCCTGCTCACCGCAGGGCAGGCAAACGACGCACCGGCCTGCGAGCAGCTCCTTCCGCTCGTCGCGAAAGACGCCATCCTGATCGCCGACCGCGCCTACGACACGAACGCGATCCGCGCGACGGTGACCGAACGCGGCGCCTGGGCGAACATCCCGCCCCGCGCGATCCGAAAGGGCAGCTTCCCGTTCAGCTCCTGGCTCTACCGCCAGCGAAACCTCGTTGAGCGCTTCTTCAATCGCATCAAGCACTTCCGCGGCCTCGCCACGCGCTACGACCGCTCGCCCGACAACTTCCTCGCCGCGCTCAAGCTCGCCGCGATCCGGATTTGGCTTGCCGCGAAATGAGTCCGCATCCTAGGCGCACCCGGCTTTGACGCAGCTACCGCTCTCCGAAAAATCGAAAGCCATTTGTCTCGGATCATCAAAGCCGGCATCTGGCAAGCTATGGCTCAACTCGCGAGGAAGATACATGAACGCCTGTGGTGGAGTAATACCACGAAGCAGCAGCTGTTCGCGCTCAATAGGCACCGGCATCCGGCAAGGTTGTTCAAGCCGGATCGCGAAAGCAGTCTGTGATGGACTCAAGTAATTCACGAGAGCGCTCTTGTCGATTAAAATCGCGTCTCCATAACGCTCCAGGAGACGATCGACACCCAGAATTTCCACACCCGCAATCCGAGCGGTGCCTATAATTGCACCTATCGGCTTCGTCGCATAGATAAACATAGTTCCCCCGACCGTTTCCCTCAGCGGGTAGCGACGGCGCACCTCAACATGTTTCCGCCCAGAAAGTATCGCGTCAGCATAGATCGGGTGAATGCTAAAAAGGACATCGCGCACTTTGTTAGCCCACCTCTGAATGGTCGATAAGGACGCTATACAATTAGCTTGAACTCATCTGCGCATCAAGAGCATACGCATGGCTCTCAGGGAACATACAGAAAACTACGATAATGCTTGGCCGATTGTGCTAAGCGTCAGGGTATATAGCCCCGCTGCCTCGGATCGGAAATCGGCTCACCCTCCGCCCCGTTCTCCTCGATCAGGTCCGCCACCATCCCCGGCAGCCGGGCGATGAGCGCGTCGTGGCTCGCGGCCTCGCGGCAGAGGCCGGGGATCGCGCTGTGCTCGACGGTCCTGACGTCGGATCGTCGTCGAAAGCGGCCTCGATCAGGACGAGACGGCTTCGCATGGGAGGTGCTCCGGACCGACCGGCGGTCAGGATAGCCTCGGCCCGGCCCATGCGCGAAGCGCGAGCCCGCGCCCGTGCGTCGCAACGCCTCCTTCGAAAGCGGCTCTTCCCAGCCGCGGCGAGCCGTCATAAGCTTCTCCCATGAGCGAGCTCGTCACAGGCATCCGACACGCCAAGCCCGCCGACGCCGCCGCGATCTCGAAGGTCTTCGACGCGGCCTGGCGGGAAGCGTATACCGGCATCATCCCCGGCGTCACGCTGGAGCGGATGATCCAGCGGCGCGGCCCGCGCTGGTGGGCCTTCTCGCTGCGCCGCGGCCGTCCGCTCGCCGTGCTCGACGTCGACAAGAAGATCGTCGGATACGCCTCCTACGGCCGCTGCCGCGACCGCATGCTCAAGGCGGACGGGGAGATCGACGAGCTCTACCTCGCCCCGGAATACCAGGGGCTCGGCTTCGGCCGGCGTCTGTTCCGGGCGGTGATGAACGACCTGCACCATCGCGGCGCGCGCTCCGTGGCGATCTGGTCGCTCGCGGACAACGAGCGCGCCTGCGCCTTCTACGAAGGGCTGGGCGGGCGCGTCATCGCCGAGAGCCGCGAGCGGCTCGGCTCCGATTCGCTGCCGAAGAAGGCGTTCCTTTTCACCCGCTGAGGCGCTCGCAGCGGGGTCGGGCGAGAGGGTCGGGCGAAAGTCGTTCTTGTGCGTTGCGGCATTGACCGCTACCAACCCCACGAAGCCAGGGGCCGCCCGCTTGCGGCCGCGCAAAGGCCTTGAGGAGACAACTTTATGCGCATCGATGCTGTTTCCGTGGGTAAGAACCCGCCGCACGAGGTGAACGTCGTCATCGAGGTGCCGATCGGCGGCGAGCCGATCAAGTACGAGCTCGACAAGGCCGCCGGAACGCTGGTCGTCGACCGCTTCCTCTATACGTCGATGCGCTATCCCGGAAATTACGGCTTCGTCCCGCACACCCTCTCCGACGACGGCGACCCCGTCGACGTGCTCGTCGCCAACACCCGCGCCATCGTGCCCGGCGCGATCATCGCCGTGCGGCCCGTCGGCGTGCTGATCATGGAGGACGAGGCGGGGCAGGACGAGAAGATCATCGCCGTGCCCACGACGAAGCTCACGCGCCGCTACGAGAGCGTGAAGACGATCGCCGACATGCCGGACATCACGCTCAAGCAGATCGAGCACTTCTTCGCGCACTACAAGGACCTCGAGCCCGGCAAGTGGGTGAAGATCGTCCGCTGGGGCGACGCCGAGGAGGCGCTGGAGATGGTCACCCGCGCCATCGAGCGCGCGAGGAAGGATCAGGGCTGATCCGCACGCGCGTTCGCCCGCGTTCGCCCGCGGGGTTCGCAGGGGCGGCCGACGCGCCTATCTGAGTGGGAGACGCGCGTCCCCTACCCGGAGCCCCGCATGCCAGACCCCACCCGGCCCGTCCTCGTCGTCGCCACCGATCCGCTCTGCGGATGGTGCTACGGCTTCGGGCCGCCCCTGCGCCGCCTGCGCGAACGCTTCGCCGACGCCGCCACCTTCGACGTCGCCATGGGCGGGCTCGTCACCGGCGGGCGCGAGCGCATGATCGGGCTCGACGCGCCCTATCTGATGCGCGGCCTCCAGGCGATCTACGCCCGCACCGGCGTGAAGGCCGGGCCCGCCTTCTTCGAGCGCGTGCTGGAGCCCGGGCGCTGGGTCTCGCGCTCGGAACCCGCCTGCCGCGCCGCCCGGGTGGCCCGCGAGATGGCAGGCCCCGAGGCCGGGCTCGACGTCGCCTTCGGCCTCGGCGAGGCGCTCTACGGCGAGGGGCGCACGCCCGACGACCCGCGCACCGTGCGCCGTGTGGCGCGCGCCGCCGGCCTCGACCCGGACGCCCTGGAGGAGCGCTGGAGCGCGCCGGAGGCCTTCGCCGAGACGATCGCCATGTTCGACGCCGCGCGCCGGCGCGGCGTGACGAGCTATCCCACGCTCTATCGCGAGACGCCGGAGGGCGCACTCCACGAGATCTTCGCCGGCTTTCTGCCTGCGGATGCCGCCGTCGCGGCTGTGGAGGAGGCGCTCGCCACCGCCGATCGAACCCCGCACGAGACCTGACAGGCAAGGAGAGACGCCATGGCCGCGACCGAGACCCCGATCTGCGACTTCGGCTGGAAGGCCCCCGACTTCCGCCTCCCCGCCGCCACCGACGGGCGTGAGATCGCGCTGGCGGACATCGCCGGCGAGAGGGGCACGCTCGTCATGTTCCTGGCGAATCACTGCCCCTACGTGAAGGCGGTCATCGACCGCATCATCCGCGACGCGGCGGAGCTGAAGGCGCTCCGGATCGGCGTCGTCGCCATCTCCTCCAACGACGCCGAGACCTATCCCGAGGACGGGCCGATGGCGATGAAGCGCGTCGCCGAGGAGAAGGGCTTCCCCTTCCCCTATCTCTACGACGAGAGCCAGGAGGTGGCGCGCGCCTACGGCGCCGTGTGCACGCCGGACTTCTTCGGCTTCGACGCGACGGGCGGCCTGCAATATCGCGGCCGCCTCGACGCCTCGCGCAGCCAGGCCGGCGCGCCCGGCCTGCGCCGGGAGCTCTACGAGGCGATGCGCCAGGTCGCCGAGACGGGCGCGGGCCCGCGCGAGCAGATCCCCTCGATCGGCTGCTCGATCAAGTGGAAGACGGCCTGAGCGCCACGCGGCAGGTCCGGAATCGAGAACGCCCGCCTTTCGGCGGGCGTCGTCGCATTTCGGGACGGATCCGGCGTCAGCCCTGGGGCTGCGGCTCCAGGCCGCCGGCGCCGGGCTCGTCGCGCGGCGGGCGCGGCTTGCCGGCGACGGGGACCGTGACGCCACGCACCGGCTGGGCCGGCTCGGACGCGTCGCGCGAGGGGCGCTTGCCCTCGATCAGGTCGCGGATCTCCTGGCCGGTCAGCGTCTCGTACTCGAGCAGGCCCTTGGCCAGCGTCTCGAGCTGGTCGCGCTTCTCGGTGAGGATGCGACGCGCCTCCGTGAGGCCGCCGTCGACGAAGCGGCGCACCTCGGCGTCGATCGTCTGCGCGGTCGCCTCGGAGATGTGAGCCTGCCGGCCCATCTGCATGCCGAGGAACGGGTCGTCGTTGTTGTCGCCGTAGGCGACGGTCCCGATCTCGTCGGAGAAGCCCCAGCGGGTCACCATCATCTTGGCGAGGCGGGTCGCCTGGTCGATGTCGGACTGGGCGCCGGAGGTCACCTTGTCCTTGCCGAAGATGATTTCCTCGGCGACGCGACCGCCCATCATGATGGCGAGGCGGGACGTCATCTGCTCGAAGGACATGGACAGCTTGTCCCGCTCGGGGAGCTGCATGACCATGCCGAGCGCCCGCCCGCGGGGGATGATGGTCGCCTTGTGGACGGGGTCGGTCGCGGGCACGTTGAGCGCGACGATGGCGTGGCCGGCCTCGTGATAGGCGGTGAGCCGCTTCTCGTCGTCGGTCATGACGAGGGTGCGGCGCTCCGCGCCCATCATCACCTTGTCCTTGGCGTCCTCGAATTCCTGCATCGTGACGATGCGCTTGCCGCGCCGCGCCGCGAGCAGAGCCGCCTCGTTGACGAGGTTCATCAGGTCCGCGCCCGAGAAGCCGGGCGTGCCGCGGGCGATGACGCGGATGTCGACGTCGGGCGCGAGCGGCACCTTGCGCACGTGAACCTTGAGGATCTTCTCGCGGCCGGTGACGTCCGGGTTGGGCACAACGATCTGACGGTCGAAGCGGCCGGGCCGCAGCAGCGCCGGATCGAGCACGTCGGGGCGGTTCGTCGCGGCGATGATGATGACGCCCTCGTTGGCCTCGAAGCCGTCCATCTCGACGAGGAGCTGGTTGAGCGTCTGCTCGCGCTCGTCGTTGCCGCCGCCGAGGCCGGCGCCGCGGTGACGGCCCACCGCATCGATCTCGTCGATGAAGATGATGCAGGGCGAGTTCTTCTTCGCCTGCTCGAACATGTCGCGCACGCGGCTCGCGCCGACGCCGACGAACATCTCGACGAAGTCGGAGCCCGAGATCGTGAAGAACGGAACGTTCGCCTCGCCCGCCACCGCGCGGGCCGTGAGCGTCTTGCCGGTGCCCGGAGGGCCGACGAGCAGCACGCCGCGCGGGATGCGCCCGCCGAGGCGCTGGAACTTCTGCGGATCGCGCAGGAACTCGACGATCTCCTGGAGATCCTCCTTGGCCTCGTCGATGCCGGCGACGTCGTCGAAGGTGACGCGCCCGTGCGCCTCCGTCAGCAGCTTGGCCTTCGACTTGCCGAAGCCCATGGCGCGGCCCGCGCCGGACTGCATCTGGCGCGACAGGAAGATCCAGGCGGCGATGAAGATCAGGATCGGCAGCCAGTTGATCAGGAGCGCGATGAACCAGGGCGTGTTGTCCTGGGGCGGGCGCGCGTTGATCTGCACGCCGTTCTCCTGCAGCGTCGGGACGAGCGTGGCGTCCTCGGGCGCGTAGGTGGAGAAGGCCGTGCCGTCCTGGTAGACGCCGGTGACCTCGTTGCCGGAAATGGTGACGGACGAGATGCGGCCCGACTCGGCGGCCGTCAGCAGCTGGCTGTAGGCGATCTCGCGACCCTGGACGCGCTGGCTCGGCGACTGGAACAGCGTCACGAGCGCGAGCACCAGCAGGAAGATGATGACCCACAGGGCGAAGTTTCTGAAGTTCGGGTTCATCGCGGTCCGTTCGTCGCCGGGCTGTGTGCGTGCCGCTCTTCGGCGGGCCTGCCGCGAGCCCTCGCCCGACAGGAGACGCTCGCAAGCCTCAATCTAGGTGCGCGCGTCTTGCGTGCCAAGTGGAACCGGCCGCAGGAGGGCGCTCCTGCGGCATTTCTGCGCCCTCGCGACGCGGGTCCGGGTCAGCGATGCCGCCGCGGCGGCTCGGGCGCGACGCGGATGCGGCCCCCGGCGGCGTCGACGAGGGCGCCCGCGAGAGTCGCCCGGAAGGGCGCGTTCGCGTCGAGCGCCGGGGCGAGCCGCGCCCACAGAGCTTCGAGACGCAGCAAACGATCGTAGCCGACGCCGCCGCCCGCCTCGCGCAACGCGCGGGCGAGGACGCGCAGGGCGATCTCCTCCGGCTCGGCGCGCAGGAGCCCTGCGTCGAGGAGAAGCGGGGCCTCGCCGATCCGGATACGCGCGAAGGCCGCCTCCGTCGCGGCCTCGAGGGCGTCGTCGGCGCGGGCGGCGCGACCGGCGAGGCGGGCGAGCCGCGCGGCGTCGAGCCCCTCGGCCGCCAGCAGCGGGGCGATTCCGCGCAGGCGCGCCCGGGCGAAGCGCGCGGCCGCGTTGGACGGGTCCTCGACGTGGGGCCAGCCCCGCGCCCGGCAGGTGGCGACGAGGCGGGCCTTCGGCAGGTCGAGGAAGGGCCGCGCCAGCACGAGGCCGTCGAGGTCGGCGCGGGCGCGCATGCCCGCGAGCCCGGCGATGCCGGAGCCGGCGGCGAGGCGCATGAGGACGGTCTCGGCCTGGTCGTCGCGGTGATGCGCGGTGGCGAGGGCGCCGGCGCCGATCTCCCGGGCATGGACCGCGAGGAGGGCGTAGCGCGCCGCGCGGGCGGCGTCCTGGAGGCCGGCATGCGGCTTTTCGCCCGTCCAGGCGAGGGTCCGATGCGGCAGGCCGGCGTCGCGGGCCCATCGGGCGACGGTCTCGGCCTCGGCGGCGGAGCCCTCGCGCAGGCCGTGATCGACGGTGGCGACGGACAGGCGCGCGCCGGCGTCGCGGGCGAGCGGCGCGGCGAGACGCATCAGCGCGACGGAATCGGGGCCGCCGGAGACGGCGAGGAGAAGGCCGGTCTCGGCGCGCTCGGCGAGGAGCGGCGCGAGGCGCGCATTCGCCTCGGCGTCCGAGAGCGGCGCGTCTTCACGCTCCCCCATGGCGGGGCGCCTCAGGCGCAGGAGGCGCGCCGGCGCTCGCGCTCCACCGCCTCGCGCACCGGCAAGGCGGCGTCGTCGTAGCGGCGCGTCAGCTCGGAGAAGGTGGCGCAGGCCTGCTCGCGGGCGCCGAGCTCGATCAGCGAGGTGCCGAGCTTGAGCATGGCCTCGGGCGCCTTGGCGCTCTCCTCGTGCTCGGTCGCGACCTTCAGGAACTGCTCGGCCGCCTCGCGATGGCGGCCGCGCTGGGCGTAGGTCTCGCCGAGCCAGAAGGTCGCCTCCGGCACCAGCGCGTCGCGCGGATGCGACTGGAGGAACTGGCGAAAGCCCATCTCGGCGCGCTCGTACTGGCGCTGCAGCAGGTAGGCGTAGGCGCTCTCGTAGTCGAAGCGCGGGTCCTCGGTGCCGGTGGCGGCGATGGAGGGGCCGGTGCGCGGCTCCACCGAGGGGAGGGGCGCCTCGCCGCGCAGGATCGCGGCGATGTCGAGCGGCGCGCCGCCGCCCTCCGGCGGAGGCGCCTCGACGCCGGCCAGCGGCGCGGAGGGCGTCGTCGTGCCGAGCGGCTGCGGCGCGCCGGCCGCCGAGGGGCTCGCCGTCGGGTCGAACGCGTCGGAGCGCTGCCCCGTCGCGTCCTGGCCCGGCGGCGGAAGGGTCGAGGGCGGCGCGCCGAGCTCGTCGAAGCGGAAGTCGACGTCCTGCTGCAGGCGCGAGAGCTGGTCGCGCAGCTGCCGGTTCTCGAACTGCAGCTCCTCGACCTGGCCGGAGAGGCTGCGCACCGTCTCCTCGAGCTGGTTGAGACGCAGCACGATCTCGCTCGCGCTCTGCGCGCGCGCGCCGGGCGCGACGGCGAGGAGGCCGGCGACGAGACCGGTGAGGCACAGGGCCGCGAGGGCGAAGGCGCGCGCGGGAACGGGGGGGGCGAATCGCATCGGGATGGAAGGCCGATCTGTGGGGAGTGGCTCGTTCGATACCACAGACGGCGGCGGGGGCCAAAATGTGGCGGGTCGGCCCCCGCTCGCGCTCCGGCGAGCGCCGGCGCTCACACCCCCGCGCCACCCTCCAGCACGGTCACCGCGCGGCGGTTCTGCGACTGGCAGGACGGATCGGCGCAGGCGGCGACGGGGCGCTCCTTGCCGTAGGAGACGGTGCGGATGCGGCCGGCATCGACGCCGCGGGCGGCGAGATAGTCGCGCACCGCCTGGGCGCGCCGGGCGCCGAGCGCGAAATTGTACTCGCGCGTGCCGCGCTCGTCGGCGTGCCCCTCGATCAGGACCGCGTAGCGCGGATAGCGCGCGAGCCACTGGGCCTGGAGGTCGAGCGTCGCCTGGGCGGTGGGCGTGAGGGTCGACTGGTCGGTCTCGAAGAAGACGCGGTCGCCGACGTTGACGGTGAAGTCCTGCGCCGAGCCGGGCGTGGCCGCGCCGGGTGCGCCGGGGCCGCCGTTGAGCGCCGTGTCGACGTCGGGCGGGGTCGCGGCGCAGGCGGCGGCGCCGAGGGTCAGGGCGAGCGCGGCGGCGAGCCGGAGGCCGCGGAAGGACATGGCGGACGCGAACATGGCGGGGGTGAGCTCCTCGGCTTGCGATCGTGCGGCGGCGCGGGCGTGCCCCGTTCGCGCAACGCCGCCACACCCTCCCGTCTTCGGCCCTCGTGGTTGACGAAGCCTTACCCGGAGGCGCGCGAATCCGCGTCGCCGCATCACGATTCGGTCAGGGTTAATCGATCCTGAATGCGGCTTTACGGGGGCGCGCCGGTCCGCGCCAGGGCAGCGCCGTTCACGGGATCGCGATCAGGCCTCGGCGAGATCGGCGAGGATCGGGCAGTCCGGGCGATCGTCGCCGGCGCAGCAATGCGAGAGATGCTCGAGCTGGTCGACCATGCCCTGCAGGTCCGCGATGCGCGTCTTCAGCTCGGCCACGTGCCGGTCGGCGATCTGCTTCACCTCCCGGCTCGGCCGCCCGCGGTCGCGCCACAGCGCGAGGAGCCGCGTGATCTCGTCGATGGAGAAGCCGAGCGCCCTCGCCCGGCGGATGAAGACGAGCTCGTGCACCTCGCGGTCGTCGAAGTCGCGGTAGGAGTTCCCCGCCCGCCCCGCGGGCTTCAAGAGGCCGATCTCCTCGTAGTAGCGGATCATCTTGGCCGAGACGCCGGAGCGCTTGGCCGCTTCGCCGATCTTCATGGCTCGGCCCTCCCCTCAGCGCTCGCCGGCCGGCTTCCACCGGCGCAGCAGCAGCGCGTTCGTGACCACCGAGACGCTCGAGAACGCCATGGCCGCGCCGGCGATGATCGGGCTGAGGAAGCCCAGCGCCGCGAGCGGGATGCCCGCCGTGTTGTAGGCGAAGGCCCAGAACAGGTTCTGGCGGATCTTCGCCTGGGTCGCCCGGGCGATCTCGATGGCGTCCGCCACCGCTTCCGGGTCGGCGCGCATCAGGGTGACGCCGGCCGCCTCCATGGCGACGTCGGTGCCCGAGCCCATGGCGATGCCGAGATCGGCCGCGACGAGCGCGGGGGCGTCGTTGATGCCGTCGCCGACCATGGCGACCTCGCCGAAGCGGATCTTCAGCTCGGAGACGATGCGCGCCTTGTCCTCGGGGAGCACCTCGGCCACGACCTCGTCGACGCCGATGGCGCGGGCGACCGCGTGGGCGGAGCCCTTGTTGTCGCCCGTGACCATGACGCTCGTGATGCCCATGGCCTTCAGGCGCGCCACCGCATCCGCGGCGCTCGGGCGCGGCAGGTCGGCGAAGGCGAGGAGCGCGACGAGGCGCGGCGTCTCGCCGAGCGCGGCGAGGTAGGAGACCGACCGGCCCTCCGCCTGCTGCGCGGCGGCCCGATCGGCCACAGCGTCCAGGGAGAGGCCGAGATCGCCCATATGCCGGGCGCTGCCGACCGCGTATCGGGCCTCGCCGACGCGGCCCTCGAGCCCGCGGCCGGCGATCGCCTTCACGTCGGCGGCGGAGGAGACGGTGACGCCCTCCGCGACGGCGGCGTCGACGACGGCGCGGGCGAGCGGATGCTCGCTGCCGGCCTGGAGCGCGGCGGCGATGCCGAGCGCGGCGGCGCGGTCGCCGTCGAGCGCCTCGAATTCGGCGAGCTCGGGCCTGCCCTCGGTGAGGGTGCCGGTCTTGTCGAAGGCCACGGCGCGGATGGCCTTGGCGCGCTCGAGGCTCTCGGCGTCCTTGATCAGCACGCCGCCGCGGGCGGCGGCGCCGGTGCCGGCCATGATCGCGGCGGGCGTGGCGAGGCCGAGCGCGCAGGGGCAGGCGATGACGAGCACGGCCACCGCCGTGACGATGGAGAGCTCGAGGTTCCCCGTCGCCCAGAACCAGGCCGCGAAGGTGAGGATCGCGATCGCGACCACGACGGGCACGAAGATCGCCGCCACCCGGTCGACCAGCTTCTGGATCGGCGCCTTCGAGGCCTGGGCGTTCTCGACGAGGCGCACGATGCGCGCGAGCGTCGTGTCGGCGCCCACCGCGGTCGCCTCGGCGGCGAGGACGCCCGTGCCGTTCACCGAGCCGCCGATGATCGGCGCGCCCCGCTCGCGCAGGACGGGGAGGCTCTCGCCCGTGACCATGCTCTCGTCCATCTCGGACGCGCCCTCGCGGATCGTCGCGTCGACGGGCACGCGCTCGCCGGGCCGCACGACGACGACGTCGCCGCGGGCGACATCCGAGACCGGCACCTCGACCTCGGATCCGTCGGGCCGGCGGATGCGGGCCGTGTCGGGCCGCAGCGCCATCAGCGCGCGCACGGCGTCGGCCGTCTTGCGCTTGGCGCGGGCCTCGAGATGCTTGCCGAGCAGCACCAGCGTGATGATCACGGCCGACGCTTCGAAATAGTATTCCGGCATGTGGTGGCCGGAGGCCGTCAGCAGCACGTAGACCGACAGGAAGTAGGCCGCGCTCGTGCCGATGGCGACGAGCAGGTCCATGTTGCCGGAGCCGGCCTTCAACGCCTTGAAACCCGCCTTGTAGAAGCGCCAGCCCAGCCAGAACTGCACCGGCGTCGCCAGCAGGAACTGCACCCAGCCGGGCGGCATCCAGTGCACGCCGAAGGGAATGGCGAGCATCGGCAGGACGAGGGGGAGCGTCAGCAGGACGCCGATCGCGACCTGCGTGCGCTCGCGCCGCTCGGCCTCGGCGATCGCCGCCTCGCGGGTCGTCTCGGCCTCGTCGGCGATCGGCTTCGCCTCGTAGCCCGCTTCCTCGATGGCGAGGCGCGCGGCGCTCTCGAGGTCGCGGCCGAGGCCGGTGACGCGGGCGCGCTCGTTGCCGAGGTTGACGCTGGCCTCGACGATGCCCGGCGTCGCCTTCAGCGCCGTCTCGATGCGCGCGACGCAGGAGGCGCAGGTCATGCCTTCCACCGCGAGCTCGATCGTGCGCAGCTTCGGCTCGTAGCCGGCGTCGTCGATGGCTTGCGCGATCGCGGCGGCGCCGACTTGGCGGGGGTCGAAGTCCACCGACACGCGCTCGGCGCCGAGATTGACGGAGACGCCGGCGACGCCCGGCAGGGCGCCGGCCGCGCGCTCGACATGGCGGACGCAGGACGCGCAGGTCATCTCCTCGACCTCGAAATCGAGGCTGGCGAGGGGTGCGGCGGCGGTCGGCGTCTTGTGGGCGACGGTCATGAGCAGGCTCCGGGGACGGCGCGGGTGGGGTCCCGCGTCTCGTGTCCCGCTCCTGATAAAGTCTCCCATCATGGGAAGGTCAATGCGGGAAAGCCCGTGTTTCTTCGCCCGTGCCTCAGCGGCTCCGCGCCAGGACGAGGACCGCGGTCTTGGCGCCCTCCCCGTCCGCGCCGAGCGCGAAGCCGAGGCGGTCGAAGCCGGATGCCGTCAGCCGGTCCCGGCGGCTCTCGGCCCATTGCGCGACGAAGTCGGCGACATCGGTGCGGGTCGGCGTCGCGCCGCAGCCGGAGCAGGTCCCGGCGAGGACGGCGACGGCGCCGAAATCCGCGCGGGCGCCCGCGGGCAGCGCCGCGTCGAGATCGAGCGCGGGCGCGTCGGGGCTGGCGCCGCCCTCGGGCAGCATGGATCGGGCCGCTCGCGTCAACGAGTCGCTCGCCTGCAGCGGCGCGACCTCGGCGGCCTTGCGCAGCCCGTTCACCGCGTCGACGGCGGCCGCGGCGCGCCCGGCCTCGTCGAGCGGCTCGGGCTCCTCGCCTGCCGCGAGGCCGCGCGGGACGCCCGGGCCGGCGAAGGTCTGCACGGCGACGACGCGCTCGGTCTCGGGGTCGGCGGCGATGCCGAACCCGAAGCGAGCGACCCCGCGGCGCAGCAGGTTCTCGCGATGCTCGGGGCTGTCCATCCAGCCGGCCTCGAAGGCCTCGACGCGCGCCCGCGTCGGCGGAATCGGGCAGCCCGTGCAGGTTGCGAGGTTCTCGGCGACGACGGCGCTGCGGGACCCGCCGGCCTCGCGGAAGCGCGCACCGACGCCCTCCCCGTCCGGCGAGGCGTGGGAGAAATAGTCGCGCGCGAGCATGTCGTGCGCGTGCGCCTGGGCGATCTCGTCGAGGACGGCGCCCGGCTCGAGGGGGGCGAGCCCCGCCTCGCGGCGATCGGCGTTCGCCTCCGCGAGCGCCGCCGCGCGCAGGGCGGCGAGGTCGCCGGTGACGAAGCGGCCCGCGTCCTGCGCGGCCACCGGCGCCACGGTGAGGAGCGCCGCGAGCGACGCGGCGCGGGCGAACGGGGCGAGCGTGTCCATTGGCCGGCAACGCCCGCCGCGCCCCGCGGGTTCGCGCCCGGCGCGCGCTCAGCCTTCCCCCGCATCGTCGCGCCGGCGGATCAGGCCGCGCTCGGTGAGGGCACGGGCGTCCGTCACGGTGACGAAGCCGAGGTCGCGGCCATGCGAACGAGCGGGAGGGAGGCGGGGGGGAGCATGGAGGCGCCTCCGGTCTCGCGAGGTCGCGGAGACCCCTTCGTCTCGGAGGCGCCGTCCGCGATCAGTAGATCACCACCGAGCGGATCGACTTGCCCTCGTGCATCAGGTCGAAGGCGGTGTTGATCTCGTCGAGGGGCATCGTGTGGGTGATCAGGTCGTCGATGTTGATCTTGCCGTCCATGTACCAGTCGACGATCTTGGGCACGTCGGTGCGCCCGCGCGCGCCGCCGAAGGCGGTGCCCTTCCAGACGCGGCCGGTGACGAGCTGGAACGGACGGGTCGCGATCTCCTTGCCGGCCTCGGCGACGCCGATGATGATCGACTCGCCCCAGCCGCGGTGGCAGCACTCGAGCGCCTGGCGCATCACGTGGGTGTTGCCGGTGGCGTCGAAGGAGAAGTCCGCGCCGCCGCCGGTGAGGTCGACGATCGCCTGCACCACCTTGTCGAGGCCGACCTCGTTCGGGTTGACGAAATCCGTCATGCCGAACTTTTCGGCCATGGCCCGCTTGCCGGGATTGATGTCGACGCCGATGATCTTGTCCGCGCCGACCATGCGCGCGCCCTGGATCACGTTGAGGCCGATGCCGCCCAGCCCGAAGACCACGACGTTCGCGCCCGGCCACACCTTGGCGGTGTAGAGCACCGCGCCGATGCCGGTCGTCACGCCGCAGCCGATGTAGCAGATCTTGTCGAAGGGCGCGTCCTCGCGGACCTTGGCGAGGGCGATCTCCGGCAGCACCGTGAAGTTCGCGAAGGTCGAGCAGCCCATGTAGTGGAACACCGGCGCGTCGTCGCAGCGGAAGCGGCTCGTGCCGTCGGGCATGACGCCCTGCCCTTGCGTGGAGCGGATCGCGGTGCACAGGTTGGTGCGCTGCGACAGGCAGCTCTTGCAGTTGCGGCACTCGGGCGTGTAGAGCGGAATCACGTGGTCGCCGACCTTGAGCGTCGACACGCCCGGGCCGACCTCGCGCACGATGCCCGCGCCCTCGTGGCCGAGGATCGCCGGGAACTTGCCCTCGGAGTCCATGCCCGACAGGGTATAGGCGTCGGTGTGGCAGACGCCGGTGGCCATCACCTCGACGAGCACCTCTCCGGGCTTGGGTCCCTCGATGTCGATGGTCTCGATGGTCAGCGGCTTGCCCGCTTCCCATGCGACCGCGGCGCGGGTCTTCATGAGCGTCTCTCCGGAAACTGGTGTCGTGAGGGTCGGTTCGTCCTCGCTCCGGCGTGCGGCCGGGCTCGCGCGATCATCGGCGCGCCGCCGCGCGAACGCCAGTACGCAGGCGACATCGATTGACGCTGGAGCGACGCTGTGGAGCGGTCGCATCGCCGGTCCAGCCCCCTGCGGCGATCACCCGCAGCCGGCCGGCCGGACGAAGCGAGCCGATGGCGTAAAAGCGACAGCGAACGTCGCTCGCGTGAAAGGCGAAGACGGCCCGTGTCGCGCAATGTCGTTTCGTAGCGGACGCGCCGAGAGTAACGCCATGGCAAGCCTCACCCCGAAGTCGGTCGAATCCCTCCTCGCGGCCCGCCGCCGCGGCTACGCGCTCGAGGCGCCGTTCTACACCGATCCCGACATCTACAAGCTCGACCTGGAGCACATCTTCCAGAAGCACTGGATCTTCGTCGGCGTCGAGGCCGACCTGCCCGAGCCCGGCGACTACTTCACCGTGGACATCGGCTCGGCCTCGGTGATCGTGCTGCGCGACGACGACATGAACGTCGCCGCCTTCCACAACGTCTGCCGTCATCGCGGCGCGCGCCTCGTGGAGGAGCCGCAGGGCGTGCTCGGCAAGCTGGTCTGCCCCTATCACCAGTGGACCTACGAGCTCGACGGCAGCCTGATCCACGCCGAGCACATGGGCGCGGATTTCGACCGGACCTGCCACAATCTCAAGACCGTGCACGTGCGCAGCCTCGCGGGGCTGATCTACATCTGCATCGCCGAGGAGGCGCCGGCGGATTTCGACGAGATGGAGGAGGCCATGAGCCCCTATCTCGCCCCGCACGGCCTGCGCGAGGCCAAGGTCGCGGCCTCGATCGACCTGATCGAGGAGGGCAACTGGAAGCTCACGATGGAGAACAATCGCGAGTGCTATCACTGCGCGACGAACCATCCCGAGCTCACCATTTCGCTGTTCGAGTACGGCTTCGGCTTCGCGCCGGAGGACGCCGATTCCGACCGCGAGGCGGCGATGGCGGAATACGAGCGCATCTGCGGCGAGTTCGAGAGCCGCTGGACCCGCGAGGGCCTGCCCTTCGCCGAGGTCGACCGTCTCTCCGGCTGCGCCACCGGTTTCCGCACGCAGCGCCTCGCCATCGATCGCGCCGGCGAATCGCAGACGATGGACACCAAGGTCGCCTGCAAGCGGCTCCTCGGCGCGCTGTCCGAGCCGCGGCTCGGCGGGCTGTCGTTCTGGACCCAGCCGAACGCCTGGTTCCACTTCATGAGCGACCACGTGGTGGTGTTCATGGCGATCCCGCTCTCTCCGGACCGCACGCTCCTGCGCACCAAGTGGCTCGTCCACAAGGACGCCGTCGAGGGCCTCGACTACGACGTCGACAACCTCACCGAGGTGTGGCGCGAGACCAACGCCCAGGACGGCCGCCTCGTCGGCCTCACCCACAAGGGCGTGGTGAGCCCGGCCTACGTGCCCGGCCCGTACTCGCCCTACACGGAAGGCCTCGTGGAGAAGTTCTGCGTCTGGTACGTCGAGCGCCTCTCGGCCGCTCTCGCCGCCGCGCGGGCCTGACTAGAGACGCCCTCTCGACACCCCCACACGAAAGCCGACGCCGATGCCCCAGCGCCACAATCTCGTTCTCGAGGCGCTCTATCCCGTCTGGGATTGCGAGGAAGACGACCGCCTGATCTGCCGGGCGGTCTACGAGGAGACGCACGACGTCAGGACCTTCGTCTTCGTCTCCCCGGAACCGCGGCAGTTCAACTTCGCGCCGGGCCAGTTCCTCACCTTCGAGTTCCAGATCGACGGCGAGGCGGTGAACCGCTCCTACACCATCGCCTCCTCGCCGACGCGCCCGCATACGGTGGCGATCACGGTCAAGCGCACGCCACAGGGCGTCGTCTCGAACTGGCTGCACGACAACCTGCGCGTCGGCGACGTGGTGCGCGCCATCGGCCCCATGGGCGAGTTCTCGACCTGGGCGCATCCGAACAAGAAGCGCCTGTTCGTCTCGGGCGGCGTCGGCGCCACCCCGTTGATCAGCCACGTGCGGCGCGACTTCGACGTGGGCGAGGATCTCGACACGGTCTACCTGCACTTCGCGCGCACCCCGCGCGACATCATGTTCCGCACCGAGCTCGAGCTGATGGCGCATCGCCGTCTCGGGCTGAAGGTCGCGCACGTGGTGGAGAACGTGGAGGGCGAGCGCTCCTGGTCGGGCTATCGCGGGCGCTTCTCCCCGGATCTCGTCTCCAACATCACGCCCGATTTCGCCGAGCGCGAGATCTTCTGCTGCGGACCGCCCGCCTTCATGGCGGCCGTGCGCTACTTCTTCGAGAGCGCCGGCCACGACATGCGGCGCTATCACGAGGAGAGCTTCGACTTCGACGCGCTCTCCCCGGCCGAGCAGCAGGCCGCGCCGCCGCCGCCGGACGAGACGCTCAAGACCTACGAGATCACCTTCACCAAGTCGGGGCGCACGGTCCCCTGCGACGAGAACACCACGATCCTCGCCGCCGCGCGCCTCGCGGGCATGCGCCTGCCGGCCTCGTGCACCAAGGGCCTGTGCGGCACCTGCAAGACCAAGAAGCGCGAAGGCCAGGTCGAGATGACCCACGCCGGCGGCATCCGCCAGCGCGAGATCGACGCCGGCATGGTGCTCTTGTGCTGCGCGAAGCCGCTGTCGGACGTGGTGATCGACCGCTGAGCCCGCAGACCGGCTAGGGTCTTGATTCGAAATGGTTTTCCACTATCCTTCCCGAATTCGGGCGGGAGAGTGGAAAAGTGTTCTATCTCAACAGCTTGAGCAATGAGCAGCGCCGTCAGCTGATCGACGCGCGCCAGGTCTTCGAGGCCTGGGACGCCGCGCGCGGGAGGCTCGCGGCGCATTATGCCGGGAGCATGCGCTGGGCCGCGCGGTCCGGCAAGGACTACCTCCTGCACAAGCGCCGCAGCGTCGAGCGGAGCATCGGGCCCCGCAGCGCAGGCACCGAGGCCATCCTCGCCCGTTTCGAGACGGGTCGCGCCGAGGTCCAGGACGAGATCGCGCGGCTCGAGGAGCGCCTCGCGCGCATGGCGCCGGTCAACGTCGCGCTCGGGCTCGCACGCGTGCCCCGCGTCACGGCGCGCATACTCCGACGCCTTCGCGACAAGGGCCTCTCGGGATCACACCTGCGCGTGGTCGGCACGAACGCGCTCTTCGCCTACGAGGCGCGCGCGGGCGTGCTCGTCGGAGCGGAGCTCCTCGCTACCGGCGATGCGGATCTCCTCCTCGATGCGCGCCGCAGCCTGCGGCTCCTTTCCGACGACACCCGTCGGGAAGGCGTCCTCGGCGTCCTGCGCCAGGTGGACCGTTCGTTCGCCCCGCGCTCCGCCGGGGACTTTCGCGCCGTCAACCGCGACGGTTTCTTCGTCGACATGGTTCGCCCGCAGGCGAAGGACGAGGTCCGCTCGCGCAAGCGGGATCGGATCGGCGAGGCGCCCGCCGACCTGCGCGCGGCGCCGATCGCAGGCCTGGACTGGCTGGTCAGCGCGCCGTCGTTCTCGGAGACGTGCTTCGACGACGCCGGCTATCCCGTCGTGGTCGACACGATCGACCCCCGCGCCTTCGCCCTGCACAAGGCATGGCTCGCGGACCAGCCCGCGCGCGATCCGGTCAAGCGCGGGCGGGACGCCGCTCAGGCGCGCGCCGCCGCGACGATCGCGCAGCGCCATCTCGGGCTCGACATGGACGATCCCGCACTTTCGGCCTTGCCGGCGGTGCTGCGGGAACGAGCGGCCGCCTTGCCGTCGCCGCACGGACCGGAGGCGTCCTCCGGCGGCGACGAGCCGCCCCCCTGGTGGTGACCCGATCCGGCGGCCTCACCCCTCCCGCGCGCCGCGGGCGAGCAGCGCGTCGACATCGCCGCCCGGGACCGAGCGCGACAGAGCCGAGAAGTCTCCCGCGGGGCCCAGCATCGCCTCCGCCGCGTCGCGGATCAGCCGGTGCGTGGCGCGGGCGAGCGCCGAGCCGAGCGAGATGCGCGCGACGCCGGCCCGGGCGAAGTCGGCGCGCGTCGCGGCCGTGAAGGACCCCGCGGCGATGGCGTTGACCGGCTTGTCCACGCCGGCGCAGATGCGGGCCACGTCCTCCATGGACGGCGGCATCGGCAGGTAGAGGCAATCCGCCCCCGCCGCCGCGAAGGCCCGCAGGCGGCGGATGCCTTCCTCGAGATCGTAGACGCCGGTCATCACCCCGTCGGCGCGGGCGACGAGGACGAGATCGCGCGGGCAGGCGCGCGCCGCCGCGGCCGCGGCGCGGATGCGCTCCACGGCGAGATCGAACGGATAGGCCGCGCCGTCCGGCGGCATCGTGTCCTCGATGGAGAGGCCGGCGAGGCCCGCCTCGCAGGACAGCCGCACCGTCCCCGCCACGATGTCCGGCGCGTCCCCGAAGCCGTTCTCGAAGTCGCCCGAGACCGGCAGCGGCGTCGCCGCGACCAGCGCCTCGGCATGGGCGAGCGCGTCCTCGCGCGTCACCCGCCCCATGTCGGGCAGGCCCAGGGTGAAGGCGTGGGCCGCCGACGACGTCCCGATCGCCTGGGCCCCGAGGGCGGCGAGCATGCGGGCGGAGCCGAGGTCCCAGGCATTGGCGAGGACGAAGGGATCGCCCGGCCTGTGGAGGGCGCGGAAGGCGGGACCGGGATCGTGGGGCACGGGGAGCGTCTCCGAACGTCGCGCCGGGCGGGTTGCCGCAGCGTTCGGATGATCGCAGACCGTGCGCGGGGAGGAAAGATCGGATTCAGCCTTCCTCGGCGAGGGCGCGGCGCACCGCGGCCTGCTCGCGGCGGCCCTCCTGGATGAGCTCGAGCCCTTCGTCGACGAGCGCCTCGCCCTCGCGGACGCGCGCGCGGCCGCGCTCCACCAGGGTCTCGCCGCGGGCCACCGCACGCTCGCCGGCGACCGCCCGCTCGCCGAGCGCCGCGGTCGCCTCGCCGCGGGCGAGCAGGCGCTCGCCGAAGGTCGGATCGGAAGCGCAGGCGGCGAGGCCGAGAGGAAGAAGGGCGGCGAGCAGAAGGGGACGCGGCATCGATACGCTCCATCGCGTTCGGGGGAAGTCGGATGCGGCCCGCCCGGCGCCGGGCGGGCCCGGTGGGCGAACCTTCGCCGTCCCGCTCCGTTCCCGCGGCGCGAGGGCGCAGCCGGCCGCTCGGCCGTCGAGCCGTCGCGAAACGGAGGGGCGGGCTGTGGCGTTTCGCCCAGGACCCGCCGCCCCATCGTGAGGAGTGCGCCCGTGCCCCCCGCCCCGACCGCTCGCTTCGCCGTCGCCGCCTGTCTCGCCCTCGCCGCCCCGCTCTGCGCAGGCCCCGCCGTCGCGCAGACGGACGAGGCCGTCACGGCGCCGATCACGCCGCTCGCGCCCGGCGAGGCCGCCGACGCTGTCGCGACAGGCGCGGGGCCGCTCGCGGTCACGGGGGACGCGCCGCTCTATCGCCTGGAGGAGATCACCGACGTCAGCGTGGTCAACGCGCTGGGCGAGGAGATCGGGGAGGTGGACGGCTACGTGGTCCAGGGCGACAGGGTCGTCTACGCGCGCATCTCCATCGGTGGCATCCTGGGACTGGGCGACACCGAGATCACGGTCCCCTTCGGCGCGCTCGCCTTCCGCCAGGCGCAGACCGGCCGCGAGGCGACGCTCGAGGCCGTGATCGAGACCGTGCGGACGCAGGACCAGCTCGACGCCCTGGTGCGCGCCGCCCCGGCGCGCTGAGAAGCGGGCCGCGCGCGGCGTCTTCAGCGTTCGTCGACCATCGAGCCGCCGGACGCGAGCCAGCGGGAGAGGCTCTCCACCAGCGGACCGAGCGCCCGCCGCGCCGCCTCCGGCGCGGGGCCGCCGGTCGCGACCCGGTCGATCTCGATCCGGGCCGTGTGCGTCCCGTAGGCGACGTGCAGCACGGCCTCGCCGTCCTGGAAGCTGGTCAGGCGCACCTCGACCTCCGCGTTCGGCGTCTCGCTCGGCATCGGATGTCCTCCTTCGGTCTCGCGGCTGCGCGGTCGCCCCGTGGGATGAGGACGCGCCGGACCGCTCGCCCGTTCCGTGCCCGTGTGGCCGCTGCATCGAGACGCGGCGCGTGCTATGCCGGCGGGAGGACGAATCGCGAGAGGCGCGGGATGCCCTGGACGCTGGGCCTGATGACCGGAACGGTGCTCGACGGGAACGTCGACATCGCGGCGCTCGACACCGACGGCGTGCGGATCGCCGCCTTCGGGCCGTGGACGCTCGCCCCCTACCCCACCGACCTGCGGCCGCTGCTCGCGCGCACGCTCGCGGCCGCGCGGGCGTGGAACTTCGAGGGGCCGGAGCCGGCGCTCTTCGCCGAGGCGGAGGACGCGCTCACCCGCGCGCAATCGGCTGCGGTGACGGCGTTCCTCGCCGCGCACGGCATCCCCGCCGGCGAGGTCGCGGCGATCGGCTTCCACGGCCAGACCGTGCTGCATCGCGGGCCCGGCGACGGCCGCTGCGGCGCCACGCGCCAGCTCGGCGACGGCGTCCTGATGGCGGCGCTCACCGGCATCGAGACGGTCTACGACTTCCGCTCGGCCGACGTCGCGGCCGGCGGCCAGGGCGCGCCGCTGGCGCCGGTCTACCATGCCGCCCTGCTCGATGCGATCGGCGCCGGCCCGGACGACGCGGTGCTCAATCTCGGCGGCGTCGCGAACCTGACCTGGCGCGATGGCGACGGCCGGCTGCACGCCTTCGACACCGGCCCCGCCAACGCGCCCGTGAACGACTGGGTGTCCCGTCACGACGCCGGCGCCTTCGACGTCGACGGCGGGCTCGCCGCGCGCGGCGCCGTCGACGAGGTGCGGCTGGCGCGGCTACTGGCGCACCCCTACCTCGCCGCGCCCTATCCGAAGAGCCTCGACCGCTTCGACTTTCCCGCCGCCATGGCCGACGGGCTCTCGCTCGAGGACGGCGCCGCGACGCTCACCGCCTTCTCGGCGGCGGCGGTGGCGCGCGCGCTCGAGCGCCTGCCCGGACGTCCCCGCCGGCTGGTCGTCTCCGGCGGCGGGCGGCGCAACCCGACGCTGATGCGGTTCCTCGCCGAGCGGGCGGATGTCGAGGCGGTTCCCGCCGAGGCCGTCGGCTGGCGCGGGGACGCGATCGAGGCCGAGTGCTTCGCCTTCCTCGCCGCGCGCAGCCGCGCCGGCCTGCCGCTGTCCTTCCCGACGACGACGGGCGTGCCCGCGCCGACGCGCGGCGGGCGCATCGCCAGCCCCGCTCAGGCGATCACGGCCACGCCCATGTAGACCACGGTCCAGACGCTCGCATAGGCGCCGAGGACGAGCCCGCGGCGTTCCTTGGCGAGCACGCGGCTGGCTTCGTCCGGCCCGGGCGCCTGGGCCGGCGGCGTTGGCCGCAGCAGCCGCCAGGCGAGCCAGCCGGCGAGCACGGTCCAGAAACCGGTGGCGAGGAGGAACAGGTTCATCGCCACCCACCCGGCGCTGGCGCCGCCGGCCGCGAGGTCGACGAGCGGCAGCGTCGAGAGGAAGGGCCACAGCGCCAGCACCGGCGTGAAGGCCGCCCAGGCCAGAAGCCGCAGCGCCTGCGCCCGCATCGTCTGCGTGCGTTGTTTCGTACCATACGCGACCATCGTCCGCTCCACCCGCTCGTCGACCCGTACCACACGGCTACGCCGCCTGCGCCCGATCGGATGACCGCGCGCGGCGCGACATCTCGTCCGCGCGGCCGCGTGTCCTCGCGTGCGCCTTCCGTCGCCCCACCAAAGTGCGAGTTCGCCCTACCTTGCCGCCGCGCCATCCCCTCCTTTAACGTGCGGCGCAACAATCCCCGCAAGCGGGCCGGCAGGGCGCGTGCGGGGCGAGCACGACGCGGGAGGGACGCATGTCGGAGAAGATCTACGAAGTCTCGGGCGATTGGGCCGAGCGCGCCTATGTCGACGCCGCGAAATACCGCGAGATGTACGACGCGAGCATGGCCGATCCGGAAGCGTTCTGGGCCGAGCACGGCAAGCGCATCGACTGGTTCCGCCCCTACACCAAGGTGAAGAACACCACGTTCGGACCCGGCGACGTCTCGATCAAGTGGTTCGAGGACGGCACCACCAACGTCTCCTACAATTGCGTCGACCGCCATCTCGAGACCCGCGGCGACCAGGTCGCCATCATCTGGGAGGGCGACGACCCGGGCGAGTCGAAGCACATCACCTACCGCGAGCTCCACGGGCACGTGTCGCGCTGGGCCAACGTGCTGCGCAACCGCAACGTCGGCAAGGGCGACCGCGTCACGCTCTACCTGCCGATGATCCCCGAAGCCGCCTACGCCATGCTCGCCTGCGCGCGGCTGGGCGCCATCCACTCCATCGTCTTCGGCGGCTTCTCGCCGGACGCGCTCGCGGGGCGCATCGAGGACTGCGCCTCGAAATGCGTGATCACGGCGGACGAGGGCCTGCGCGGCGGCCGCAAGGTTCCGCTCAAGGCCAACGTCGACGCCGCGCTCGAGCGCCTGCCGAAGGACGCGGTGGACCACGTGATCGTGGTCAAGCGCACGGGCGGCGACATCGCCATGGATCCGGGCCGGGACGTCTATTACGACGACGCCGCCGCCATGGTCACGGACGAGTGCCCCTGCGAGGAGGTGAACGCGGAGGATCCGCTGTTCATCCTCTACACGTCGGGCTCGACCGGCAAGCCGAAGGGCGTGCTGCACACCACCGGCGGCTATCTCGTCTACGCCTCGATGACGCATCGATACGTCTTCGACTACAAGGACGGCGAGGTCTACTGGTGCACGGCCGACGTCGGCTGGGTGACCGGGCACTCCTACATCGTCTACGGCCCGCTCGCCAACGGCGCCACCACGCTGATGTTCGAGGGCGTGCCGACCTATCCCTCGATCTCGCGCTTCTGGGACGTGGTCGACAAGCACAAGGTCAACATCTTCTACACGGCCCCCACCGCTATCCGCTCGCTGATGGGCGCGGGCGAGGAACCGGTGAAGAAGACGTCGCGCGCGTCCTTGCGCCTGCTCGGCTCGGTCGGCGAGCCGATCAACCCGGAGGCGTGGGAGTGGTACCACAAGGTGGTGGGCGAGGGCCGCTGCCCCATCGTCGACACCTGGTGGCAGACCGAGACCGGCGGCATCCTGATCACGCCGCTGCCGGGCGCCATCGCGCAGAAGCCGGGCTCGGCGACGCTGCCCTTCTTCGGCGTGAAGCCCATGGTGGTCGACGCCGAGGGCAAGGAGCTCACCGGCGCCTGCGAGGGCAACCTGTGCATCGCCGACTCGTGGCCCGGCCAGATGCGCACCGTGTTCGGCGATCACGAGCGCTTCATCCAGACCTACTTCTCGACCTATCCGGGCAAGTACTTCACCGGCGACGGCTGCCGCCGCGACGCGGACGGCTATTACTGGATCACGGGCCGCGTCGACGACGTCATCAACGTGTCGGGCCACCGCATGGGCACGGCCGAGGTCGAGAGCGCGCTCGTCGCCCACGCCAAGGTCTCCGAGGCCGCCGTGGTCGGCTACCCGCACGACATCAAGGGCCAGGGCATCTACGCCTATGTCACGCTGATGGAAGGCGTCGAGCCCTCCGACGACCTGCGCAAGGAGCTCGTCAAGCACGTGCGCCAGGAGATCGGCCCCATCGCGACGCCCGACAAGATCCAGTTCGCCCCCGGCCTGCCCAAGACCCGCTCCGGCAAGATCATGCGCCGCATCCTGCGCAAGATCGCCGAGGACGAGTTCGGCGCGCTGGGCGACACCTCGACGCTGGCCGACCCCGCCGTGGTCGACGACCTGATCGAGCACAGGCAGAACAAGCGCGACGCGGCGGCGTGAGGTGAGGGGCGGGCGTCGCGGGCGCGGCAGCCTGCTGGGGGTGTCCCGTCTCGCCACGGCGGGCGGGGTTCGCGCGGAGGCGCTTGCCCGCTTCTAAGACGCGGGCGCGCGTTCCGGCGACAGCTCGTCGAACACGTGTCGGTGCGCCCTCCAGAACAGGAGGAGATCCCGGGCGGCCGCGTACGCTTCGCGAACGTTCGTCTCAATCACCTCGGCGCCGTCGGCGAGACGAAACGGTGCTAGGCCGCCGATGCGGATCGCCGCCGACTTCTCGTTCTCGACGAGGACGCCCGGGGCCGATTTGCCGGCGAGCGCCGCTGCCAGATCTTGAAAGGGGACGTTCTTGAACGCGAGGTCGACCTCTCCCTTGTGACCCTTGAGATCGACGCGAATGTAGTCAGGCATTCCTGCCGTCCGCGGAGCGATGAAGACGCTCCGCGGATAGCGCACCTTCGGAGCGATGAAGAACCCGGCGAATTCACGGTCCAGCATCGCGTAGACCGCGTCCCACCATTCGACCAAGTAAGGCTCCGCTTCGAGCAATCGAGTCTCCTGCGCCAGGCGTCCGAGGGCGGCGCGCTCGAGAAAGGAGGCGCGGTAGCGAGATCGAGCGTCTCCGCACAGGCGCCGCAGGGCGGCCGCTGCGGCCTCGAACGAAATTCGAGCGACCCGTTCGGGAATCGCGGCCGCATACGTCAGAGGTGCGAACAGGACGACCGCATACCCGACGATCTCTCCGCGGCCTCGGTCCGCCTCTGCGCGGGCGAGATATCGTTCGAGCTGAAGGGGCATCATTCCCGCGCTGATCTTGTCCTCGATGTAGATGCGGAAGATACCGCCTCCATGGACCTCGAAGCACGCGATCACGTCGGCCTCGCTGGAATCGGAGACGATGGACACCCGTGTCCTGCATGCGGGTACCCGAAGCGACAGCCCCGTCAGCGCCTGCGACGCGAACCAGGACGCGAACGCGGGCTGCACCCTGAGCTCCTCGGCCAGGAGGAGATCGATGTCGCGCTCTTCGAAACGGTGGATCGCACACACGTCTTCGTCCGCCATGGCTTCCCTCGAAACGCAGCTCCCTTACTTCGTAATCTGCTGCGCGCATCTAGAAGAAGGCAAGCCAGAGATCGCCGCACGGTCTCTGTGGAACTGCGGCCGGGCCGTCGTCGACGCCTCTGTCTACCGGGCAGCGGAGCAAGCGAAGGCGCGGCGGCGCGAAGGCCTGGGCGACGTGAGACGCCCGTCGTAACCTGGACGAGGAAGCGTCTTTTCCTGTTGCGCTCGGCCCTTGAATGGCGTTCGGCTACACCCACACGCGCACGCATGCCGCCTTCACCAACGAGGCCCCCGATGGACCTCCCCACCCGCCACAAGGCCCTCCTCGCCCCCCTGCGCCGCGCCATGCGCGACTTCGCGGAGGCGCCCGTGCGCGCGGCGCTGGAGGGGCTCTTCGCGCCCGACGCCCGGGTGCGGCTGTGCCATCCGTTCGGGGATCGCGCCGGGCCGGAGGCGCTCTACGAGGCGGCCTATGCGCCGCTCCTCGCCGCCTTCCCCGATCTGGAGCGGCGGGACTACATCGTCGTCGCGGGGCCGACGCCGGAGGGGGAGGACTGGGTCGGCTGCGCGGGGGATTATTGCGGCACGTTCGCGCGGCCCTTCCTCGACATCCCGCCGACCGGGCATCTCGCGTCCTTCCGGTTCCACGAGTTCTACCGGTTCGTGGAGGGGCGCGTCGTCGAGATGCAGGCGGTCTGGGATCTGCCCGAATTGATGATGCAGGCGAACGCCTGGCCGTTGGCGCCGGGCCTCGGCGCGGACCGGCGCGCGCCGGCGCCGGCGACGCAGGACGGGCTCGCGCCGGGGCCCTACGACCCCGAGGCGAGCGAGGCGTCGCGGGCGCACGTCGTGGCGATGCTCGCCGCCATGATCCGCCACCCGGCCGAAGGCGGGCCGGAGGTGATGGAGCTCGAGCGCTACTGGCACCCGCGCTTCACCTGGTACGGCCCCGCCGGGATCGGCACGGCGCGAGGCGTGCGCGGCTTTCGCGCCTTCCACCAGATCCCCTTCCTCGCCGCCATGCCCGATCGCGGGCGGCGCCCGGAGGGGACGACGCACCACTTCTTCGGGGACGGCCCCTACGCCGCCGTCACCGGCTGGCCGAACATGCGCCAGACGCTCACCGGCGGCGGCTGGCTCGGGCTGCCGCCCACGGGCGCCGAGATCACCCTGCGCAGCCTCGATTTCTGGCGCATGGAGGACGGGCTGATCCGCGAGAACTGGGTCCTCGTCGACCTCCTCCACCTGCACGACCAGATCGGCGTCGACGTGCTCGCGCGCCTGCGGGAGCTCAACAAGGCGCGGCTCGGCTTCGACCCGCAGACCGGGCGCGCCCTTCCTTGAAATCGGGCGCGGGGCGTGGCCATCTGCAGGCCGCGCGCCCCGCCGGAGACCGACCATGCCCATCGACGACAGCCTTCCCTTCGTCCCCGTGCGGATCGCGGTGCTCACCGTCTCCGACACCCGGGAACTCGCGCAGGACCGCTCCGGCGATACGCTCGCCGCGCGCATCGAGGCGGCGGGACACGTTCTGGCGGATCGGGCGATCGTCAAGGACGAGGTGGCCGAGGTCCGCGCGCGCGTGCAGGGCTGGATCGCCGACCCGGGCGTCGACGTGATCGTCACCACGGGCGGCACCGGCTTCACCGGCCGCGACGTCACGCCCGAGGCGATCGAGCCGCTCTTCGAGAAGCGCATGGAGGGCTTCTCGGCGGTGTTCCACCGCATCAGCTACGACAAGATCGGCACCTCCACGCTGCAGTCGCGCGCCACCGCCGGCGTCGCGGGCGCGACCTACGTGTTCGTGCTGCCGGGCTCGCCCGGCGCCTGCAAGGACGCCTGGGACGGCATCCTCCAGCCCCAGCTCGACTATCGCCATCGGCCCTGCAACTTCGTCGAGATCATGCCCCGGCTCGACGAGCACCTGAAGCGCGGGAAGCTGAGGTCCTAGCCTTCCTCCCGCGTCACGCTCGCCGGGAGGCGAACGACCTTCGGGCGGGCGCCCGGCTTCAGATGGCCGACATGGACGAGGTCGCCCGCGCGGATGCGGGGGGTGCGGGCGCGCAAGGCCTCGCGCAGGCGCGGCCCGAGCCCCTCCACGCGCCGGTGCAGGCGGGCCATGGCGGGCGGCGCCGGGGCGGGCGCGGCCGTGGCGAAACGCTCGACCGCCCGCGCCCAGCCGTCGAGGGGCACGTCGCCGGCATCGAGGCAGAACAGCCAGTCCCGCCGCGCCGCGCGGGCGCCGACGCGCCAGGGATCCTCGCCGGCCCCGGCGATCACGAGCTCCGCACCGGCGGCGTCGGCGAGCGCCTCGATCGCCGCCGCGCGGGCGGGGGCGATCACCACGGCATCCCCGATCACGCCGTCGGCGACGCCGGCGACGAGGGCGGAGATCGTGGCGGCGAGGGGACGCGGGTCGTCGCCCGCGCGGATGAGGGCCGTGATCATGGCGGCGTGTATAGCGCGGCCTCGGGCGGGCGGGTAGGCCGCGGGTCCGCGACAGGCGGCCTGCGGAGGCGACATCGGTGCGGGTATCGGCCGCGAAGCGCATCCGGATCGCGGATTCGAAAAAGGGGCTTGCAATGTTCCGCATTCGTTCATAACGTATGGAACAAGAACAAAGACGGTACGCGTCGTTCCACCGCCGGTCGTCACGTCACGACGGGATTTCCGAGGAGGTCGTCATGAGCCCTGCCGCGCTCGCCGAAACGCCACGTGCAGAGAGCCCGCGCCGGCACGTCATCGTTCCGGGGCCCCGCGAGGGCGTCCGCGAGCCCTCCGCGCGCGATCTGCAGCGCCGCGCGCTCCTGCGCGACACCGGCCGGCCGGAGGCGCTGGCGGACGTCCTGCGCCGCGGCCGCGGCGCGCCGACGAACGAGACCGGCCGCTTCGAGCGCATCGCGCGCGAGGCCTTCGTCGAGGAGATGCCGGGCGAGGAGGAGGACGAGCCGCGTCCGCTGCGCACGGAGGTGATCGAGGAGCGCCCGCGCACGATCATCGCGCGGAACGATTCGCCCGACATCGGCTTCGACCGCTCGATCAATCCCTATCGCGGCTGCGAGCACGGGTGCTTCTACTGCTTCGCCCGCCCGACCCACGCCTATCACGGCCTCTCCGCCGGGCTCGATTTCGAGACGAAGCTCTTCGCCAAGCCGAACGCGGCCGAGCTGCTCGAGCGCGAGCTCGCCGCCAAGGGCTACGTCCCCAAGGCGATCGCGCTCGGGGCCAACACCGATCCCTACCAGCCCGTCGAGCGGCGCTACCGCATCACGCGCGGCATCCTGGAGGTCCTCTCCCGGCGCGATCACCCGGTGGGGATCGTCACCAAGTCGCATCTCGTCACGCGCGACATCGACATCCTCGGCCCGATGGCCGAGCGCGGCCTCGCCAAGGTGGCGATCTCGCTCACCACGCTCGACCCCGTCCTGGCGCGGAAGATGGAGCCGCGGGCGGCCTCGCCGGCACGTCGGCTCGACGCCATCAAGCGCCTCACGGACGAGGGCGTCCCGGTCACCGTGCTCGTCGCGCCGATCGTCCCGGCGATCAACGACCACGAGATCGAGCGCATCCTGGAGGCGGCGCACGCCGCCGGGGCGCGGGAGGCGGGCTACGTCCTGCTGCGGCTTCCGCACGAGCTGAAGAATCTCGCGCGGGACTGGCTCATCGACCATTATCCCGACCGGCTCGACCGCGTCCTGTCGCTGGTGCGCGATACGCGCGGCGGCAAGGAATACGACGCGACCTGGGGCGCGCGGCAGACGGGCCAGGGCCCCTACGCCTGGATGATCGGCCGGCGTTTCGAGACCGCCGCGAAACGGCTCGGCATGAACGAGCGCCGCGCGCGCCTGCGCACGGACCTGTTCACGCCGCCGGCCCGCGAGCGCAAGCGCGCCGACGCGGACCAGCTCTCGCTCTTCGCCTGAGCCGGGGGCGGCGGGCCGGCGGGACCCGTCCCCCGGCTCCCAGGCCTCCGTCCCCGCCCCGGCCCTCCCCGCAAGCCAGGCGCAAGCCACGCCGCCTAGCCTCGCTCCCGATCGCAACACGACCGGGAGCCCCGCACGTGCTGGACGGCATCCATCTCTTCAGCCTCGCCTCGCGCAAGTCCGAGTGGCTGTCCGTGCGCCAGGCGACGATCGCCGAGAACGTGGCGAACGCCCACACGCCGGGCTTCCGCGCCCGCGACGTCGAGCCCTTCGTCGACGTGCTCGACCGCACGCATCTGCGGCTGGCCGCGACCAGCCCCGACCACCTGATTCCCGACGGCGATCCGCGCGTCTCCGAGACCCGCACGCGCGACGGCTGGGCGATCACGCATTCGGGCAACTCGGTGAGCGTCGAGGAGGAGCTGATCAAGGCCTCCTCCAACAGCCGCGAGCACACGCTCGCGACCTCCGTCGTGAAGTCCTTCCACCGCATGATCCTGCAATCGGTCCGGGGGTGAGCATGATCGACCCGCTGACGTCCGCCTCGCGCATCGCCGGCTCGGGCCTCGAGGCCCTCTCCACCCGCATGCGCATCATCGCCGAGAACCTGGCCAACGCGAACTCCACCGGCGAGACCGCCGGCGCGGATCCCTATCGGCGCAAGACCGTGACCTTCGAGAGCGCGCTCGATCGCGCCTCGGGCGCGAGCCTCGTCCAGGTCGAGGGCGTCGGCGCCGACGAGGCCGCGTTCCGTACCGAGTACGATCCCTCGCACCCGGCCGCCGACGAGAACGGCATGGTCAAGCTGCCCAACGTCAACATGTTGGTCGAGATGGCCGACATGCGCGAGGCGAACCGCGCCTACGAGGCCAACCTCTCCGTCATCAAGCAGACCCGCGGCATGGTCGCCGCCACCATCGACCTCCTCAGGAGCTCCTGATGATCGACGCCGTCTCCTCGCTCTCCTCCCTCGTCGGCCCCGGCGGCGCCGCCGCGACCCGCGCGGCCGAGCGCCTCGCCGCCGGCTCCCCCGCGGGGCCGATCGCGCCCGCCTCGTCCACCGGGCTGCCCGATTTCGGCAGCGTCCTCGCGGACGTCGCGAACCAGGGCGTCACCGCCGTCCGCGAGGCCGAGGCGGCCTCGCTCGCGGGCATGAACGGCAAGGCCTCCGTCCAGCAGGTGGTCGAGGCCGTGATGAACGCCGAGCGCACCCTCCAGACCGCCATCGCGGTCCGCGACAAGGTGGTCCAGGCGTACCAGGAAATCAGCCGGATGCAGATCTGAGGAGGATCTCAGCCATGAAAGCGCTCGCCATCGCCGCCACGGGCATGAACGCCCAGCAGCTCAACGTCGAGGTCATCGCCAACAACATCGCCAACATCAACACCACCGCCTTCAAGCGGGCGCGGGCCGAGTTCACGGATCTGCTCTACCAGACCGAGCGGCTCCAGGGCGTGCCCATGCGCGGCGGCGAGGCGGCGATCCCGGAGGGCGCCAATCTCGGGCTCGGCGTGCGCGCCGCCGCGATCCGGAACCTGCACATGCAGGGCGCCCTCTCGCAGACCGGCAACAAGCTCGACCTCGCGCTCGACGGGCGCGGCTGGTTCCAGGTGCAGGGCCCCGAGGGCGAGATCCTCTACACCCGCGCCGGCTCGTTCAACACCAACGCCGAGGGCCAGCTCGTCACCATCGAGGGCTTTCTCGTCGAGCCGGCGATCCTGGTGCCGCAGAACACGGTGGAGATCGTGGTCAACCAGTCTGGCCAGGTCTTCGCTCGCGTGCCGGACCAGCAGCAGCTGGAGGAGCTCGGCCAGCTGACCCTCGCCAACTTCGCCAACGAGACCGGCCTCGAGCCGATGGGCGGCAACCTCTATCGCGAGACCGTCGCCTCCGGCCAGCCGGTGGTGGGCGTCCCGGCCGATCCCGGCTACGCCAAGATCCACCAGGGCTATCTCGAGGCGTCCAACGTCGATCCGGTGAAGGAGATCACCCAGCTCATCTCGGCCCAGCGCGCCTACGAGATGAATTCCAAGGTGATCCAGGCCGCCGACCAGATGGCCGCCACCGTCACCAACGTCCGCTGATCCCGCCCGAGGCGCCCCTCCCGAGACGACCGGAGCCCCGATCGATGCCCCGCCTCCTCCCCGCGCTCGCCGCGGCCGCCCTCGCGCTCGTCGCGAGCCTCGCCCCGCTTCCCGCGCGCGCCGCCGGCGGCGTGACCATGCCGGTGCCGACCATCACCATCTATCCCGGCGAGACGATCAAGGAGACGGTCTTGGCCGAGCGCGAATTCCCCCGCAGCGCCGGGCGGATGCCGGTCGTGCACGACATGCGCGCCCTCGTCGGCAAGGTCGCGCGCCGCACGCTGCTCCCCGGCCAGCTCGTGCCGCAGAACGCGGTGGAGGACGCCAAGCTCGTCCTGCGCGGCGAGACGACGCAGATCGTGTTCGAGGCCGACGGCCTCGTGATCTCGACCCTGGTCACCCCGCTCGAATCCGGCGGGGCGGGCGAGCAGGTGCGCGCGCGCAACCTCGATTCGGGCCTCGTGATCGTCGGCACCGTCCACGAGGACGGCACCCTGCGGGTGGGGGCCGCCCGATGATCCGCCTCCCCCGCCTGCGGCGCGCCGGCGCGCGCGCGCGCGCGCTCGTCATCGGGCTCGCCCTCGCCCTCGCGAGCCCCACGACGGCACAGGCCGACGCCTTCCTCTCCGGCGCGACCCGCATCAAGGACATCACCACCCTCAAGGGCATGCGCGAGAACCAGCTCGTCGGCTACGGGCTCGTGGTGGGGCTCGCCAATACCGGCGACACGCTGCGCAACGCGCCCTTCACCGAGCAGTCGCTCGCCTCCATGCTCGACCGCATGGGCGTGAACACGCAGGGCAGCTCCCTGCGCGCCCGCAACGTCGCCGCCGTCGTGGTCACGGCGGAATTGCCGCCCTTCATCGGGCGCGGCTCGCGCATCGACGTCACGGTCTCGGCCTTGGGAGACGCGCGCTCGCTGCTCGGCGGCACGCTCGTGATCACGCCGCTCATGGGCGCCGACGGGCAGATCTACGCCGTCGCGCAAGGGCCCGTCGCCGTCACCGGCTTCTCCGCCGCCGGCGAGGCCGAGATCGTCACGCAGGGCGTGCCGACCACGGGCCGCGTGCCGAACGGCGCGCTGATCGAGCGGGAGCTGCCCGACCATTTCGGCAACATGCGCTCGCTGATCCTCGAGCTCAGGAACCCGGATTTCCGCACGGCGGTGCGCATCGCCGACGCCATCAACGTCTACACCCAGGCGCGCTTCGGCGGGCGCGGCGCCTACGAGCGCGACTACCGCTCGGTGCTCCTGGTGAACCCGCCGGAGGTGAGCCCCGTGCGCTTCCTCGCCGAGATCGGCGACTTGATCGTCCAGCCGGACACGCCCGCCCGCGTCGTCGTCGACGAGCGCACCGGCACCGTCGTCATCGGCGCGGACGTTCGGATCTCGACGGTGGCCGTCACCCACGGGAACCTCACCGTGCGCATCACCGAATTGCCGGTCGCCTCGCAGCCGGCGCCCTTCTCGGACGGGCAGACGGTGGTCCTCCCCGACACCCGCGTCGAGGTCGCCCAGGAGGAAGGCCGCCTCGCCATCCTCCAGGGCTCGTCCCTCCAGACCCTCGTCGCCGGCCTCAACCAGATCGGCCTGCGCCCCGCCGGGATCATCGCCATCCTCCAGGCGATCAAGTCGGCGGGGGCGCTGCAGGCGGATCTGGTGATTCAGTAGAGGGCCGCTCGCACAGGTCGGCGACGCCGGTGACGATACGGACGTAGGCGATCTCGGCGCGCGGCAGCACCAGGATGTCCGGGCGCGCCGGAGGGGGCGCCGATGGCGGCGGCGCGTAGCCGAGATAGGCGTAGACGTTGGTGCGATCGGCGAAGATCTCGCGCAGGCAGGTGCTCGCGCCGATGTCGCGCGGCGGCCCGAGCACCGCCTGGAGCGGGCTTTCGGGCAGCGGGATCACGGCGATGCGGGGGAAGTCGACGTAGCCGGTCTCGAACAGCCGCTCGACCTGATCGCTCGCCCGCATGGCGCCGAGCTGGGCGGCGCCGAGCAGCGAGGCGAGCGCCAGCACCACCGCGCCGAGCGCCACCGGCTCCGGCCCGCCGCCGAGCCTCCCGCGCCAGCGCCACAGCGCGACGAGCAGGCCCACCGCGAGCGCGAGGAAGCCGAGGCTCCAAGCCCAGGCGTCGCGCAGCACCCAAAGCGCGTAGACGGCAACGTCCTCGACGCCGAACCCGTCGAGCTCGGAGAGCCCGATGCCGAGCTCCGCGAACCAGCGATCGGCATAGGACCACCCGGCCACGTAGGCGAGGGCGGCGGCGTAGGCGGTGAGCACGCCGGCCTCCCCGAAGATCGCGGGCAGGGATGGCGGCGGGGCGACCGGGGGCGTGCCGGCGCTCATTGCGTGGCGGCCTCGTCGTCTTCGTCCTCGCCGCGCGGACGGGTCTCGCGATCGTCGAGCGAGATCCGCGGCCGGCACGGGTTGCACCCCGCCTCGCCGGCGGGCAGGCGATCGAAGGCGGCGACGTCGCGGATGGTGCCGATCGCGCCGGTGCGCAGGTCGGTGCATTGCGCGACCGGCGTCCCCCCCGTCGGCGGCGTCGCCTCCGTGCAATTGCGATATGTGACGAACTCGGTTCCCCGCTCCGCGAGGCAGAAGCACAGCGGCGCCTGCGCCGCCGCGGGGGCGGCGAGGAGCGGCAGCAGCAGGAGCGCGAGGCGCCACGGCGCGACGATCATCGGAACCATCCGGAATAGAGTTATCTCGCAACTCATGCTTAATTGATCAGATCGAAGCGCGAAAGAGGGACGCCATGCGCCGCCTCGCCTCCGCCCTCCTCTGCCTGCTGCTGGTTCTCGCCGTCGCGCGCGCACCGGCGCAGGACGGCGAAGTTCCGGGCGGGATGGGCGACGTGCAGGCGCGCGTCGTCGAGCTGTACCGAGCCGGTGACTACGCCGGCGCCCTCTCGCTTGCCCGTGCCCACCTCGCTTCGCTGGAGGTCGAATTCGGCACGCGTCATCTGCGCACGGTCGAAGGTCTGAATCTCTACGCGGCGATCCTCAGCCTGAGAGGTCGCGATGCAGAGGCGAGGCCGCTGACGAGACGGGCGTTCGAAATTCGCCTGCGTGTTCACGGACTGCCGCACCCGGAGACGACGGCAGCCATGTTCGATCTCGCTATGGTGAATCTCCGATTGGACCAGAATACAGCGGCGGAAAAGCTGCTTCGAGCGGTGGTGAAGATACGCGCCAAGACTCTCGGTGTATGGCACGAGGGTACGCTTGCCGCAGCTTATGAACTCGCCGGAGCTTACTCGCGGCAGGCGCGCCTTCGTGAGGCCGAGCCGATCTACAGATGGGTACTTCAGGGATCGAGTAAGAAATTCGGCCCTGAACACCGGGATACGCTCGTTGTCTTCGAGAGCCTCGCAGGCTTGCTGGAGCAGGAAAGACGCTTCCCGGAGGCCGAGCTGCTCAGACGACGTGTCCTCGCCGCCTACGAGCGGACGCTCGGGGCGGAACACGAACGAAGCCGCTCCGCATTGACCGCATTGGCACGTCATCATCTCGAGAGAGAGCAGCTCGATCGAGCCGAGAAGCTGTTTCTTCAGATAGTCGAGATGAACGAGACGACCTACGGAGAAGACAATCCGGCAACGCTCGAAGCGATCTCAAATCTTGCCTATATTCTCGATATTGTCGGCAATTACTCGGAAGCAGAAGAGCTTTATATATCAGTCATAAGCAGGTCGAGCGACGGCGGCGGCCTTGATCGCCACACGCTTCTGCGGGTCCTTTCCAACCTGGCAGGGAACTATTGGGATCGAGGCAGGTTCGGCGAAGCAGAGACCCTGCTTCTGCGGGTCCTTCGGTCCCGCGAGGACGTGCTGCGGCCGGACCACCCGGATATCGTTCGCGCGCTGAACAATCTAGGGCTGATCTACCTCGCCCAGGAGAGATACGAAGAGGCCGAAGAGCTGATCGCTCGTGCCCTGGATGCGCAGAACGCAACTACAGAGTCTTTGAGTATCGAGAAAGCAATTACATTGAATAATCTTGCTTTAGTACTTCTGGAGAGAGAGCATCTGAAGGAAGCTGGCCTTTTTTACCTAAGGGCTTTAGTCCTCTCAGAAGAACTATCCTCCATGAACTCTACGATCTCTGCAAATATCATGCATAATTACTCGATTTACCTCGGCCGTCTTGGTCAGCACGACGATGCGCAACACCTCTCCCAACGTGCGCTGGAAAGCTTCGAGCGGCGCTTCGGGCGCGAGCATCCGCAGACGTTGAGCTCGCGGGCGGCGAGAGCCGCGATTCTGTTTTCTTCTGGCCGCATCCGAGAGGCGCAATCCATGTTCGAGCGGCTTCTCAACGAGCCGACCAGGGCCGACCTGTTGCCTCCCTTGGCCGCCGTCGCCGCTCGCGCGAATCTCGCCGCGCTCTATCAATATCGCGGTCTTCCGAGCCGCGCGCTCGCTCAGCTTCGGCTTGCGGACGAACGCCTTGCGAGAGCGCTCACAGTCGAGCTGCGGACAACGCACGCCGAGCCTACGCGCCGCACGGCTCTGGAGGCCGCGTCCCGCTACCAAGACGCCGCCTTCTCGCTCGCCGTCGCGCATCCCGCCCCCGAGGCGACGACGTTCGCCTTCGATCTCCTCTTGCGCTGGAAGATGCGCCGTGCGCTCGACGACGCCGTCGTCGTGCGTCTGCTGAACGAGAGCGACGACCCCGAGGCCGTGGAGGCGGCGCGAGCCGTCCGCGACGGCGCACGCGCTCTGTCGCGGGCTGTCTTCGACGCCGAGCAGGATCCCGAGGGAGTGAACGACGTCATCGAAGCGCTCGACGCCGCGGAGGCGCGGCTGCGTCTGCGTTCGCCCGAATACGCGGAAGCGCAACAGCGGGGCGCGGTCGGCACGACGGACGTTCAGGCCGCGCTCGAATCGGACGAAGCGCTCGTCGAGCTTCGTCTTTATCGGCAGCCCGAGGTTCCCGCCGCGCGCCCCGGCGCATGGCGTCTCCTCGCCGGCGTCCTGCGTGCGGACGGCGCGCCGACGCTCGTCGACCTCGGCGAGGCCGCGCCGCTCGAAGCCCTCCGCGAACGGATCGTCCAGCCCGGCGACGACGCGCAGGGGCGCGCGCGACAGGTCACGGCGGCGCGAGACCTCGATGCGGCGCTGATCGCCCCGCTCCTGCCGCACCTGGACGGTGTCGATCGTCTCTACCTCGTGCCGGACGGCGCCTTCAACGCGATGCCGTTCGCCGCGCTGAAGGACCGGCAGGGGCGGCTCCTGATCGATCGCTTCGACCTGCGCCTGCTTCAGACCGGACGTGATCTCGCGGCGCCGAAGACGCCCTTGAACGCGAACGGTCTCCTGGTATTCGGCGGGATCGACTACGGCCCCCTCCCTCGAAGCACCGACGCTTCGGCGGCGCTCCTCGTTCCCGCGGGCGTCACGAGCGCCGGTCCGGAGTCTCGCGCCGCGCTCGGGGCGCTGCGCGCCGGCGACCTGACGGGATTCGCACCGCTCGCCTACAGCGGGGCGGAAGCCGAGGCGATCACCGAGCTGTACGCCGCGTTACGGCCGGAGGAGCCGGTTTCGCCTCCTCGGCTCGGTCGCGACGCCAGCGAGGCGGCGCTGATGTCCCTCGCTCAAGCGCCGCGCGTCCTGCATCTCGCGACGCACGGGTATTATCTCGACGACATGCTCGTTCCGGGCCGTCCGCTTCTTCAGGCGGGGGTCGCGCTCGCGGACGCGAACCGCGCACTGGACGGCGGCACCGGCGCCGATGGTGAGAACGGTATCCTCCACGCCTTCGAGGCGCAGGCGCTGGACCTTCGTGGGACGGAGCTCGTGGTCGTGTCGGCCTGTCGGACGGCGCTGGGTGCCGTGGACTATTCGGAGGGCCTCGAGGGGCTGCCGCGCGCCTTCTACGTCGCCGGCGCTCGGAACGTGCTCCTTGCGTTGTGGAACATCGACGATCTTCTGACCCAGCGCTTCATGGCCAGCTTCTACTGGAATTGGCTCACCCAGACCGGCCCCAGCGACCCCGCCGCCGCCCTGCAGGCCACGCAGCGGGAGTTCGCCGGGAGCGCCGACCCGGTCGAGGCCGATCCGGCGACCTGGGCGGCCTTCGTGCTGTTCGAGGGGTGAGCCCGAGGGGCCGCCGCCCTCAGTTGAACACCGCCTCGTAGACGCGCCTGCCGTTGAGCTTCTCCATGTCCTCGGCGGCGGGGAAGACGGGGGTGATGAAGACGCCTTCCATCAGGCCCCGGCGGGGGTGGCGGATGTTGTACATCTGGTTGTCGAGCGCCGGGGTGGGCGCGGTGACGAAGAGGATGGCGAAGCCGCGTCGGCGGGCGGGCAGCGCCGGATAGGGCGAGAGCCGGGCGGCGATCAGCTCCATCTCGACGCGCCCGCCGATGCCTTCGAGCACGAAGGTCTTGCCGATGTCGTCCTTGAAATCCTCGTAGGTCAGCTGGTCCAGCATGCGCCCCTCCCTCGCCTCGACGAGACAGGGATAGCGCAGGGGCGCACGCCACGAAACTCGCGGATGCAGGTTATCCCCAAGGCGGCGCTACCGGTGCGCGGGTCGCCCCTCAGCCGGCGTCGAGGTGTTCGCCCGTGAACTGCAGGCGCTCCAACCGCGCATAGGCGCCGCCGGCGGCGACGAGCGCCGCATGCGTCCCGCGCTCGACGATGCGGCCGGCCTCCAGCACCACGATCTCGTCGGCGTCGCGCACGGTGGAGAGGCGGTGGGCGACGACGAGCGTCGTGCGCCCCGCCATCAGCCGCTCGAGGGCGTCCTGGACGAGCCGCTCGGACTGGGCGTCGAGCGCGCTCGTCGGCTCGTCGAGGAGGAGGATCGGCGCGTCCTTCAGGAAGGCGCGGGCGAGCGCCACGCGCTGGCGCTCGCCGCCGGAGAGCCGCCCGCCGGCCGAGCCGACGCGGGTGTCGTAGCCGTCGGGGAGGGCGGCGATGAAGTCGTGCGCCGCCGCCGCCTGCGCCGCCGCGACGATCTCCGCCTCGCTCGCCCCGGGGCGGCCGAAGGCGATGTTGGCGCGGATCGTGTCGTCGAACAGGATCGCGTCCTGCGACACGACGGAGATGGCGCCGCGCAGGCTCTCGAGCGACAGGCCGCGCACGTCCTGCCCGTCGATCAGGACCGCGCCCTCGGTCGGGTCGTAGAGGCGCGGGACGAGGGCGAGCAGCGTCGACTTGCCCGAGCCCGAGCGGCCGACGAGCGCCGTCGTCCCGCCGCCGCGGGCGACGAGATCGATGCCCTCCAGCGCCGGTGCGTCCGGGCGATAGCGGAAGCGCACGTCCGCGAAGCGCACCTCGCCCTTGACGAGGTGGAGGGGCTCCGGCGCCGGCGGATCCTGGATGCGCGGCGCCTCGTCGAGGATCGCCCAATGGCGGTGGAGCGCGGCGACGGCCTCCTGCACGATGGCGTTGAGGTTGCCGAGCGCGCGGATCGGCTGCGCCGCCATCAGCAGCGCCGTGACGAAGCCGGTGAAGTCGCCGATCGTGGTCTCGCCGCGCCCGATACGAAAGCCGATCAGCGCGAGCACCGCGGCGACGGCGGCGCCCCCGGCGATCTCGAGCAGCGGGTCGAGCCGCGCGCGCTGGGTCGCGGCCTTGATCTTGAGGTCGCGTACCTGGTCGAAGGCGGCCCGCGCGCGCCCCTCGAGATAGGGCTCCATCCGGTAGGTCTTGGCGATGCGCACGCCGGAGAGGCTCTCCGAGACGAGGCCCGCCATGTCGCCGATCTGCTCCTGCGTCGCCGTCGAGACGCGGCGCAGGCGCTTGCCGATCCGCGCGATGGGCGGCGCGATGAAGGGCGCGACCAGGGCGGCGATGAGCGTCATCCACGGGTCGATCACGATCATCGCCACGACGAGGGCGAGGATGGTGGCGATGTCGCGGAAGAACACCGTGAAGATCCGCACCATCGCCTCGCGGATGTAGGTGAAGTCCGTGGTGAAGCGCTGGGTCAGCGAGGCGGGGCTCTCGCGCCCGAGCTGGGCGAGGTCGAAGGACAGGAGGCGCGCGTAGAGCGCGGCCTGCATGTCGGCCTCGATGCGGGCCACCGTGCGCTGGGTCAGCGCGGTCTGGCCGAACAGGGCGAAGCCCTTGATCGAGGTGACCACGACGACGACGAGAGGCGCCCAGAAGATCAGGTCGAGGTCACGCCGGTCGAAGGCGTCGAAGGCCTCGCGGATCAGGAGCGGGTAGAGCGCCGTCGCCGCCGCGCCGATGGCGATCAGCACGAGGACGATGGCGAGGGTGCCGCGATGCGCGCGCATGCGATCGCGCCACAGCCGGCGCATCATCGGCCAGGTGTCGCCGGACATGAGGACGTTCTTTTTCTTCGCCATCGGGTCTTCAGGCCTCCGCGAGCGCGTCTAGCACGCTTTCGCCCGCGATGGCACGCCCGCTCAGTGAGGCGGGGCGAGCTCGGCGACGAAGGGGAGGTGGTCGGAGGCGACGCGGGTGAGCGCGGTGCGCAGCGCATGCGCGTTCTCGAGCCGCGCCCCGTTGGCGCCCATGATGTGGTCGATGCGCGTCAGCGGCATCCAGGAGGGAAAGGTCGGGTGCCGGTCCGGCAGGTCGCTGCGGGCGCAGGCGAGGGCGGCGGCGAGGCGCTTGTAGGCGGGGGCGCGCATGCCGGCGTTGAGATCGCCCATCAGCACCGCCGGCCCCTCCGCGCCGCCGAGCCAGTCGGGCCCGAGCAGCGCCTCGGCCTGGGCCATGCGGTCGCGGCGCGAGAGCACCGCGAGGTGCGTGCAGATCACCTGCAGCGTCCCCTGCGCCGTCTCGACCTCCACCCACAGCGCCGAGCGCCGCTCCGGCAGGGCCGGCCCGAGCCGCGGCAGCGGGCCGCCCTTCACGAGCCGCATGGGCAGGTCCGAGAGAATAGCGAGCCCGAACTGCTCGCCGGCGAAGGTGGCGGTGCGCTGGAAGCGGAAGTCCATCTTCAGGTCGCGCGCGAGCGTTTGCAGCGCGTGCGCGCCCTCGTGGCGCGCGCTCCAGCGCACCTCCTGGAGCGCCACGACGCGCGCGCCGCTCTCGCGGATCACGTGCTCGATGCGGCGCGGGTCGCGCTTGCGGTCGGTGCCGATGAAGGAATGGACGTTGTAGGTCAGGAGACGGGCCATCGCGTCCCATGTAGGCGCACGACGGCCCGGAGGAAAGCGCGCGCCTCAGCGCAGGGTGATGCGCCCCTCGGCGAAGAGCCGGCTGCAATCGCTGGCGTCGCGCATCCGGTCGTCCTCCACGGTGGCGACGGCCATGCCTTCACCCTCGAAGCGCGGGTCGTCGCACTCCCCGTCGTTGGCCCAGCGGCTCGAATCGTCGCCGAAATCGATGCCCGCCGGGGCTGACGGCGCCGCCGGGGCCGCGGGCATGGCCGGTGCGGCCGGGGCGACGTCGGCCCGCGTCTCCCCGATCAGGTCGATGGCGCCCAGCTCGTAGAGCCGGCGGCAATCGGTGGCGTCGCGCAGCCGATCCTCCTCGACCAGCACCGCCGCCATGCCCTCGCCCTCGAAGCGCGGGTCGTCGCATTCGCCGTCGTTGGCCCAGCGCCCCGTGTCGTCGCCGAAATCGACGCCGGCGACGTCCGGTCGCCCGGGTGCGGCCGGCGCGGCGTCGCCGCGCAGGGCGATCGCGCCCTGCTCGTAGAGCCGGCGGCAGTCGCTGGCGTCGCGCAGCCGATCCTCCTCGACCAGCACCGCCGCCATGCCCTCGCCGTCGAAGCGCGGGTCGTCGCATTCGCCGTCGTTCGCCCAGCGGCCCGTGTCGTCGCCGAAATCGACGCCGGCGACGTCCGGTCGCCCGGGCGCGGCCGGCGCGGCGTCGCCGCGCAGGGCGATCGCGCCCTGCTCGTAGAGCCGGCGGCAGTCGCTGGCGTCGCGCAGCCGATCCTCCTCGACCAGCACCGCCGCCATGCCCTCGCCCTCGAAGCGCGGGTCGTCGCATTCGCCGTCGTTCGCCCAGCGGCCCGTGTCGTCGCCGAAATCGAGGTCCGTGCCGGCGACGGCGACGGACGGGGCGTCCGCGCGCAGGACGATGCGGCCGCGCTTGAACAGCTCGAAGCAGTCGCTCGCGTCCGCGCCGATATTCGCGTCGTCGAGGACCTTGGCCATGCCGGGTCCCTCGAAGCGCGGATCGTCGCATTCGCGGTCGTTGGCGAAGGCGCTCGTGTCGGCGCCCCAATCGATGTCGGGGGCTTGCGCCCAGCCTCTCGTCGCCGTCGTCGCAGCGCCGAGCCCGACGCCGATCGCCGCGATGAGAAGAGCGCGCCCCGCCGCGCTGGTGAACCCGCCTGCGCGGCCCGCCGCTCGTCCGATCATCCCGCCCCCCCTCGGCCGTCTTTGCGCTTCACGCAAGATTTACCGCCTCGCGACGGCGCGCGAAAGCGGAATTCGCCCTTGCGAACGCCCGGCGGCTTCCGTCGCGGGGAGCGGTCGGCTAAGCCGGGCGGCGCGTCCCCTCGCGAGGAGCCCCGATGCCGACCGATGCCAGCCGTCCCGCCGGCCCGCCCGCCGCGCCCCGCAGCCTCGCCGGGCTCACCGTGCTCGACCTCACCCGCGTTCTCGCCGGCCCGAGCGCGACGCAGCTCCTCGGCGATCTCGGCGCGCGGGTGATCAAGGTCGAGCGTCCCGGCGCCGGCGACGATACGCGATCCTGGGGCCCGCCCTTCGTCGCCGACGAGGCGGGCGAGCCGACCGAGCTCTCCGCCTATTTCCTCGCCGCCAACCGCAACAAGAGCTCGATCGCGGTCGACATGGCGACGCCCGCGGGCGCGGGCCTGATCCGGGATCTCGCCCGGCGGGCCGACGTGGTGGTCGAGAACTACAAGCCCGGCGACCTCGCCCGCCGCGGGCTCGGCTACGCCGACCTGAAGGCCGTGAAGCCCGACCTCGTCTGGTGCTCGATCACCGGCTTCGGCCACGACGGGCCCTATGCCGACCGGATCGGCTACGACTTCCTGGTCCAGGCCATGGGCGGCATCATGAGCATCACCGGCGAGCCCGAGGGCGAGCCGATGAAGGTGGGGGTCGGCATCTCCGACCTGATGTGCGGCATGTACGCCGTCGTGGGCATCCTCGCCGCCCTGCGCCACCGCGACGCCACCGGCGAGGGCCAGTTCTTCGAGGTGTCGCTCTACGACACGCAGATCTCCTGGCTCGTCAACGCCGCGACGAACACGCTCGTCTCGGGCAAGGCCCCGCGGCGGCTCGGCAACCGCCACCCGAACATCGCGCCCTACCAGACCTACCGCGCCGCCGACGGGCATCTGGTCGTCGCGGTCGGCAACGACGGCCAGTTCCGCCGCTTCTGCGAGACTCTGGGCCTCGCCGCGCTCGCCGAGGACCCGCGCTTCGCCCGCAATTCCGGACGGCTCGCCAATCTCGACGCGCTGAACGCGCTCGTCGATCCGGTGATCGAGACGGCCCCGGTGAGCGAGTGGGTGGCGCGGCTCAACGCCGTCTCGGTGCCCTCCGGCCCGGTGGCGAGCGTGCCGGAGGCGCTCGAGAACGAGCACACCCGCGCCCGCGAGATGGTGATCGAGATGCCCTCGCCGGCGGGCGGCGCGCCGCTGCGGCTCCTCGGCAACCCGCTGAAGATGCGCGCCACCCCGGTCGCCTATGACCAGGCTCCGCCGCGCCTCGGCGCCGATCGCGTCGCGGTCCTGCGCGAGGTGCTCGGCCTCGACGAGGCCGCCATCGCCGCCCTCGCGAAGGACGGCGCCTTCGGGTGATCAGCTCTCCCGCAGCGCCTTCCTCAGCGCGCGGAGATCCCGCCAGGCGAGGCGCTTCTGCAGCGGCTGGCGCAGCAGGTAGGCCGGGTGGAGCATCGGCAGGGCGCGGATCTCGCGCCGGCCGGTATCGTAGGCGAGCCAGCGCCCGCGGGCGCGCAGGATGCCGTCCTTGACGCCGAGCAGCGTCTGCGTCGCCGGCGCGCCCATGCAGACCAGGATGTCCGGATCGGCCAGCGCGATCTGGCGGCGGGTGAAGGGCAGGCAGGCCGCGACCTCCTGGGTCGTCGGCGTGCGGTTTCCCGGAGGCCGCCAGGGAATGACGTTGGCGATGTAGACGTCCGTGCGGGCGAGATCGATCGCCGCCAGCATCCGGTCGAGGAGCTGCCCCGCGCGGCCGACGAAGGGCTTGCCGGTGCGGTCCTCGTCGGCGCCCGGCGCCTCGCCCACGATCATCACCCGCGCGCCCGGCGTGCCGTCGGCGAAGACCAGGCTCTTGGCCGAGGCCTTGAGCGCGCAGCCGTCGAAGCCCGCGAGCGCGGCCTCGAGCGCCGCGAGATCCCCCGCCGCCTCGGCGAGGGCGCGCGCGCTCGCGGCGGCCTCCTCGGCGTCGAGCGCGCCGGGCGGGACGGCAGGCCCCCGCGAGACGGGCGCGGCGTTCGCCGCCGGCGCCGGGGTCCGGGGCGGGAGCGGGAGGCGGTCGCGGGAGGCGGCCTCGCGCGCCGCCGCCTCGCCGGCGCGGCGGGCGGCTTCGTCGGCGAAGCGGTCGTGCGGCGTCTCGTCGAGCGCCAGGTCGACGCCCGCCGCCACGTGGAAGTCGACGAGCGCGATCAGGGCGTCGCGCAAGCCCGCCTCGTCCCGCCAGATCTCGTCGTCGCCGTCCGCCATGCGCGATCTCTAGCCAGAACCGGGCCGCGACGCCAGCAGCGACGAGGGCGATCGTCTGCCTCTGGACCGCTGCGCGCTGGAGCGGTCCGGCATTTCGGGGAGATGCATCGCATTTTAGCGAAATCGTCCGCGCGATCGCAACGTGTTCCGGTGCAGTGTCGCCACCGACCGGCGCGGATCGCGCCGACGATCGAACGCCAAGAGGGTCGAGGAATGTTCGAGACCTTTCGCAAGGATCGACGCGGCGCCGTCGGCGTCGCTCTCGGGCTCGCGATCGTGCCCGTCATCGCCATGGCGGGGGCCGCGGTCGACTATTCGCGCGTGAACGGAGCCCGGGCGCAGGCTCAGGCCCTGGTCGACGCCGCCGCGCTCGCCGCCATCTCGCGCGAGACGACCTTCGCCCGCAAGACCGCCGCCGAGGAATTCGTCGAAGCGCGGCTCGGCGACCTTTCCGGGGGCACGACGCTCGTCGCCGTGCGGCCCACGGACGTGGTCGATCCCGAAACCGGCGCGCCGCGCCTTCGGGTCGAAGCGGACCTGCGCATGCGCACCTCCTTCGCCGGGCTGATCGGCGTCGAGGAGATCGACTTCACCGTGGAGAGCGAGGTCACGACGTCCGACAAGAGCTACGAGATCGTGCTCGTCGTCGACGTCACCGGATCGATGAAGGGCAGCAAGATGCGGGCCCTGCGCGATTCCGCCAGGCGCTTCGTCGAGACGCTCCTCCCGGAGGGGCGCACCGACGACCGCATCCGCGTCGGCATGGTTCCCTATTCCTCCGCCGTGAACATCGGCCGCGCCCGCCAGGACTGGCTCGGGCCCGCCCCCGGCGGCCTCTCGGCGATCGTGGAGAACCGCTACGTCTTCTCCGGCGACGAGGTGCCCAAGCCGCATTGCCGGGGCACGAACGTGACCTGGGACGCCGATCTGGAGCTCTGCTACATCGGCGAGCTGCACGAATGGACCGCGGCGGGCGCCTGCCCGGGGGTCGAGGTCGACGGCGCCTGCCACGTCGCCGACGGCTGGGCCGGCTGCGTGATGGAGCGCTATCGGACCGACTACGAGCTGACCGCCGACACGCCCGCGACGGAGCCCTTCCGGCCGTTCTATTGGCCGTCCTGGCGGGGCCTCGGCGGCGGCAGCGCCCGCTTCAATTCCTACCTCCCCGGACCGATCGACGAGGAGTGGAACACCAACGCCAGCTCCAACAACGGCCGCGGCCCCAATCTCGGCTGCCCCAAGAACGAGATCATCGCCTTCACGAACGACCGCCGGCGGCTCGTCGACGAGATCGACGACTTCGAAGCCTGGCACCGGGGCGGCACGTTGGGGCATATCGGCATGCTCTGGGGCTGGCGCATGCTGAGCTGGCAAGGCCTGTGGGGCGACGAGGGCTGGCCGCACGCCTTCGACCGGGGGGAGACGGAGAAGATCGTGGTCTTCATGACCGACGGCGAGAACAACTTCTTCAGCGGCATGGCGCCGGCGGGCGACAGCGACTTCACCGCCTACGGCCGCCTGTCCGACACCGACGGCCTCACCCGCTCCAACAACCGCGACGCTCTCGACGACAAGATGCAGACGGTCTGCGCCGCCATGCGCGCGCAGGGCATCGAGATTTTCACCGTCGGCTTCGCGCTGAACTCGAACAGCGCCCACTCGCTGCTGAAGGGATGCGCCACGTCGCCCGCCCACGTGTTCCGCTCGGAGGTGAAGACGCTGGTCTCGCATTTCGAGACGATCGCGAACGACATCGCCGACCGGCGCATCGCGATCTCGCGCTGACCGCGCGCCGCCGCTCCGCCTCGGCGGCGGCGGAACCGCCAAGCTCCCCTCGCGTTCGACAATCCAGGCGACGAGGGGAGAGGCACCGTGGAGACGCTGTCGCGGCTCGCGCGCGACGCGGGCCTGCTGATCGAAGGCCTGCCCGCCTGGGCGGAAGCCACGCTCGTGCTGGCGCTGTTCGCGCTCGCCGCCCTGGTGCTGCACGGCATCGCCGTCCGGGCGATCCGGGCGAGCTTCGGGCGGCGGATGGGCGAGCTCGGCCGCGGCCTCCTCGCCCGCATCCGCCGGCCGACCCGGCTCGCCCTCGTCCTCGTCTTCCTCGCCGGCGCGCTTCCCGCGACCCCGCTCGATCCGGAGGTCCGCGGCTGGTTCGCCTACGGGCTCCTCCTCGCCTTCATCGTGGTCTGCGGATGGGCGGCGATCGTGGTCGTCGACGTCTCGGCCGAGATCTACCTGGCGCGGCTGCCGGGCGAGAGCGAGGACGTGACGCTCGCCCGCAAGGCGCAGACGCAGGTGCGGCTGCTGCGCCGGATCGCGGTGATCCTGGTGGGCTTCCTCACCTTCGCCGCGCTGCTGACGACGAGCCCCGTCGCGCGGCAATACGGGACGAGCCTGTTCGCCTCCGCCGGCGTCGCGGGCCTCGTCATCGGGCTCGCCGCGCAGCCGGTGCTCTCCAACATCATCGCCGGCCTGCAGATCGCCATCACCCAGCCCATGCGCATCGACGACGCGGTGATCATCGAGGGCGAGTTCGGCTTCATCGAGGACATCCGCACGAGCTACGTCGTGGTGCGCACCTGGGACCTGCGTCGCCTCGTGATCCCGCTCAAGCGCTTCATCGAGCAGCCGTTCCAGAACTGGACGCGCCACGAGCACACGCTGATCGGCTCGGTCTACTGGTATCTCGACTATTCGACGCCGGTGGACGCCGTGCGCGAGAGGTTCGAGGCGCTGGTGCGGGCCTCCCCGCTCTGGGACGGCGAGACCGTCGGGCTTCAGGTCGTCGACGCCGACCGGCACACGATCACGGTGCGCTGCATCATGAGCGCGCGCACGCCCGGCGAGGCCTGGGACCTGCGCTGCGCCGTGCGCGAGGCGATGGTCGCCTGGCTGCGGGAGACCCATCCGAACGCCCTGCCGCAGGTGCGCACGCGCTCGCTCGACGAGGGGCCGCCGGTGCGCGCGGCCGCCGCGGCGCGGAGCGCAGGGGAGGGGTGAGCCGCGAGGCAGAGGGGAGACGGCGGCGTCATTCCGCCGCCTGCCGCGCGGCGACCGCCATCGGGCGGTCCTCCCACCCGGCCGCCTCCAGCGCCCGCGGCAGCGGGCCGCCGCCGGCCCAGTCGATCAATTCGGCGGTGTGGACGATGGGGATGTCGGTGCCCTTCCCGATCTGCGTCATGCAGCCGATATTGCCGGTGGCGATCAGGTCGGGCTTCGTCTTCTCGATGTTCGCCACCTTGCGGGCGCGCAGCTGGCCGGCGATCTCGGGCTGGAGCAGGTTGTAGGTGCCGGCCGAGCCGCAGCAGATGTGCCCCTCCGGCACGTCCTTGACCGCAAAGCCCGCCTTCTTGAGCAGCGTCTTCGGCTCGAGCCGGATCTGCTGGCCGTGCTGCATCGAGCAGGCGGAATGGTAGGCCACCGTGAGCCCCGAGACGTCGCGGCCGGGCGCCACCACCTTCAGCGTGGTGAGGTACTCGGTGACGTCCTTGGCCAGCCCGGAGACGCGCTTCGCCTTGTCGGCGTAGGCCGCATCCTCGCGCAGCATGAAGCCGTAATCCTTGATCGTCGTGCCGCAGCCCGACGCCGTGATCACGATGGCGTCGAGCCCCTCGCCCTCGATCTCGCGGGTCCACACGTCGATGGCGCGCTTGGCGAAGGCGTGGCCGTCGTGCTCGCGGCCCATGTGGTGGACGAGCGCGCCGCAGCAGCCCTCGCCCTTGGCCTGCACCACCTCGATGCCGTTCCTGGTGAGGAGCCGGATCGCCGCCTCGTTGATGCCCGGATCGAGCACGCGCTGGGCGCAGCCCTGGAGGATCGCCACGCGCCCGCGGCGCTCCCCGACCGCGGGGAACACCTGCGGCCCGTCGATCGCCGAGCGCGCCGGCAGGCGCCTGGGCGCGAGGTCGAGCATGCCGGCGAGGCGCTGGCCGACGAGCGGGATCGCCCGCGCCACGCCCTTGAACGGCGCGCCGAGCTTCGCGCCGAGAAGCGCCAGCCGGAAGCGGTTCGGATAGGGCAGGATCGCGGCGAGCACCGAGCGCAGCAACCGGTCGTGCCAGGGGCGCTGGTAGGTCTGCTCGATATAGGCCCGCGCGTGATCGACGAGGTGCATGTAGTGCACCCCCGAGGGGCAGGTCGTCATGCAGGAGAGGCAGGAGAGGCAGCGGTCGACGTGCTTGACGACCTCGGCGTTCGCCGGCTTGCCGTTCTCCAGCATGTCCTTCATCAGGTAGATGCGGCCGCGCGGCGAGTCGAGCTCGTCGCCGAGCAGGAGGTAGGTCGGGCACGTCGCCGTGCAGAACCCGCAATGCACGCAGGTGCGCAGGATCTTCTCGGATTCGCGCGTGGCGGGATCGCGGAGCTGCTCTTCGGTGAAGTTGGTTTGCATGGCCCTGCTCTCACCCTATCCGAACAACGCATCGTCTCTCCTTCCCTGTAGGGGAAGGTGGCGCCGCGCGAAGCGCGGTGACGGATGGGGCGCGCGAAGCGCGTTCCGCGAAGCGGAAGCGGCGCGACGTCTGCCGGAGGTCGAGCCATTCTTCGGCTTCGCCGAACGCGCGTCCCGCGCGCCCCATCCGTCTCGGCTTCGCCGAGCCACCTTCCCCTACAGGGAAGGACAAGGAACGGCCCGCGGTCCCGTCCTCACACCCCCGCATACATCCGCCCCGGCTCGAAGATCCCCTTCGGATCGAAGCTCGCCTTGATGCCCCTCGTCAGCGTCATCATGGGCGCCGGCAGCGGCTCGAACACGTCGACCGCCGCGCGCAGATCAGCCGGGGCGCGCACGAGCGTCGCGTGGCCGCGGTGCGCCCGGGTCGCCTCGCGCACCGCCGCCGCGGCCGCCTCGTCGGCCGCCGTCGCGAGCCAGATCAGCCCGCCGCCCCAGTCGTAGAACCAGCGCGCCTCGCAGGCCGCGCCGATCGCGGCGGCGAGCGCCGGGCCGCGGGAGGGCGCGGTGGAGATCTTCCACACGGCGCGCTCGGAGGGCTGCACGAGCGGGGCCGCGTCGCGCACGCCGCGCCAGAGCGCCGCGCCGTCCTCCCCCTCGACGAGCCCCGGCTCGCCGTATTCGGAGAGGAGCGTCTTCAATTCGCCGAGCCGGTAGCGCACGGAGGCCTCGAAGCCCTCGATGCGCACCAGCGTGCCCGCCCCGCCGCCATCGCCCGGGATATGGGCCGCGCCCGTCACCTCGTAGGGCGAGCCCAGAGCCGCCGAGAGCGCCGCGATCGCCCGCTCGTCGTCCAGCCCGCTGAAGACCAGCGTCGCCGTGCGCTCCGGGATCGGTAGCACCTTGAAGGTCACCTCGGTGAGGACGCCGAGCGTGCCCCAGGCGCCGGCGACGAGCTTCACGAGGTCGAGCCCGGTGACGTTCTTCATCACCCGCCCGCCGTTCTTCACCGCCTCGCCGCGACCGTTGACGAAACGCACGCCGATCAGCGCGTCGCGCGCCGCGCCCACCATGATCCGGCGCGGGCCGGAAATGTTGCCCGCCGCCACCGCGCCGATCGTCGGCTCGCCCTCGGACCCGAGCAGCGCGCGCCAGTCCGCCGGCTCGAAGGCGAGGCGCTGGTTCTTCTCCGCGAGCGTCCGCTCCACCTCGGCGAGCGGCGTGCCGGCGCGCGCGCCGATGACGAGCTCCGCCGGCTCGTAGAGCGTCACGCCGGTGAGACCCGCGGTGGAGACGGTCTCCTGGGTCTGCGCCGGGCGGCCGACGGCGCGCTTCGTCGCGCCGCCGGCGAGTGCGAGCGGGACGGCGCGGGCGGCGGCGTCGGAGACGAGGGCGCGGACGTCGTCCTCGCTCGCGGGGCGATGGGTCGTCACGCCGCCTCCCGCCCGTTCGCGCCCGCCTCGTCGAGATCGCGCCCCTCGAGCGGAAACACCTTGGCCGGGTTGAGCAGCCACATCGGATCGAACACGCCGCGCACCCGCAGCTGCTGGCGCAGATCCTCCCGGTTGTACTGCGTCGTCATCAGGTCGCGCTTCTCGATGCCGACCCCGTGCTCCCCGGTGAGGCAGCCGCCGACCTCGACGCAGAGCTTGAGGATGTCGGCCCCCGCCTCCTCGGCCTTCTCCATCTCGCCCGGCTTGTTGGTGTCGAACATCACGAGCGGATGCAGGTTGCCGTCGCCGGCGTGGAAGACGTTGGCGACGCCGAGCCCGTAGCCCTTCACGATCTCGTCGATGCGCTTGAGCACGTATTTCAGCTGGCCGGTGGGGATGGTGCCGTCCATGCAGATGTAGTCGGCGACGCGGCCGGTGGCGCCGAAGGCGGACTTGCGGCCCTTCCAGATCGCGGCGGCCTCGGCCTCGGTCTGCGCCACCTTGAGCGCCCGCGGGTTGAAGGGCTTCGCGATCTCGACGATGCGCGCGAGCGCGTCCTCCATCTCCTCGTCCGAGCCCTCGACCTCGATGATCAGCATGGCCTCGACGTCGAGCGGGTAGCCGGCATGGGCGAAGGCCTCGCAGATCTCGATCGCGGGCTTGTCCATGTATTCGAGCGCGACGGGGATGATCCCCGCGCCGATGATCGCCGCGACGCAGGCGCCGCACTCCTCGATGCTCTCGAAGCCCATCAGCGCCGGGCGGGCGCCCTCGGCCGCGCGCAGGATGCGCACGGTCGCTTCCGTCACGATGCCGAGCTGGCCCTCCGAGCCCGTCATCAGGCCCAGGAAGTCGTAGCCCGGCGCGTCCAGCATGTCGCCGCCGATCTCGACCACGGTGCCGTCGACGAGCACGACCGTGAGGCCGAGAAGGTTGTTGGTGGTCACGCCGTATTTCAGGCAATGCGCGCCGCCGGAATTCATGGCGACGTTGCCGGCGATGGTGCAGGCGAGCTGGCTCGACGGGTCGGGGGCGTAGAAGAAGCCCTCGTGCGCCACGGCCTGCGAGATGGCGAGGTTGGTGATGCCCGACTGCACCCGCATGGTGCGGTCGGCGAAATTCGTCTCCAGCACCCGGTTGAGCTTCGAGACGCCGATGACGACGGCGTCCTCCTGCGGGATCGCCCCGCCGGCGAGCGAGGTCCCGGCGCCGCGCGCGACCACCTTCACGCCGTTCTCGCTGCAGAAGCGCATCACCGCCGAGACCTCCTCGGTCGTCGACGGCAGCACCACGGCGAGCGGGAGCTTGCGATAGGCGGTCAGCGCGTCGGTGTCGAAGGCGCGGCGCTCGTCCTCTGTGACGATGAGCGCGTCCGGCGCGACGAGCGGGGCGAGCCCCTCCAGGATCGCGTCGCGGCGCGCCAGGACGGCCTCGTCTGGGGTCGGGAAGGCGATCGACATCGGCGCTCCTCCTCGCGTCTCTTCTGGACCGGTTCCAGGGGACGGCTTCGACCCGCAACATAGGCCGAACGTTTCCCGCTTAACAGGGGCGCGGCCTGCGTTAGATTGTTTCCCCCACGGAAACAATCGGGGCATTTATGGACCGTCTGGGTGATCTCGACATCTTCGCACGCATCGTCGCGGCGCGCTCCATGTCCGCCGCGGGGCGCGATCTGGGGCTCTCGCCCGCGGTGATCTCGAAGCGCATGCGCCGGCTGGAGGAGCGGCTCGGCGTGCGCCTCATCCAGCGCACGACGCGGCAATTGGCGCTCACCGAGGTGGGCAAGGGCTTCCACGAGCGGGTGGTGGCGATCCTCGCCTCGGTGGAGGAGGCGGAGGCGTGGGCGTCCTCCGGCGCGGCGGAGGCGCGCGGGCTGCTGCGCGTCTCGGCGCCCACCTCCTTCGGGCGCATGCACATCGCCCCCCATCTCGTGCGCTTCCTCGACGCCGAGCCGCACGTCTCCGTGGAGCTCGCCCTCTCCGACGGCTTCGTCGACGTGGTGGGCGAGGGCTTCGACCTCGCCATCCGCATCGCCGACCTCTCCGACTCGAGCCTCATCGCCAAGAAGCTCGCGCCGAACCACCGCCTCCTCGTCGCGACGCCGGGCTACCTCGCCTCCCACGGCACGCCTTCGACCCTCGCAGACCTCGCCGGCCACACGCTCCTCGTCCACGGGACGCCCGAATGGCGGCTCGAGGGGCCGGACGGCCCCGAGACGGTGCGCATCGCCTCGCCGCTGCGCACGAATTCGAGCGAGGTGGTGCGCGAGGCCGTGATCGCCGGCGCCGGCATCGCGCTGCGCTCCACCTGGGACGTCGGGCCCGAGCTGCAGACCGGCGCGCTGGTGCGTGTCCTCCCCGCCTGGCGTTCCTCGAGCCGCGTCGCCATCCACGCGGTCTATCCGAGCCGGCGGCATCTCGAGCAGAAGACGCGGGCCTTCATCGGCTTCCTGGAGGGGCTGTACGGCGCGACGCCGTACTGGGACGCGGGGCTGGCGCTCTGACCTCCCGCCGCCCCGCTTGGTGCGCGCCCGCCGCGGCGCTAGAGTGCGGCATGACAGGGCCTCTCGACGATCCCGCCGCCGGCTTCGGCGTCTACGGGCTCGACGCCGCGCCGCCGCGGGCCGAGCTCGCGACGCACGCCGTCGCGAACCAGCCGCCGCTCTTCGCCGGCCGCAACGCCTTCACCACCGATCCCGCCTTCCGCGAGGCCGCCCTGCGCGAGGCGGGCGGGGCGCGGGAATGGGCGGAGCCCGCGCTGACGGCGCTCGGCGCGGAGGTCGGCTCGGCCGCGGTGCTGGAGGCGGGCGCCCTCGCCAATCGCCACCCGCCGGAGCTCGCCACCTTCGACAGGACCGGCATGCGCCTCGACGAGGTGCGCGTCCACCCGAGCTATCACGCGCTGATGGCGCTCGCGACGGCGCACCGCATCCACGACATCGCCTGGGCGCGCGACGCCGAGGGGAAGAGCGGCGGGCACGTGCTGCATGCCGGCCTGCTCGCGCTCTTCACCCAGGCCGAGCCCGGGGTGATGTGCCCGATCTCGATGACCTATGCGAGCGCGCCGCTCATTCGGCGCACGCCGGCCCTCGCCGAGGCATGGCTGCCGAAGCTGGTGGGCGGGCGCTACGACCCGCGGCTTCTGCCGGTCTCCGAGAAGGCCGGGATCACCATCGGCATGGCGATGACGGAGAAGCAGGGCGGCTCGGACGTGCGCGCCAACGAGACGCGCGCCGCGCCCGATGGCGCCGGCGGCGAGGGCGCGCCGTATCGGCTCACCGGCCACAAATGGTTCTGCTCGGCGCCGATGTCCGACGCCTTCTTCACGCTGGCCCATGCGCCGGGCGGCCTGTCCTGCTTTTTCGTGCCGCGCGTGACGCCGGACGGCGCGCGCAACGCCATCCACCTGATGCGGCTCAAGGACAAGCTCGGCAACCGCTCCAACGCCTCCGCCGAGATCGAGTATCACGGCGCCTGGGCGCTCCTCGTCGGCGAGGAGGGGCGCGGGGTCGCGACCATCATCGAGATGGTGCACGGCACGCGGCTCGACACGATCTTCGGCTCGCTCGGCATCATGCGCGCGGCCCTGGCGCGGGCGCATCATCACGTCTCGCACCGTCGCGCCTTCCAGAAGACGCTCGTCGACCAGCCGCTGATGCGCGCCGTCATCGCCGACCTGCAGATCGCGTACGAAGCGGCCGTGGTTCTCGCCTTCCGGATCGCCCGGGCGGTGGAGGGCGCGGATCCCGGAGAGCGCGCCTTCGCCCGGCTCGCCGTGGCGCTCGGCAAGTACCTGCTGAACAAGAGCTGCGCGCCCTTCGTGGCGGAATGCCTCGAATGCCTGGGCGGCTCCGGCTACGTCGAGGAGAGCGGCATGCCGCTCCTCTACCGCGAGGCCCCGCTCAACGCGATCTGGGAGGGCTCGGGCAACGTCATCGCGCTCGACGTGCTGCGCACGCTGGCGAGGAGCCCCGAGGCGCTCGATGCGGTGCGGGCCGAGCTCGCCCTCGCCCGCGGGGCGGACCCGCGGCTCGACGCGGCGGTCGCGGCGCTGGAGCGCGACCTCGGGGGCGGGCGCCTTTGCGAAGCCTCGGCGCGCCACGTGGCCGAGCGGCTGGCCCTCGCCCTTCAAGGCGCGCTCCTGGTGCGCCACGCCCCGGCGGCCGTCGCCGACGCGTTCTGCGCCACGCGCCTCGCCGGCGGGCCGACGCTGACCTACGGCGCGCTGCCGGGCGGGATCGACGCGGGCGCGATCGTGGCGCGGATGACGGAGGTGCGCTAGCGTCCTTCGGCGTGCAGCTTCAAGGCGAGCGCCGCGGTCTCGTGCGCGGGGGTCGGCACGCCGGCGCGGCGTCCGCCGGCGACGACCCTGCCGCCGAGCCAAGGCAGCTCGAGCCGCGCGCCGCGCTCGAGATCGTCCAGCATCGAGGCGCGCATGGTCGGCGGCAGGGCCTCGGTGAAGGCCAGCGTGCGCGCGACCTGGTCGTCGGGAAGGGCCACGCCCTCCGCGCGCCCCACCGCGACGGCCTCCTCGAAGAGCCGGATCAGGAAGGCGCGGGTCTCCGCATCCGCGAGGATCGGCCCGACGCCGGCGCGGAAGACGCCGCAGGCGGAGCTGAGCGAGGCGATGAAGACGAATTTCGCCCACAGCTCGACGTCGATCTCGGGCGTCTGCCGCGCCTCGATGCCCGCATCGATGCAGGCCGCGACGAAGCGGTCGAGCCGCGCGCTCGGGCGCCCGTCCGGCTCGCCGACGATGATGCGCGCGAACGGGCTGCGGTGGACGACGACGCCCGGCTCGTCGATCACCGCCGAGATCTGGGCGATGCCGGCGACGACGCGGTCCGCGCCGAGGATCGGGGCCAGCCGGTCGCGGCTGTCGACGCCGTTCTGCAGGGTGATCACGAGAGTGTCCGGCCCGACCAGCTCACGCGCCGCCTCGCCGGCCTCCTCCGTGCCCCAGAGCTTCACCGCGAGGATCGCGACGTCGGCGACGCCGAGATCGGCGGCGACGTCGCTCGCGGTCAGGGTCGGGGTGCGCGCAACGCCGTCGCGCACCACGGTGAGGCCGCGCTCGCGCATGGCCGCGAGATGCGCCCCGCGCGCGAGCAGACGCACGTCGTGCCCCGCCTCGGCGAGCAGCGCGCCGTAGGCCGCGCCGACCCCGCCCGCTCCCACGATCGCGATCCGCATGGCTCTGCCCTTCCCCCGCCTCGTTGCATACCCGATCGCGAGCGTACCGCTCCCGGGCCGTCCTGTCAGCGAGGAAGCGCGCGGCTGCCGAGTCGCCCATGCCGAATTCGTTACATGCATGGATGCAAGCGAGCGGCTGCGCGCTCTGCGGTAAGATCGGGCGTCTCCCTGCGAAGAAGGGGCATCGGGCGACGATGGACGCCGCCCCCCAACGCATCAAGGAGACACGCCATGACCAAGCTGACCCGCTTCCTCGCCGTCGCCGCCCTCGCCGCCACGGCTTCCTCGCCCGCCCTCGCGCAGCAGGTGAACGGCGAGATCACCCTCTACGATCAGCCGCAGCAGCAGGACTTCTTCTTCCAGTCGCAGCGCGGCGGCCTCGTGCCGGACGTCTCGGCGACGGGCTCGATCGGCGCCCCGCGCGGCACGGGCGGCGACTTCTACGGCGCGCACGAATACGTCCGCAAGAGCGCCGAGGACAACGGCTGACGTCTTGCTCCACCGCAAGAAAGCAGGCCCGTCGGGACGCGCGTCCCGGCGGGCCGTCGCGCGCTCAGTCGCCGCCGTCGCCGTCACCGTCGAGCTCGATCCCGAGCTCGCCGCCTGGGCGGACGAAGGCGCCGAGGAGCGCGAGCAGCGCCAGCACGCCGCCGGTGACGAGGAGGAAGACGAGGATCCCGTCGAGGGACCCGGAGGATGCGACGATCATGGCGGCGTCTCCGAGGGGGCCGACGCCTACGAGCCTGCCACGACCGACCTTTCCGTCCGCTTGACGCGGCTGGCGAATTTCCGGCCTGACGATCAGCGATTCGTCAATAAGGCGTCCCCGCCGCGCGCTTCTGCGCCCGCGCCGCCTCCGCCCACCAGAACAGGTCGCCGAGGAACTTGGCGCTCGCCTTGCCGAGGAAGTCCGACTTGTCCTCGCCATCGGGCGTGACCGCCGATCCCACCTGCGGCACGGGCAGCAGCGAGGAGATCGTCGGCATGCCGAGCTCGGCCAGCGTCATGCGCAGCTGCATCGCCGCGCGCACGCCGCCGTAGCGGCCAGCCGAGTAGCAGGCGATGCCCGCGGGCTTGAAGAACCACTCCTCCAGGTAGTGATCGAGCAGGTTCTTCAGCGCCGGCGGGATGCCGTGATTGTACTCGCCCGAGACGACGCAGACCCCGTCGGCCTGGCGGATCATCCCCGCCATCCGCTCCATCGGCTCGGGCGCCTCGCCTTTCGGGTATTCCTTGTACATCCGGTCGAGCAGCGGCAGCCGGATCTCCAGCGGGTCGGCGAGGAGCGCACGGTGGCCCGCCTCGCCGATGCGCCGCTCGATCAGCCGCGCGAGCCCGATGCCCTGGCGCTCGGAGCGGACGGAGCCGTAGACGACGAGGAGTGTCAGCGGGTCGGTGGTCATGCGCGTCTCCAGGAACGGGGCCGCGGCAGAGAGTGCCGCCCTGCCGCGCGCCGCGAAACACACCATCGCGTGATCGCGGGCCCGCGACCCCGCGCGGGTTGCCGCCGGCGCGCGGCTCGTCCAATGTCGCCGCCATGGCCGGCTCCGCATCCAACGCCCCCGAATGGTCCGTCTCCGAGCTCTCGAGCGCGCTCAAGCGCACGATCGAGGACGCCTACGGCTATGTCCGCCTGCGCGGCGAGATCTCGGGCTTCCGCGGCCCGCATTCCTCCGGGCACTGCTATTTCTCGCTCAAGGACGAGGGGGCGAAGATCGACGCGGTGGTCTGGAAGGGCACCTACGCGCGGCTGAAGACCAAGCCTCAGGAAGGGCTCGAGGTGATCGCCACGGGCAAGATCACCACCTTCCCCGGCAAGTCGAGCTACCAGATCGTCATCGACCAGATCGCCCCCGCCGGCGTCGGCGCGCTGATGGCGCTGCTCGAGGAGCGCAAGAGGAAGCTCGCCGCAGCCGGCCTGTTCGCGCCCGAGCGCAAGCGGCCGCTGCCCTACCTGCCGCGGGTGATCGGCGTCGTCACCTCGCCGACGGGCGCGGTGATTCGCGACATCCTGCACAGGCTGCAGGACCGCTTTCCGCGGCATGTGCTGGTCTGGCCGGCGCGGGTGCAGGGCGAGACCTGCGCCGAGGAGGTCGCCGCCGGCGTGCGCGGCTTGAACGCCCTCTCCGCGGGCGGACCCCTGCCGCGCCCGGACGTCATCGTCGTCGCCCGCGGCGGTGGCTCGATCGAGGACCTGTGGGGCTTCAACGACGAGGACCTGGTCCGCGCCGTGGCCGAGAGCGCGATCCCGGTCGTCTCGGCCGTGGGCCACGAGACCGACTGGACGCTGATCGACCTCGCCGCGGACGTGCGCGCGCCGACACCCACCGGCGCGGCCGAGATGGTGGTCCCCGTGCGCGCGGAGCTGCTCGCCATCGTCCACGACCGGGCGCGGCGGCACGAGGAGGCGTGGCTTCGCCGCGTCGAGCGCCTGCGCGCGGACCTGCGCTCTGCGGCCCGCGCCCTGCCGCGGCCGGAGGATCTCACCGCCACGCAGCGCCAGCGGCTCGACCTCGCCGCCGCGCGGCTCGGCCCGGCGCTCGCCGCCAACGCGCGCGCCTACGAGCAGCGCCTCGCCGCGGCGAGCCGGCTCCTCGACCGCGCCTCGCCGCGCGTGCGCCTCACCCGCGAGCGCGGGCGGCTCGACGCGCTGGCCGAGCGTCCCGGACGGGCGCTCCGCGCAGGGCTCGAGCGCAGGCGCGACCGGCTGGAGGCGCTCTCCGCCCGGCTCGTCGCCGGGCGCGGGCGCATCGTCGCGCTGGAGCGCGCTCGCATCGACCACGGCCGCAAGCAGGTCGACGCCTGCGGTGATCGGCTGAAATCTCTGGCGAAGGCCGGCGTGCGCGAGCGTCGCCGCGCGCTGGCGAGCCTCTGGCAGCTCGCCGAGAGCCTGAGCTACAAGTCGGTGCTCTCGCGCGGCTACGCGCTCGTGCGCGACGCCGCCGACCGGCCGCTGCGCGCGGCGGGCGATATCGCGCCGGGTGCGGCGCTGACGCTGGAATTCGCCGATGGCCGCGTCGCCGCGCGGGCGGAGGGCGCCGGCGAGCCGCACGCGCCCGGGCCGCAGGCCGCACCGGCCGAGCCCGTCGAGAGGCCGTCTCAGCCACCAGCGGCGCGCAAGCCCCGCCCCGCGCCGGCCAAGGCGCAGGGCAAGGCGCAATCCAAGGCGCAGGGCAGCCTGTTCGACCTGTGAGGCGTCAGGAGCGGGCCTCGAGATCGGCGATCGCCTGACGCAGGCCCTCGCGGACCGACCCGGCGACCTCGCCCAGCGACGGGTTCTCCACCGCCTGCATGGAGGCGACGGGGTCCACCGCCGCGATCTCGACCCGGCCGGGCGCGTGCTCCTGGACGATGACGTTGCAGGGCAGCATCACGCCGATCTTGTCCTCCGCCTGCAGCGCCTGATGCGCCATCTGCGGATTGCAGGCGCCGAGGATGCGGTAGGGACGGAACTCGGCGCCGATCTTCTGCTTCAGCGTGTCCTTCACGTCGATCGTGGTCAGGACCCCGAATCCATGCGCCTTCAACGCCTCGGTCGCGGCGGTAACGGCCTCCTCGAACGGCATCGAGACGGTGGTGGAGATGGTGTAGGCCATGGCGCGCTCCCTTCGGCACGGGGTGGGATCGCCGGGAGAACGCGGGACGTATCTCGAAGTTCGCATGTTTTCCGGCGGCTCTCCGCCTTGACGAAACATGAGTATAAGCTCATAGTGATCTCATGCCGCTACCGTTCCTGCAGCCCCGCCCGTTGCTGTGGATCGCCTCCAGCAGGCGCGACTACCTGGAATTCCCGGGAGAAGTTCAGGATGTCTTCGGCTTTGCCCTTCACCTCGCCCAGGAGGGGCTTCAGCCGCCAGAAGCGAAGCTCTTGCGAGGATTGGGCAGTGGGGTCGTGGAGCTGGTCGACGAACACGACGGCGATGCCTACCGTGCGGTGTACACCGTGCGGTTCGCCGAGTGCGTTTACGTGCTGCACGCGTTCAAGAAGAAGTCGAAGCGAGGCAACGCGACGCCGCAGACCGACATCGAACTGATCCGACGACGGTTACGCGACGCCGAAGCGGACCACGCACAGCGCTTCGGGAAGGAGAAAATGCGATGAGCCCTGGAACCGACGTCCACGAGACCCGCGGGAGCGTGTTCGCCGATCTCGGCCGTCCCGATGCGGACGTCCACCACCTGAAGGCGCAGATCGTCACCGAGCTGTACCGGCTCGTCACCGCACGAGGGTTGACGCAGACGGCCGCCGGCGCGGAGATGGGCATTTCCCAGCCGGAAGTGTCGCGGCTCTTCCGCGGCCACTTCCGGGAGTACAGCGTGGAGCGCCTGCTCGGATTCCTCACCGCTTTCGAGCGGGACGTCGAGATCGTGGTTCGGCCGCACGGTAAGCCGGGCGAGTCCGGGCGCGTGTCGATGAAGGTCGCCGACCCGAGTTGAACCCGCACGCCCCTTTCCGCTATTGCTCTGCGCGAGGGCGCGCGAGGCGGCGCGCGAGACGGATGGGCGCATGAACAAGCTGGAACGGCCGGGCGGCGAGGCCGAGGTCGAGTATCTCGATTCCACGATCCGGGTGGTGAAGCCCGGCTCCTACGTGCGCTGCGGCGTGACCGGGGCGGCGATCCCGCTCGACCAGCTGCGCTATTGGAGCGTCGAGCGGCAGGAGGCCTATGCCTCGCCGCAGGCGGCGCTGGCGCGGCTCGGCCGCGCGCCGGCGGACGGGCTGGATCAGGGCTGAGCGGCGGCGCGCCGGCGCGCCAGGGCGGCCGCGAGCAGCGCGCGCAGGCCGGCCGGGTCCTCGAGCCGCGCCGTCACCGGCAGCGCGAGGAGGCCCTCGAGCGCGGGAAGCCGCGCCGCGTCCTTCTCGGTGGTGACGGCGAGGAGCCCCTTCGCGCGGGCATGCGCCAGGAGGGCCTGCGCCTCCCCCGGCCGATAGACGTGATGGTCGGCCAGCGCCACGCGCTCGACCACCGTCGCCCCGCAATCCTCCAGCGTCCGGAAGAACTTCTCCGGCCGGCCGATGCCGGCGAAGGCGAGCACGCGCGCGCCGTCGAGCCGCTCCGAGACCGCGGGATCGGGCGCGAGCCGGGCGCGAAAGACCGGCAGGCCGCGCGCCTGCGCCTCCGCCGCGAGCCGCGCCCCGGCGGCGCCGCGGCCCATCAGCACGAGCCCGTCGACACGCGGCCATTGCGCGGAGAGCGGCGCGCGGAGCGGCCCGGCGGGCAGGCACAGGCCGTTGCCGGCCCCCGTCTCGCCGTCGACGACGGCGAGGGCGAGATCCTTCTTCAGCGAGGGGTTCTGCAGCCCGTCGTCCATGAGGACGAGGCTCGCCCCGGTCGTCGCCGCGAGCGCCGCGCCGGCGGGGCGATCGGGCGAGACGATTGTCGGCCCGGCGCGGGCGAGGAGGAGGGGCTCGTCGCCCACCGCGCGGTGGTCGTGGACGGCCGGGTCGACGAGGAGCGGCGTCCGCGCCCGCCCGCCATGCCCGCGGGTCAGGAAGGCGGGGCGCTCGCCGATCTCGCGCAGGAGGGCCGCCAGCGCGAGCGCGGTCGGCGTCTTGCCGGCGCCGCCGGCGGTGAAGTTGCCGATGCAGATCACCGGCAGCGCGGCGCGGGCGCCGTCCCGCGCCATGCGCCGTGCGGCGATCGCGCCATAGATCGCGGCGGCCGGCTGGAGCAGGCGCGCCGGCCAGCCAGGGCTCTGCGCCGACCAGAAGCCCGGCGCGCGCATCAGCCCGGCCCGCTTGCGCGCAGCCCGACCAGGAACGGGTCGATGGCGCGGATCGTGCGCTCGAGCGCGCCGCCGAGCCCCTCGACCGCCGCCGTCCCGGCGCGGCCCATGGTGCGCATGCGGCCCGGATCGGAGAGGAGATCCGCCAGCGCCTGGGCCAGCGCGCGCGCGTCGTTCACCGGCAGGGCGCCGCGGGCGCGGTCGATGGCGGCGTAGACGTCGGTGAAGTTGTGCACGTGCGGTCCGTGCAGGATGGCGGCGCCGAGCTTCGCCGGCTCGATCGGGTTCTGCCCGCCGTGGGGCACCAGCGAGCCGCCGACGAAGACGAGCGGCACGAGCCGGTAGAACAGGCCGAGCTCGCCGATCGTGTCCGCCACGTAGAAGTCCACGGCGCGGTCGGGCTGCATGCCCTCTGCCCGGCGCACGGCGACGAGGCCGGATTCCTGCGCCATCGCGGCGATGTCCGGCCCGCGCTGCGGGTGGCGCGGCGCGACGATGGTGAGGAGATCGGGATATCGCTTGGCGAGCGCCCGGTGCACTGCGATCGCGGCCTCCTCCTCGCCGGGATGGGTCGAGGCCGCCATCCAGACCGGCCGGCCGGCGGTGAGCGCCTGCAGGCTCGCGACCGTGCGCGGATCCGCCGGCGGGGCGGGGGAATCGAATTTCAGGTTCCCCGCGATCGAGACCCGCGGCGCGCCGAGCCGCTGCAGCCGCTCGGCGTCGCCGGGGGACTGGGCGAGGCAGAACGCGAAGCGCGAGAGCATGGCCTCCGCCGCCTGCGGCACCCGCATCCAGCGCCGGAACGAGCGCTCGGACAGGCGGGCGTTGATCAAGACCAGCGGCACGCCGCGCCGGTCCAGCGCGTGGACGAAGTTCGGCCACAGCTCCGATTCGGCGAAGAGCGCCAGGTCCGGCCGCCAATGGTCGAGAAAGCGCTTGATGTAGAGCGGCACGTCGAGGGGCATGAACTGGTGGATCGCCCCGGGCGGCAGGCGCCGCGCCACCAGCTGCGCCGAGGTGCGCGTGCCCGACGTGACGAGCACCGTCACGCCCCGGCGGGTCAGGCGCTCCACCAGGGGCAGGATCGACAGCGTCTCGCCGACGGAAGCCCCGTGCAGCCAAACCAGCGGCCCGGCGGGCCGGGCGCGGCCGGCATGGCCGCGGCGCTCGCCGAGGCGGGTCGGGTCCTCCTTGCCCTTGCCGCGCCGCCACAGCAGCAGGCCGGAGGCCGCCGGCGTCATCAGGGTGACGCCGAGCCGGTAGGTCCACAGGAGCGGCGAGCCGCGCTTCATGCGCGCTCCTCCGAGGCCTGCCGGCGGGCGGCGGCGAGCGCGGCGCCCGGGTCGCTGGCGCCGATGCGGGCGTAGGCGCGGGCGTGCACGTCGTCGAGGCCGCGCTCGACGGCCTGCCGCGCGGCCTCGATCGCCGCGGGGTCGGCGTCGCGGGCGACGTGGATCGGCTCGCCGATGACGATGGCGCCGCGGCCGAAGGGCAGCCCCAGCGTCGCGCGGTCCCAGCTGTCGAAGATCTTGCGGCGGCTCGTCACCACGGCGACGGGGACGATCGGCCGCCCCGAGAGACGCGCCAGCGTGACGATCCCCTCCCCCGCGCGCCGGGCGATCTTCGGCACGTCGGCGGTCATCACCACGCTCTCGCCGCCCTCCAGCGCGCGCAGCATCGCGCGCAGGGCCTGCGCACCGCCTTTCTCGCGCGCGCGCCCGCGTCCACGATCGCCGGAGCCGCGGATCGGCCGCACGCCGAGATGCACGAGCGCCTGCGCGTTCAGCTCCCCGTCGCCCGAGCGGGAGACGAGGCAGGCGGTCGGGTCCTGCGGGCGTTTCGCGAGGTGGATGAGGAAATGCTGCCCGTGCCACATCGCCGCGACGACCGGCATCAGCGGGCCGACGCGCGCGTGCGCGTCCGCCGGCTCCATCACGAACCGATTGGTGCGGCCCACGAGGCCGAGATAGCGCGCGAACAGGTATCCCGCCGCGGCCTGGACCCGAGGATGCCTGCCGATGCGCTTGAGGAGGGACATGCGCGGGAGGGCCTGGCTGGCGACGCCGGATCAGCCGACCGGCGGCTCGAGCAGACGATGCAGGTGGACGATGAAGTAGCGCATGTGCGCATTGTCGACGGTGGCCTGCGCCTTGGCCTTCCAGGCGGTGTAGGCGGTGGCGTAGTTCGGGTAGATCCCCACGACGTCGAGCGCGTTCAGGTCGCGAAAACGCACCCGCTGGGGGTCGTCCAGCTCTCCGCCGAAGACGAGGTGCAGGAGCTGCTCGCCCTGCGTGGCGTTCCTGGTCTCGGGCTCGCCGTGCTTGATCTCGGTCATTCGCTTCGTCCCGATCGGATCGGGCTCCCGTTCTCGTTGGTCGGGGGCCGGGCCGCCCCGCGCCGGGCCACGTCTCAGGGGACCCGCGCGAGCCGCCGCTCGCCGCTCTCGTCGCTCGTCATGGCCTCAACCAGCCGCGGATGCAAGGCGCGCGACGCAGCGAGGAGCGCGCCGTGGACCGGCTCCGGGCGGTTGTAGACCGGGGCGTCGCCCGTCAGGCTCGACAGCGCGCCGCCCGCCTCGGCGAGAACGAGGTCGGCCGCCGCGAGATCCCAGTCCCGCGCATTCGCCGTGACCAGCGCCGCGTCGACGTCGCCCGCGGCGACGCGGGCGATGCGGAGCGCGAGCGAGGGCACCTTCGGCATCTCGCTGATCGGCCCCGCGCGCCGGGCGAGCGTGTCCATCATCGGCTTGGGGCCGGTGACCCGGGTCCCGCCGACGCCCTGGGGGGCGGAAACGGCGATGGGCGCGCCGTTGAGCCGCGCGCCGCCGTCGGCGCGGGCGTCGTAGAGGCTCTCCAGCGCCGGCGCATGGACGATGCCGAGCGTCGGGCGGCCCTCGACCAGCAGCGCGATGGCGACCGACCAGTCGGGATTGCCGTTGAGAAAGGCCCGGGTGCCGTCGATCGGGTCGACGATCCAGACGAGCGTGCGCTCGAGCCGCGCCGGATCGTCGCGGGTCTCCTCCGAGAGCCAGCCGGCTTCCGGCAGGATCTGCGACAGGCGCACCTTGAGAAAGGCGTCCACCGAGACGTCCGCCTCGGTGACCGGCGAGCCGCCGGCCTTGTTCCAGATCCGCGCCGAGGTCTTCTCGCCGTGGCGGAAGTAGCCGCGCGCGATCTCGCCCGCCTCGCGGGCGGTCTCCTCGAGCGCTGCGGCCAGCCTGGTCTTGTCGTCGTGCGAAAGGGTCATGCGGTTCGTTCTGTCGCCGGCCGGGAGAGAGACCGGGCGAGGGGGCTGGGCGAGAAGGGCCGCGCCCGGCTATCCGGGCGGCGGGATACGCGCGCGTCGCGCGGGCGTTACGAGCCGGCGACCGGGCACGAGCCGCGAGCGTCCCGTACATCGTCGAAAGTAGGGTCGGGCAGCCTTTCCCGCAAGGACCGTGACGGCGATCGCTCGATTGTCCACAAGCGTCGCAAGCATTCGTTCAGCATCGGTCCGATTGAGCGTCTTTTAACCGAAAAGCTTAAGCCCGCGAAGGAGAAGCATCGGCATAGTCGGGCCATGGAACGAGCGGCCTCCGACAAGAAAAGCCGCCGACCGCAACACGCTGACAGGGCGTCGAACATGATGGCGGAAACCAAGCGCATGGCCGGAGCCGTCCTCGACGACGGCTCCGGCCGACCGGAGATCGAGTCGCAAATCGGCGAGAGCGCCTTCGACACGCTCGGCCTGTGCATCCCGCCGGGCCGTCTCGTCGGCCTCGCGATGCGCATCGCCGATCGCGCCGAGGGGGAGAGCGAGGGCGGCCCCGCTTTCGAGGTCGCGGCGATCGCCGAGGACGGCGCGATCGCCGCCGTGCTCGGGCGCTTCACCGAGGAGGAGATCGTCGCCGTCTGGCGCCGGCTCGGCCAGTCGAGCGGCCTTCCGTTGATGCTGCAGAACCCCGACGGCAGCCTGATGGCGCCCTATCCGCAGATCGGCCCGCTGGCGCTGGGCGACGTGCGCCAGCGCCGCCGGCACGGCCTCCTGGCCCACCGCCGCCCTCGTTTCCTCACCCGCCGCAAGATCGGGCGCCCCTCGGCGCGCCCGCTCGTGTTCAAGGAGCGGGAGATCGTCTCCGGCCTGAGCTGAGGCGGCGTGCAGCACCGATCCGCCCGCATCAGCCGGACGCCCTCGGGACGGCGAAGCGCCGCGCGCTCACCCCTCGCGGTTGCGCATGTGCCAGGCGAGCGCCCGCACCTTCGGCATGATCGCCTCGTCGAGCCGCCGGTCGGCGACGGTCTCGGCCCAGGCGCGCTCGAAGCAGGCGAGCCAGCCCTCGATCTCCGCCGTGGCGATCGGCGCGTGCAGGTGGCGGCGGCGCAGCATCGGCGGGCCGTGGCGCTCGACGTAGACCGGCGGGCCGCCGAGCCAGCCCGTGAGGTAGAGCGCGAGCTTCTCCCGGCTCTCGTCGAGGGAGGGCGGATGCACGTCCCGGCAGGCCTTCGCCTCGGGCAGCGTGTCCATCAGCTCGTAGAACCGCGCCGTGAACGCCGCGACCGCCGGCGCGCCGCCGATGGCGTCGTAGAGCGTCTTCACATGGGCGGGCGCGGCGTCGGCCATGGGAGGGGCTTCCGGCGGTCAGGCGAGGCCCGCGAACGGCAGCAGCGCCAGGGCGATGAGGAACACCACGCCCGCCACCATCGTCGTCCAGATCGCCTTCTCGACGAGGGCGGGGGAGACCGGCGCGCCGGGCTCGGTGCCGGGGGTCATGTCGTCGGATTCGTGCTGGCTGCGCACGCCGAAGGGCAGCACGGCGAAGAGCATGATCCACCAGACGACGAAATAGAAGGCGAGCGCGCCGGCGATGCCCGTCCCGAACAGGATCATGCCGAGCGCGACCGCGAGCGCGATCAGCGCGACGATGACGGTCACGGCGGCGGGCAGCGAGGTCGCCAGCAGCTTCACGGTGTCGGCGGGGGAGCGCATGACGATCAGGCCTGCTCCAGCTCGACGAGGGTGCCGCAGAAGTCCTTCGGGTGCAGGAACAGCACCGGCTTGCCGTGGGCCCCGATCTTCGGCTCGCCGCCGCCGAGCACCCGCGCGCCGTCCGCGACCAGCTTGTCGCGGGCGGCGATGATGTCCTCCACCTCGTAGCAGACGTGGTGGACGCCGCCGTCCGCGTTGCGGTCGAGGAAGTTCGCGATGGGCGAGCCCTCGCCCAGGGGCTCGAGCAGCTCGATCTTGGTGTTCGGCAGGGTGATGAACACGGTGGTGACGCCGTGCTCGTGCTGCGCCACCGGCGCGGAGACCTCCGCGCCGAGCGTGTCGCGGTAGACCGCGCTCGCCTCGGCGATGTCGCGCACCGCGATCGCCACGTGGTTCAACCGACCGATCATCGCGTTCACCCCTCCCGTTCAGCTCGACCCGTTCCTCATACCTCGACCACGAGGACGTGGCACGCGGGCTTTTTGCCCCATTGCCCGTTCACCGCCGCGCGCACGGCGCGGGCGACGGCGGTCTCGACGAAGTCGCTGTCGCGGCGCTTGCCCCGGGGCAGCCCGTCGAGGGTGCGCCCGACGGCGTCGGCGACGACGTCGATCAGCTCCTCGCCGGCGCGGGTCTTGAGCGGCAGGCCCATGACGTCGACCGCCGGGTCGCCCTGGATCTCGCCGCGGTCGTCGATGGCGATGGCGATGGTGACGATGCCGGCGGCGGCGAGCTTGCGGCGCTCGGGGATGGCGCGGTCGCCCTCGTCGACGACGATCTCGCCGTCCTTGTAGAGCCGCCCGACCTTGACGTGGTCGATCACCTCGGGCTTGCCCGGCGCGAGGCGCACCATGGCGCCGTCCTTGGCGACGACGGCGTGCGGCACGCCGCAGGTGCGGGCGAAGCGGGCGTGCTCGGCGATGTGCACGGCCTCGCCGTGGGCGGGCACGACGCAGGCGGGCTTGAGCCACTCGTACATCATCCGCATCTCGCCGCGGCGCGGATGGCCGGAGACGTGGACGAGCCCGTCGGCGTCGGTGACGATCTCGATGCCGCGCTCGGCCAGGCGGTTCATGATGTCGCCGATGGCCTTCTCGTTGCCGGGGATCTGGCGCGAGGAGAACACCACGCGGTCGCCGGCGGCGAGCGACAGGGTCGGGTGCTCGTCGCGGGCGATGCGCGCGAGCGCCGCGCGGGGCTCGCCCTGCGAGCCGGTGATGATCGCCACCACCTTGTCGCGCTGCAGGTACTGGAAGGCGTCGGCCGAGCGGAACGGCTTGACGCCGTCGAGATAGCCGAGCTCGCGGGCGACGTTGACGACGCGCTCCATGGCGCGGCCGACGACGATCACCTCGCGCCCGGTCTCCTCCGCCGCCATCGCCACCGCGCGCAGGCGCGCCACGTTGGAGGCGAAGGTGGTGACCGCGACGCGGTAGGGCGAGTTGCGGATCACCTCGGCGATCCCGTCCGCCACGTCGCGCTCGCTGGGGCTGACGCCCTCGCGCAGGACGTTGGTGGAATCGGAGATCGCGGCGAGGACGCCCTCCTCGCCGAGGCGGCGGAAATCGGCCTCGTCGGTGATGTCCCCGGCGGTGGGCGTCGCGTCGATCTTCCAGTCGCCGGTATGGACGACGAGACCCGCCGGCGAGCGGATGGCGAGCGCGTGCGATTCGGGGATCGAATGCGCCACGGGCACGTATTCCACCGAGAACGGCCCCGCCTCGATCCGCTTGCGCGGCTCGATCACCCGGATGTCGATCTTCGGGGCGCCCGGCTCGCCGAGGCGGCGCGCCTCGAGCAGGCCCGCGGCGAAGCGGGTCATGTAGACCGGCACCTGCAGGCGCGGCCACATCTCGATCAGCGCGCCGATGTGGTCCTCGTGCGCGTGGGTGATGAAGATCGCCGAGAGGCGCTTCTTGCGCTGCTCGATGTAGGAGAGGTCGGGCAGGACGAGGTCGACGCCCGGCGCCTCCTCGCCCGCGAAGCTCAATCCGCAATCGACCAGGACGAATCGGCGGTCGTTCTCCGGCCCGTAGCCGTAGAGCGCCGCGTTCATGCCGATCTCGCCCAGCCCGCCGAGGGGCAGGAAGACGAGCTCGTCGTTTCTGTCAGCCATGTTCGGTCTTCACCTTTTCGTTCGATAATCGTCGTGCGAACCCCGTCATTCGCTCGTCTCACGGGACAAGATCGTCAGGTCGCCGGCGTCGATGGTCTCGACGCCGGTCTCGGTCTCGAGCAGGAGGCGGCCTTGCGCGTCGAGGCCGGCCACCCGCCCGTACTTGAATCCGTCTCCGACGCGCACGCGCGCGCCGCCGTCGAGGCCCGCGGCCTCGCGCAGCCAGTCCTCACGTAGACGCGCGAACCGCGTCTTCGGGTCCGCCGCCTCGAACGCCGCGAGGCGCTCGGCCATCGCGTCCGAGAGCGCGAGGAACAGCCTCTCGCGCGTCGCGCCCGGGGCGACGTCCGTCAGGCGCGCCACCGGATAGGGCGCGCCCTCGGGAGCCCAGGCCACGTTGACGCCCAAGCCTATCACGAGACCGCCGCCCCCGCCCGGGAGGCCGACGCCGTCGAGCAGGATCCCCGAGATCTTGGCGCCGTCGAGGAGCAGATCGTTCGGCCATTTCAGCTTCAGCCGCGGCGCCGCCGCGTCGGGCGCGAGCGCGCGGGCGGCGTCGAGAAGGGCGAGGCCGGCGAGATAGCCGAGCTGCGGCGCCTCGCGCATGGGGCACGGGTCGCGCAGCGCCAGCGTGGCGTAGAGGTTCCCCTCCGGCGAGGTCCAGGAGCGCCCGAGCCGCCCCCGCCCCGTCTCCTGGCGCGCGGCGACGATCCAGAGCCGGCCCGGATCGCCGGCCCGCAGCGCCGCACCGGCGTCGTCGTTGGTCGACCCGGTGACGGCGCGCGCGTCGAGCCGATAGCCGAGGGCGCGGGCGTGCGGCGAGAGCTCCACCGGTCTCAGAACAGCGACCGGGCCGCGATCAGCGCCGCCGCGAACAGCGGGGCGGGCACGAGCCAGAAGACCACGTTGAAGACGCTGGATGCGATCATCACCCCGCCGATCGGCGCCGGCATCGGGTCGTAGGCCGCGACCGGCTCGTCGAAGTAGATCGTCTTGACGATGCGCAGGTAGTAGAACGCCCCCGGCACGCTGGCGACGACGGCGATCACGGCGAGCCAGATCAGCCCCGCCTCGACGGCGGCGAGGAAGACGTAGAGCTTGGCGAAGAAGCCGGCGAGCGGCGGGATGCCGGCGAGCGAGAGCACCACGGCGGCGAGGCAGAAGGCGAGCCCCGGATGGTGGCGGTAGACGCCGGCCAGGTCCTTGATGTCCTCCAGCACCACGCCGCCGCGGCGCATGCCGAGGATCGCCGCGAAGCCGCCCAGCGTGAGCACGAGATAGATCGCCATGTAGATCAAGACGGCCTGCACGCCGGTCTCGGTGCCGGCGGCGAGGCCGACCAGCGCGAAGCCGATATTGCCGATGGAGGAATAGGCCATCAGGCGCTTGAGGTTCGTCTGGCCGATCGCGGCGAAGGAGCCGAGGATCACGGAGGCGAGCGAGATGAACACCACGATCTGGCGCCACTCCTCGACGATGGTCGGGAAGGCGTCCATGAACACCCGAACCGCGAGCGCCATCGCCGCCATCTTCGGCGCGGAGGCGAAGAACGCCGTCACCGGCGTCGGCGCCCCCTCGTAGACGTCCGGCGTCCACATGTGGAAGGGCACGGCGGAGATCTTGAAGGCGAGACCGGCGGCCACGAAGACGAGGCCGAAGATCGCGCCCGTCGAGGCGCCACCGGCCAGGGCGAGCTGGATGCCCTCGAAGGACACCGTTCCCGTGAAGCCGTAGACCAGCGACGCGCCGTAGAGCAGCATGCCGGACGAGAGCGCACCGAGCACGAAGTACTTCAGGCCGGCCTCGGTGGACTTGGCGTCGTCGCGGTGGATCGAGGCGATGACGTAGGCGGCGAGCGACTGCAGCTCGAGCCCCATATAGACGGCGATCAGGTCGTTGGCGGAGACCATCACCATCATGCCGATCGTGGCGAGCACGATCAGCAGAGGATACTCGAACCGGTCGATGCGAAGGCGCCTGAAGTGGTCGTGCGCCATCAGCAGCGCCACGATCGAGCCGATCAGCACCAGCACCTTGAAGAAGCGCGCGAAGGCGTCGTCGACGAAGGCGCCGAAGAAGGTCGTCTGGGTGCCCGCGGGGGCGAAGAACACCAGCGCGAGCGCCACCAGCATCAGCCCCACCGCGCCGGCGGAGACGATGCCGGTCGAGCGCTCGCCGCGGATGGCGCCGACGAGGACGAGGACGAGCGCGCCCGCCGCGAGCACGATCTCCGGCAGGGCCGGGCCGAGCGCGGGAACGGGGAAGACCGGGAGCGGGACGGTCGATTCGGGCAGCATGTCAGGTCCTCACTGCGCGCCGGCGAGGGCGGTGGCCGCCCCCTCGAGCGCGGGCGCCGCCGCCCGCAGGACCGCCTCCGTCGGCGCCGCGAAGGCGTCGAGGATCGGCTGCGGCTGGACGCCGTAATAGATGACGAGGATCGCGAGCGGCGCGAGCATCAGGATCTCGCGGCGATTGAGATCCGGGATCGCGGCGAGCGCCGGCTTCTCCAGCGGGCCGTTCATCACCCGCCAATAGAGCCACAGCGCGTAGGCCGCCGAGAGGATGACGCCGAAGGCGGCGAAGAACGCGACCCAGAAATTGGCGCGGAAGGCGCCGAGCATGGTCAGGAACTCGCCGACGAAGCCCGACGTGCCGGGAAGGCCGACATTCGCCATGGTGAAGGTGAGGAACGCCACCGCGTAGAGCGGCATGCGGTTCGTCAGCCCGCCGAAGGCGGCGATCTCGCGGGTGTGCATGCGGTCGTAGATCACGCCGACGCACAGGAACAGCGCGCCCGAGATCAGCCCGTGCGAGACCATCTGGAACATGGCCCCCTCGATGCCCTGCGGGGTCATCGTGAACAGGCCCATCGTGACGAAGCCCATATGCGCCACCGACGAGTAGGCGATGAGCTTCTTCATGTCCTCCTGCATCAGCGCGACCAGCGAGGTGTAGACGATCGCGATGACCGAGAGCGTGAACACGAGCGGCGCGAACTCCACCGACGCGTCGGGGAACATCGGCAGCGAGAAGCGCACGAAGCCGTAGCCGCCCATCTTCAGCAGGATGCCGGCCAGGATCACCGAGCCCGCGGTCGGCGCCTCGACGTGCGCGTCCGGCAGCCAGGTGTGAACCGGCCACATCGGCATCTTCACCGCGAAGGAGGCGAAGAAGGCGAGCCACAGCCACCATTGCAGGGACGGGTCGAAGCCGAAGGCGAGCAGGCGCTCGATGTCCGAGGTGCCCGCCGTCCAGTACATCGCGATCATGGCGATGAGCATCAGGACGGAGCCGAGCAGCGTGTAGAGGAAGAACTTGAACGAGGCGTAGATGCGCCTCTTGCCGCCCCAGACGCCGATGATGAGGAACATCGGGATCAGGACGCCTTCGAAGAAGATGTAGAACAGGAACAGGTCGAGGGACACGAACACGCCGATCATCAGCGTCTCGAGCACCAGGAACGCGACCATGTACTCCTTCACCCGCTTCGTGATCGTCTCCCACGAGGCGAGGATGCAGAACGGCATCAGGAAGGCGGTGAGCAGCACGAACGGCATCGAGAAGCCGTCGACGCCGAGCTTGAACGCGATCTCCTCGGAGATCCAGGCGTGGGTCTCGACCAGCTGGAAGTCGGAGACGCCCGTGTCGAAGCGCGCCCAGGCGACGAGCGCGAGCAGGAAGGTGACGATCGTGGTCGCCAGAGCCGCCCAGCGCACGTTGCCGATCGTCGCCTCGTCCTCGCCGCGCTGGACCAGGATGAAGGCCGCGCCGATCAGCGGCAGGACGAGGAGCCCGAAGAGTATGCCGAAGCCGAACATCAACGGGCTCCCGTGACGAGGTACCAGGTGACCAGCGCGGCGACGCCGATCATCATGACGAACGCGTAGTGGTAGATGTAGCCGGTCTGCAGCCGCACGACCCACGAGGTCGCGTCCAACACCCGGGCGGAGACGCCGTCCGGCCCGAGCCCGTCGATCACCTTGCCGTCGCCGGTGCGCCACAGGAAGCGGCCGAGGCGCTTGGCGGGACGCACGAAGAGCATGTCGTAGAGCTCGTCGACGTACCACTTGTTGAGCAGGAAGCGGTAGATCACCGGGTGGCGGGCGGCGAGGCGCACCGGCACCGAACGGTCGCGGACGTACATCCAGAAGGCCAGCGCGAAGCCCAGCACCATCATCACGAAGGGCGACCACACGACCCAGGCCGGGACGTAGTGGAAGTCGTCCATGATCGTGTTGCCCTCGCGGGTGTAGATCGCGCCCTCCCAGAAGTGCGACCAGTCGTGCCCCACGAAGCTCTCCTTGAACAGGAAGCCGGCCGCGACGGCGCCGACGGCGAGCACGCCGAGCGGGATCGTCATGACGAGCGGGCTCTCGTGCGGCGTATGGGCGTGTCCGTGATGCTCGTGCGGGGCGGCGGAGGCCGGCTCGAGATCCTGGTCGTGGGCGCCGTGGGCGACGCCCTCGTGGTCGTCGTGGCCATGCGACGCGTGAACCGCGTCGTGCCCGCCCGCCCAGCGCGGCGCGCCCTCGAAGGCGAGGAAGAACAGGCGCCAGGAATAGAACGAGGTCATCAGCGCCGCGATCACGGTGGCGACGAAGGCGATGTCGCCGGCGGTCGTCGGCGAGGCGTAGGCGGCCTCGATGATCGCGTCCTTGGAGTAGTAGCCGGCGGTGAAGGGGAAACCGGTCAAGGCCAGCGTGCCGATCGCCATCATCGCCGCGGTGAACGGGATGTGGCGGCGAAGCCCGCCCATGTTGCGCAGGTCCTGCTCGTGATGCAGCGCATGGATGACGGAGCCGGCGCCGAGGAAGAGCAGCGCCTTGAAGAAGGCGTGCGTGAACAGGTGGAAGATGCCCGCGCCGTAGGCCCCGATGCCGAGCGCGACGAACATGTAGCCGAGCTGCGAGCAGGTCGAGTAGGCGATGACGCGCTTGATGTCGTTCTGCACGAGACCGACGGTCGCCGCGAAGAAGGCGGTGAGCGCGCCGATGGAGGTGACCACGGTGAGCGCGATCGGCGTGAACTCGTAGAGCGGCGACATGCGCGCCACGAGGAAGACGCCGGCGGTGACCATGGTGGCGGCGTGGATCAGCGCGGAGACCGGGGTCGGGCCCTCCATCGCGTCCGGCAGCCAGGTGTGCAGCAGGAACTGCGCCGACTTGCCCATGGCGCCCATGAACAGGAGCAGCGCCGCGAGCTCGAGCGCGCCGACATTGGTCAGGCCGAGGAAGGTGATCGCCCCCTCGCCCGCCGCGAAGTCCGGGATCTGCGCGAAGATCGTCTCGAACTGCACCGAGCCGAACAGGAAGAACACGGCGAAGATGCCGAGCGCGAAGCCGAAATCGCCGACGCGGTTGACGACGAAGGCCTTGATCGCAGCCGCGTTGGCCGAGGGCTTCTGGTACCAGAAGCCGATCAGCAGGTAGGAGGCGAGGCCGACGCCCTCCCAGCCGAAGAACATCTGGACGAGGTTGTCCGACGTCACCAGCATGAGCATGGCGAACGTGAACAGCGACAGGTAGGCGAAGAACCGCGGCCGCGACGGGTCCTCGTGCATGTAGCCGATGGAGTAGAGGTGCACGAGGAACGACACGGTGTTGACGACGACCAGCATCACCACGGTCAGCGTGTCGATGCGGAAGGCCCAGTCCACCGCGAGATCGCCCGACATCATCCAGGTGGCGACCTGGACGCGGAACACCTCCGGCCCCTCGCCGAGCGCCACGTCGAAGAAGGCGACCCAGGACAGCAGCCCCGAGACCGCGAGCAGCGCGGTCGTGACGATCTCGCTCGGGCGCGCGCCGATGATCCGGCCGAAGACGCCGGCGATCAGGAACCCGAGCAGCGGCAGGAAGACGATCGCTTGATACATGGCGCGGCCTTCAGCCCTTCATCGCGTTGATGTCTTCCACCGCGATGGAGCCGCGGTTCCGGAAGAAGATGACCAGGATGGCGAGGCCGATCGCGGCCTCCGCCGCCGCCACCGTGAGCACGAACAGCGCGAAGACCTGGCCCACGATGTCGTTCAGGAAGGCGGAGAAGGCGACGAGGTTGATGTTCACCGCGAGCAGGATCAGCTCGACGGACATCAGGATGATGATCACGTTGCGCCGATTGAGGAAGATCCCGACCACGCCGAGCGTGAACAGGATCGCGGCGACGGTGAGGAAGTGGGTCAGGCCGATCATGATGTCCTTCGCGCTCCTCACACGCCTTCCCGCGAGCGCACCTTGACGACCTCGATGGAGGTCTCCTTGGTGCGCAGGCCCTGGGCGACGGCGTCCTGGCGCTTGACGCCCACCCGCTCGCGCAGGGTCAGGACGATGGCGCCGATCATGGCGACGAGCAGGATCAGCCCGGCCAGCTGGAAGAAGTAGACGTAGCGGGTGTAGAGCACCGAGCCGAGCGCGGCGGTGTTCGTCATCACGGGGGTCTCGCCGACGACCGGCTCGGCGGCGAGCAGCGCCGGGTCGACCGTGTAGGTGGTCACCACCAGGATCAGCTCGACGAGGAAGATCACGCCCACCGTCGCGCCGATGGGCAGGTATTGCAGCACGCCCTGGCGCAGGCTGGCGAAGTCGATGTCGAGCAGCATGATCACGAACAGGAACAAGACCGCGACCGCGCCGACATAGACGACGATCAGGATCATCGCCAGGAACTCCGCCCCGAGCAGCAGGAACAGGCCCGCCGCGTTGACGAAGGCGAGGATCAGGAACAGCACCGAGTGCACGGGATTCCTGGAGGCGATCACGAGGAAGGCCGAGGCCACCGTGATGCCGGCGAAGAGATAGAAGAAGGCAGCCGTGACGCTCATGCTCGCTCGCTCGAAGCCCGTCTGCGGGGGACGCCGCCGGGTGGCCGGGCGTCGCGGTAAGGCCTCTCAGGGAAAGCCGCCCGGAGGGGCCCGGGCGGTCGTGTCTATAGACCCGCGGTCCGGGGCGCACAACCCGATGCGCGCCGTATCCGCATCGGTCCTCAGCGGTAAGGCGCGTCCAGCGCGATGTTCTTGGCGATGGCGCGCTCGTAGCGCTCGCCGTTCTCGAGGAGCTTCTGCTTGTCGTAGTAGAGCTCCTCGCGCGTCTCCACCGAGAATTCCATGCCGGGCCCCTCGACGATGGCGTCCACCGGGCAGGCCTCGGCGCAGAAGCCGCAATAGATGCACTTCACCATGTCGATGTCGTAGCGCGTCGTGCGTCGCGTGCCATCGTTGCGGCGCGGGCCGGCCTCGATGGTGATGGCCTGGGCCGGGCACACCGCCTCGCAGAGCTTGCAGGCGATGCAGCGCTCCTCGCCGTTGGGATAGCGGCGCAGCGCGTGCTCGCCACGGAAGCGGGGCGAGCGCGGGTTCATCTCGAAGGGATAGTTCAGCGTCGCCTTCGGCTTGAAGAAGTAGCGCAGCGACAGCACGAAGGCGGACGCGAACTCCTTCAGGAACAGCGACTTGGCGCTCTGGTCGAGCCTCATGGCGAAACCTCCTCTCGAGGTCCTCTCGTATGTGCCTCAGCCGCCGAGCGCGCGCCCGGCGAAATAGCCGATGACGGGGAAGGCCACCACGGTCGCGGCGAGGAGAAGCACGCGCATCAGCTTGATGCGGCGCTCGAAATCCGCCTTGTCCGCCGCCGTCTCGCTCTTGTCGAGACGGCGCAGCCGGCCTTCCACGACGCCGGCGACGATCCTGTAGTCCACCCAGCCGATGACGAGGCCGATGAAGGCCCCGATCAGCCCGGCCGGGGACAGCCACGCCATCGCCTCACGCGCCCATTCCCGGGGCGAGCCCGGTGAGCTTGAGCACGAAGGCCACGATCACCACGGCCGCCAGCGACAGGGGCAGGAACACCTTCCAGCCCAGCCGCATCAGCTGGTCGTAGCGGTAGCGCGGCACGAACGCCTTCACCATCGCGAAGAGGAAGAAGACGAACGACACCTTGAGCACGAACCAGACGATCCCCGGCACCCAGGTGAAGGGCGCCACCGGGAACGGAGGCAGCCAGCCGCCCAGGAACATGATCGTCATCAGCGCGCACATGGTCATGATGGCCACGTACTCGCCGAGCATGAACAGCAGGTACGGCGTGGAGGAGTACTCCACCATGAACCCGGCCACGAGCTCCGATTCGGCCTCCGGGAGGTCGAAGGGCGGGCGGTTCGTCTCCGCGAGCGCCGAGATCAGGAAGATCACGAACATCGGGAAGAGCCACAGCCAGTACCAGCCGAAGATGCCCCATTCCGAGTTCTGCGATTCGACGATCGCGGTGAGGTTCAGCGAGCCGACGCACAGCAGCACCGTGATGATCACGAAGCCGATCGAGACCTCGTAGGAGATCATCTGCGCCGCCGACCGGAGCGCGCCGAGGAAGGCGTATTTCGAGTTCGAGGCCCAGCCGGCCATGATCACGCCGTAGACCTGCAGCGAGGACACGGCGAAGATGAACAGGATGCCGACGTTGAGGTCCGCGATCACCCAGCCGGCGTCCACCGGGATCACCGCCCAGGCGGAGAGCGCCAGGAACACGAGCACCAGCGGCGCGAGCAGGAACAGCCCCTTGTTCGCCGATGCCGGGATCACCGGCTCCTTGAGCACGAACTTGAGGAAGTCCGCGAAGCTCTGCAGCAGGCCCCAGGGGCCGACCACGTTCGGGCCGCGGCGCAGCTGCACCGCCGCCCAGATCTTGCGGTCGGCGTAGAGGACGTAGGCGATGTAGATCATCAGCCCCGACATCAGCGTCAGGCTGGCCAGGGCGATGAGGCCGATGTCGAGGGTGGCTTGCCAGAAGGTCATGATCCTACGTCCGTCCTCACTCGGCCGCTTCCTGCCGCGCTCCTTGAGCGAGCGCAGAGCATTCCGCCATGATCGCCGAGGCGCGGGCGATCGGGTTCGTCAGGTAGAAGTCCGTGATCGGGCTCGCGAAGGGCGCCTTCTCCACCGCCCCGCCGATGCCGGCGAGCGACGCGATCGCCGCCGGATCGGCCGGCTCGACCTGCTCGTCCCGCGCGAGATGCGGGTGGGCGGCGTGGAGCCCCTGGCGCAGCTGCGAGAGCGTGTCGAAGGGCAGGCGCGCACCGATGACGTCCGAGACCGCACGCAGGATGGCCCAGTCCTCACGGGCGTCTCCCGGCGGGAAGGCCGCGCGGAAGCCGGGCTGCGGGCGCCCTTCCGTGTTGACGTAGGTGCCGTTCTTCTCGGTGTAGGCCGCGCCCGGCAGGATCACGTCGGCGCGATGCGCGCCGCGATCGCCGTGGGTGCCCTGGTAGACCACGAAGGCTCCGGGAGCCACCTCGATCTCGTCGGCCCCGAGCAGCCAAATCACGTCGAGCGCGCCGGCCTGGGCCATCTCGCGGGCGGACTTCCCGCCCTCGCCCGGCGTGAAGCCGATGTCGAGGCCGCCGACGCGCGCCGCCGCCGTGTGCAGCACGGCGAAGCCGTTCCAGCCCTCCCTCACCGCGCCGAAGGCCTGCGCGGCCTTGGCGGCGAGCGAGAGCACGGCGCGCCCGTCGGGCCGCGTCAGCGCGCCCTGGCCGACGATGATCACCGGCCGCTCGGCCGCTTTCAGCGTGTCCGCGAATGAATGCTCGCCGTCGACGAGCGCCTGCAGCGTCTCCGGGCCGGCGCCGAGATAGTCGACGTCGTAGGTCAGGTTCGCCGGCTCGCCGACGAGGCCGATGGCGACCGGGCCCATGCGCCAGCGCTTGCGGATGCGCACGTTGACGAGCGAGGCCTCGATGCGCGGGTTCGCGCCGACGATGAGGATCGCGTCCGCCTGCTCCAGCCCCTGGATGGTGGGGTTGAACAGGTAGGAGGCGCGGCCCAGCGCCGGATCGAGCGCCGCGCCGTCCTGGCGGCAATCGACATTGGGGGAGCCGAGCGCGGTCATCAGCGACTTCAGCGCCCACATCTCCTCGACGGCGGCGAGGTCGCCGGCGATGGCGCCGATGCGGGAGGGGTCCTTGCCCTTCATCGCGCCGGCGATGGCCGCGAAGGCCTCGCTCCAGGAGGCCGGGGCGAGCCGGCCGTCGGCGCCGCGCACATACGGGCGGTCGAGCCGCTGGCGGCGCAGGCCGTCGACGATGTGGCGCGTCTTGTCGGTGATCCATTCCTCGTTGATCGCCTCGTTGACGCGCGGGAGGATGCGCATCACCTCGCGCCCGCGGGTGTCGACGCGGATGGCGGAGCCGACCGCGTCCATGACGTCGACCGATTCGGTCTTGGTCAGCTCCCAGGGGCGGGCGTTGTAGGCGTAGGGCTTCGAGGTCAGCGCGCCGACGGGGCAGAGGTCCGCCACGCAGGACTGGAGCTCCGAGCCCATCGCCTTCTCGAGATAGGTCGTGATCTCCATGTCCTCGCCACGGCCGATGGCGCCGAGGTCGGGCACGCCGGCGACCTCGGTGGCGAAGCGCACGCAGCGGGTGCAGTGGATGCAGCGATTCATCCACGTCTTCACCAGCGGGCCGATGTACTTGTCCTCGACCGCGCGCTTGTTCTCGTGGAAGCGCGTCGAGTCGACCCCGTAGGCCATCGCCTGGTCCTGGAGGTCGCACTCCCCGCCCTGGTCGCAGATCGGGCAGTCCAGCGGGTGGTTGATGAGGAGGAACTCCATCACCCCCTCGCGCGCCTTCTTGGTGCTCGCCGACTTCGTATAGACCGTCGGCGGCTCGCCGTTCGGGCCGGGCCGGCAATCCTTCACGCCCCAGGCGCAGGACGCGACGGGCTTCGGCGCGCCCTTGAGCTCGACCAGGCACATGCGGCAATTGCCGGCGATGGACAGCCGCTCGTGGAAGCAGAAGCGCGGGATCTCGGCCCCCGCGGCCTCGCAGGCCTGGAGCAGCGTGTACTCGGCGGGGACGTCGACCTCGATGTCGTCGACGATGATCTTGGGCATGGTCTCGCTCGTCCTCAGCCGGCTCTCTGGTCGTCCGCAGCGGGCTCGCCGAAGCGGATCAGGTTCCCGCTCGGATCCCATACGTAGAATTCGCGCATGCCCCAGTCGCGGGTGGCGACCGGGGAGATGCGCCCGCCGTCCGCGAGCGCCTCGGGGAAGGAGGCCCGGACGGCGTCGATCCCCTGCACCCGCAGATAGGCGGAGGTGTTCTCCGCGATGTGGCGGTCGGCGCAGGGATAGAGGTGGATCTCCGCCCCCTCCCGGCGCACGATGGCGTAGTCCTCCCGCGCCAGCGCGATCTCGAACCCCAGCGCCCGCGCATACCACTGCGCCGTCGCCGTGGGCTGCGGCGCCGGGAAGAGGGGGCAGGCGCTGGCGATGCGCGCGTTCACGGGACGTCTCTCCTCATTCGGCCGCGACCCGGACCGGGTCCGGATGCGGATTGGCGGCGTAGTCGTCGATGCGCTGCTCGATCTCGTGGCGATAATGCCGGATCAGGCCCTGGATCGGCCAGGCCGCCGCGTCGCCGAGCGCGCAGATCGTATGGCCCTCGACCTGCTTCGTCACCTCGAGCAGCATGTCGATCTCGCGCTTCTGGGCGCGGCCCTCCGCCATGCGCGAGACGACCCGCCACATCCAGCCGGTGCCCTCGCGGCAGGGCGTGCACTGGCCGCAGGACTCGTGCTTGTAGAAGTACGAGATCCGCGCGATCGCCCGGATGATGTCGGTGGAGCGGTCCATCACGATCACCGCGGCGGTGCCGAGGCCGGAGCCCAGCCCGCGCAGGGTGTCGAAGTCCATCGGCGCATCGATGATCTGCTCGCCCGGCACCAGCGGCACGGAGGAACCGCCCGGGATGACGCACTTGAGATTGTCCCAGCCGCCGCGGATGCCGCCGCAATGCGTGTCGATGAGCTCCCGGAAGGTGATGCCCATCTCCTCCTCGACGTTGCAGGGCTCGTTCACGTGCCCCGAGACGCAGAAGAGCTTGGTGCCGTGGTTGTTCGGCCGGCCGAGGCCGGCGAACCAGGCGCCGCCGCGGCGCAGGATCGTGCCCGCCACCGCGATGGACTCGACGTTGTTCACCGTCGTCGGGCAGCCCCACAGGCCCATGTTCGCCGGGAAGGGCGGCTTGAGGCGCGGCATGCCCTTCTTGCCCTCGAGGCTCTCGAGCAGAGCCGTCTCCTCGCCGCAGATATAGGCGCCGGCGCCGTGGGCGACGTAGCAGTCGAACGGGTAGCCGTGGACGTTGTCCTTGCCGATCAGGTTCGCCGCGTAGGCCTCGTCGATCGCCCGCTGCAGCGCCTCGCGCTCGGCGACGTACTCGCCGCGAATGTAGATGTAGGCCGCGTGCGCGCCCATGGCGACGCAGGCGAGGAGGCATCCCTCGATCAGGAGATGCGGGTCGTGCCGCATGATCTCCCGGTCCTTGCAGGTCCCGGGCTCGGATTCGTCGGCGTTGACCACGAGGTAATGCGGGCGCCCGTCGTTCTGCTTGGGCATGAACGACCACTTGAGCCCGGTCGGGAAGCCCGCGCCGCCGCGGCCGCGCAGGTTCGACTTCTTCATCTCGTCGATGATCCAGTCACGGCCCTGGTCGACGAGGAACTTCGTCTCGTCCCACGCGCCGCGCTTGCGCGCGGCCTCGAGGCCCGGCGACTGGAAGCCGTAGAGGTTGGTGAAGATGCGATCCTTGTCCTGAAGCATGACGATGGATTCCTCTCAGGACGTCTTGGTTTCCGCGGCGAGTGCGCGCGCCTGCTCGACCCAGTTCTCCCGGTCGATGCGACCGGGGAAGGCGAGATAGGCGCCGACCCAGCGGATCTGCGGGCGCTCCCAGCCGGCGATCTGGTCGTAATGATAGACGCCGAGCTCGTTGAGCTTGCGCTCGTTGGCGGGGCCGATGCCGAGGATCTTCTTGAGATCGTCGGCATCGCCGCCGCGCGGCGCGTCGAGGCCGGCCGGGCGCTCGCCCACCGCGTTCGCCTTGTCCTCGTTGGTCGCGTCCTTCGGCAGGGCGGCGAGGCGGGTGGCCATCTCCTCCTCTTCCTCGACGGCCTTCGGATCGACGGTGGTGCGGGTGTCGTCCTCGGAGGCCGTGACGCGCGCGCCCGGGTCGACCGGCCGCTCGCCGGCGGCGGCGCGCTGGGCGGGGGCGTCGGCGACGGGCGTCGCCGTGGCGCGACCGGAATCCGGCTTGCCCGGCTTCGGCTCGACCGCGGCCTCCTTCGTCGCGGCGGCGGCCTCCGCCTCGGCCCTCCTCTCGGCCTCCTTCGCCTCCGCGGCCTTGCGGATGGCCTCCTCCTCGAAGCGCTTCTTCCAGGCGCCGACGCGCGAGCCGTCGTAGAGGGTCGGGTCCTGCAGCGTGTGCACGGATTGCGTCGGCTCGGAGGAGACGCGGCCCGTCTGCGAGCCCTTGCGGACCGCGCGCCCGGCGGCGAGGTCGTCGAGGAGCGTCTCGAAATTCTCCTCGGTCAGGTCCTCGTAATAGTCGTCGTTGATCTGCACCATCGGCGCATTGCAGCAGGCGCCGAGGCACTCGACCTCGATCCAGGAGAACAGGCCGTCCTCGGTGACGTGGTGCGGCGCGCCGACCTTGCGGGATAGCACCTTCTTGATCGCGTCCGAGCCGCGCAGCTGGCAGGGCGTCGTCCCGCACATCTGGATGTAGAACTTGCCCACCGGCTCGAGATTGAACATCGTGTAGAAGGTCGCGACCTCGAAGACGCGGATGTAGGGCATGGCCAGCCGCTCCGCGACGGCCTCGATGGCCTTCTGCGGCAGCCAGTTCCCGCAATCCTTCTGCACGCGCCAGAGCAGCGGGATCACCGCGGAGGCCTGCCGGCCCTCCGGGAATTTCGTCAGCTGCTCGACCAGCCACGCCTCGGTCTCGGGCGCGAAGGCGAAGGATTTCGGTTGCACCGCATCGGGCGCCAGCCTGCGAACGGCCATCTGCCTCTACTCGCTCGTTGGAGCGACCCGCGAATGCGCGCCGCCCGCCAGTCGTCACGCCGCGCGGGAGCCCTCCCCCGCGCGGGTCGAAATCAGCGATCGACCTCGCCGAAGACGATGTCGATCGAGCCCAGGATCGCCGAGACGTCGGCCAGCATGTGCCCGCGGCACATGAAGTCCATCGCCTGGAGATGGGCGAAGCCCGGGGCGCGGATCTTCAACCGGTAGGGCCTGTTGCCGCCGTCCGAGACGAGATAGACGCCGAACTCGCCCTTGGGCGCCTCGACCGCCGCGTAGATCTCGCCTTCCGGCACGTGGAAGCCCTCGGTGTAGAGCTTGAAATGGTGGATGAGCGCTTCCATCGAGCGCTTCATCTCGGCGCGCTTGGGCGGGGCGACCTTGCCGTCCTTGGTGGCGATGGGACCCTGGCCGTCCGGCGCGCGCAGCTTCGTGATGCACTGGCGCATGATGCGCACGGACTGGCGCATCTCCTCCATGCGGATCAGCTGGCGATCGTAATTGTCGCCGTTCTTGCCGATGGGGATGTCGAACTCCATCTCCTCGTAGCACTCGTAGGGCTGCGCCTTGCGCAGGTCCCACGGCGCGCCCGAGCCGCGCACCATCACGCCGGAGAAGCCCCACTTCCAGCATTCCTCGAGCGTCACCACGCCGATGTCGACGTTGCGCTGCTTGAAGATGCGGTTCTCCATCACCAGCGCGTCGAGGTCGTCGACCACCTTCAGGAAGGGGTCGCACCAGGCCTCGATGTCGTCGATCAGGTCCGGCGGCAGGTCCTGGTGGACGCCGCCGAAGCGGAAGTAGTTGGCGTGGAGCCGCGCCCCGGAGGCGCGCTCGTAGAACACCATCAGCTTCTCGCGCTCCTCGAAGCCCCAGAGCGGCGGGGTGAGCGCGCCGACGTCCATGGCCTGGGTCGTCACGTTGAGGAGGTGCGAGAGGATGCGGCCGATCTCGCAGAAGAGCACGCGGATGAGCTGCGCCCGGCGCGGCACCGTGATGCCGAGCATGCGCTCCGCCGCGAGGCAGAAGGCGTGCTCCTGGTTCATCGGCGCGACGTAGTCGAGCCGGTCGAAATAGGGCGTGCCCTGGAGATAGGTCTTGTACTCCAGCAGCTTCTCCGTGCCGCGGTGCAGGAGCCCGATATGCGGGTCGACGCGCTCGACCACCTCGCCGTCGAGCTCGAGCACGAGGCGCAGCACGCCGTGCGCCGCCGGATGCTGCGGGCCGAAATTGATCGAGAAGTTGCGAATGTCGTGCTCGCCCATGGGGCCCCTCTCCTCGATCCTCAGCGCTTCTCGGAACCCGCGGCCTTCTCGTCGCCCGGAAGCACGTATTCCGTGCCCTCCCACGGCGAGAGGAAGTCGAAGTTGCGGAATTCCTGATTGAGCTTCACCGCCTCGTAGACCACGCGGCCCTGCGCCTCGTCGTAGCGCACCTCGACGAAGCCCGTGAGCGGGAAGTCCTTGCGCAGCGGGAAGCCCTCGAAGCCGTAATCGGTGAGGAGCCGGCGCAGGTCCGGATGGCCCGAGAACAGGATGCCGTACAGGTCGTAGGCCTCGCGCTCGTACCAGTTCGCCGCCGGGAAATCGTCGATGATGGAGGGCACCGGGGTGCGCTCGTCGGTCTGCACCTTCACCCGCACGCGCGTGTTGTGCTTCGGCGACAGGAAGTGGTAGACCACGTCGAAGCGCTTCTCGCGCTCGGGGAAGTCCACCCCGCAGATGTCGATGAAGCAGACGAACAGGCATTTCGGGTCGTCGCGCAGGAAGGCGACGACGTCGCGGATAGCCGCGCCCTCGACCTCGATCGCGAGATCGCCGTGCGCGACCGAAAAGCCGGTGACGGCCGCGGGCATGGCGTCCTGGATGTGGCGGCCGAGCGCGAAGAGCGGATCGGCGGCGATGGTCGTGTCGGTCATCCGGTCCGCTCCCTCAGCGCTCGATCGTTCCGGTGCGGCGGATCTTCTTCTGCAGGAGCAGCACGCCGTAGAGGAGCGCCTCGGCGGTGGGCGGGCAGCCCGGCACGTAGACGTCCACCGGCACGATGCGGTCGCAGCCGCGCACCACCGAATAGGAATAATGGTAGTAGCCGCCGCCGTTGGCGCAGGACCCCATGGAGATCACGTAGCGCGGCTCCGGCATCTGGTCGTAGACCTTGCGGAAGGCGGGCGCCATCTTGTTGGTCAGCGTGCCGGCGACGATGATCACGTCCGACTGGCGCGGGGAGGCGCGCGGGGCGAAGCCGAAGCGCTCCGCGTCGTAGCGCGGCATCGACATCTGCATCATCTCGACGGCGCAGCAGGCGAGCCCGAAGGTCATCCACATCAGCGAGCCGGTGCGCGCCCAGGTGATCAGGTCGTCGACCGAGGTGACGAGGAAGCCCTTGTCGGCGAGCTCCGCCGAGACGTTGGCGAAGAAGGGGTCCTCGCCCCGCGGCGCGCCGTGCTTCAGCCCGAACGTGTCCTCGGTCTGCGGCGCCTCGAGGCGCGTCTTGCCGGGATCGATCAGTCCCATTCCAGGGCTCCCTTTTTCCACTCGTACACGAAGCCGACGGTGAGCACGCCGAGGAAGATCATCATCGACCAGAAGCCGAACCAGCCCACCTCGCCGAACGTCACCGCCCAGGGGAACAGGAAGGCGACCTCGAGGTCGAAGATGATGAACAGGATCGCGACGAGGTAGAAGCGCACGTCGAACTTCATCCGTGCGTCGTCGAAGGCGTTGAAGCCGCACTCGTAGGCCGAGAGCTTCTCCGAGTCGGGCTTCTTGTAGGCCACCACGAAGGGTGCGGCGAGGAGGACCACGCCGATGAACAGAGCCACGCCCATGAAGATCACGAGCGGCAGGTAATCGGCCAAAAGCGAGGTCATGACGCTCCCTTCCCACGAGACCCGGGGAACGCCGCGCGGCTCCACCTTCGAACGAGGGCGGACTGGACGGCGTTTCGCGAGGCGACGCTTAGCCCACGCCTCCCCGGGTGACAAGGCCCCGAGGGGTCGCACGGCCCCGCGTTCGATGCGGTTTCGCGGCGTTTTCGTCGGTGGCGGCGACGGGCCGTCGGAGGTCCGCATCGCCGCCACGCCCGACATAATCAACGCGAAAGCGTGCACACAGGGGGTGTTACCGTGCGCCGCAGGCGTCGGCGCGGGGATGGGAGGGCCCAGCTACCACCAGCGCCGCTCCTTCCAGCTGCGCCTCGGGAGCTTCTCCTCCTTCATCCAACCGACCATCTCCTCGAAGTCGTGGAAGAGCGTTTCGTTGCCGGTGCGGTCCGGCAGCGCGGTGATGAAGGGGAGGGCGTTGCGCCGATAGGCCAGCGTGCCCTGGCGCTGCCAGCGCTCGTAGAGCTCGAAATCGATGATGCCGCCCTGGATGCCGATGGAGATGAGCTCGAACTCGTTCAGGACGAGCGCGATCGCCTGCGTCTCCTCGGTCCGCTCCGTGTCGTCGGCGGCCCAGACGGCGAGGCCCGGCGGCGCCTTCGCGAGCCGGATGAAGAGGCGGCGCGCCTTTATCAGGTCGCCGTCCGCTTCGCTGCGGGCGATGAACTCGATCGTGACGACTGAAGGCAAGTCGAATGGCAGCGCAACTCGGAGAGTTATCAACGAGTGACGAGTGTTCTTCAAGCTGCGAGGGTGGCGCGGGCGACGGGGCTCGAACCCGCGACCTCCGGCGTGACAGGCCGGCACTCTAACCGACTGAGCTACGCCCGCTGACCAGGCCGCCTGGGTGGTCTCCGCGGCGGCAGTGGCGGGGGTTTACGGCCCCCCGCGACCGGTGTCAAGCGATCCCGCACCGCGCCGCGCGCTTTTTCTGCGGGGCCTCCCGGAACCCTTGGAGACCAGGGACTTGGTGGGCGGTGACGGGCTCGAACCGCCGACCCTCTCGGTGTAAACGAGATGCTCTACCAGCTGAGCTAACCGCCCGTGCCCGGCGAGGCGTCGCGCGCCCGCGCCGAACGAAACCTACATAAAAACGCGAAGCCGCCGGCGCAAGCGCGCCGACGGCTTCGCACGTCCCGAGCGGAACGACGATCAGCCGTTGACCGCGTCCTTGAGGCCGGCGCCGGCCTTGAACTTCGGGGTCTTGGACGCGGGGACCTGCACCTTCTCGCCGGTGCGCGGGTTGCGCGCCTCGCCCGCGGGGCGGTCGGCGACGGTGAAGGTGCCAAAGCCGACGATCTTCACTTCCTCGCCCTTCTTCAGCGTCTCCTGGATCGACTCCAGTGCGGCGTCGAGGGCCTCGCCGGCCTGAGCCTTGCTGAGGCCGGTCTTCTCGGCCACGGCGCTGACGAGCTCGCCTTTGTTCATCGCAACCTCCTCCAGAGCTTGATCGGCGCGCAAACCCTTGCTCCGCCGTCGTTTGGTCCTTCCCCGTTTAGCGGAAAGCGAGAGCGTCGCAAGCGCGAAAAGCGCGATTTCGTTGTGGATAGCCCCTCTCGGGCCGGAAAAAAGGCCTCCGAACGGGGTCCGGAGGCCTCTGGAGAGGTCGAGAGGGGCCGTCGCGACGGCCCCGCCCTCAATGAGCGACGAAGCCGGGCTGCTCCTCTTCCGTGGAGCGCGCGGGAGCGGGAACCGTCGATTCGTCCCACTCGATCGGCTCGGGCCCGCGCACGAGCGCGTGCTTCAGGACCTGCTCCATGCGGGACACCGGGACGATCTCGAGGCCGGACTTCAGGTTGTCCGGCACGTCGGCCAGGTCCTTCACGTTCTCCTCGGGAATCAGCACCGTCTTGAGCCCGCCGCGGAGCGCCGCGAGCAGCTTCTCCTTCAGGCCGCCGATGGGCAGCACCCGCCCGCGCAGCGTCACCTCGCCGGTCATGGCGATGTCCTTGCGCACGGGGATGCCCGTCATGATCGAGACGATGGCGGTCGCCATGGCGATGCCGGCGGACGGGCCGTCCTTCGGCGTGGCGCCTTCGGGCACGTGGACGTGGATGTCCTTGCGGTCGAAGAGCGGCGGCTCGAGACCGAAATCGACCGCCCGCGAGCGCACGTAGGACGCCGCCGCCGAGATCGATTCCTTCATCACGTCGCGCAGGTTGCCCGTGACCGTCATCTTGCCCTTGCCGGGCATCATGACGCCCTCGATCGTGAGCAGCTCGCCCCCGACCTCGGTCCAGGCCAGGCCCGTGACGACGCCGACCATGTCCTCCGCTTCCGCCTCGCCGAAGCGGTACTTCGGCGCGCCGAGATAGTCGGAGAGGTTCTGCTCGGTGACGACCACCCGATCCGTCTCGGTCATGAGGATCTCCTTCACCGCCTTGCGGACGAGGTTGGAGATCTCGCGCTCGAGATTGCGCACGCCCGCCTCGCGGGTGTAGCGGCGCACGAGGAGCAGCAGGCCCGCATCGTCGATGGCCCATTCCTCGGACTTCAGGCCGTGCTTCTTGACCGCGTTCGGGATCAGGTGCCGACGCGCGATCTCGGCCTTCTCGTCCTCGGTGTAGCCGGCGATGCGGATCGTCTCCATGCGGTCGAGGAGCGGCGCCGGGATGTTGAGCGTGTTCGCCGTCGTGACGAACATCACGTTCGAGAGGTCGTAGTCCACCTCGAGATAATGGTCGTTGAAGGTGTTGTTCTGCTCCGGGTCGAGCACCTCCAGGAGCGCCGCCGACGGATCGCCGCGGAAGTCCTGGCCCATCTTGTCGATCTCGTCGAGCAGGATGAGCGGGTTCGAGGTCTTGGCCTTGCGCATCGACTGGATGATCTTGCCGGGCATCGAGCCGATGTAGGTCCGCCGATGGCCGCGGATCTCCGCCTCGTCACGCACGCCGCCCAGCGACATGCGCACGAACTCGCGGCCCGTGGCGCGCGCGATCGACTTGCCGAGCGAGGTCTTGCCGACGCCGGGCGGGCCGACGAGGCACAGGATCGGCCCGGTGAGCTTGTTCGCCCGCTGCTGCACGGCGAGGTACTCGACGATCCGCTCCTTGACCTTGTCGAGGCCGAAATGGTCCGCGTCGAGGATCGCCTGCGCCCCGGGGAGGTCCTTCTTGACCTTGGACTTCTTGTTCCACGGGATCGAGAGCATCCAGTCGAGATAGTTGCGCACCACCGTCGCCTCCGCGGACATGGGCGACATCTGGCGCAGCTTCTTGACCTCGGCGGTGGCCTTGTCGCGGGCCTCCTTCGAGAGCTTCGTCTTCTCGATCTTCTGCTCGATCTCGGCGATCTCGTCCCGGCCGTCCTCGTCGCCGAGCTCCTTCTGGATCGCCTTCATCTGCTCGTTCAGGTAGTACTCGCGCTGCGTCTTCTCCATCTGACGCTTCACCCGCGTGCGGATGCGCTTCTCCACCTGGAGCACGGAGATCTCGCTCTCCATCAGCCCGAGCACGCGCTCGAGGCGCTGGGCGACGGTCGGGGTCTCCAGCAGCTCCTGCTTGTCGGAGATCTTCACCGCCAGGTGCGAGGCCACCGTGTCGGCGAGCTTGGCGGGCTCCTCGATCTGCGTCACCGCGGCGACGATCTCGGGGGAGACCTTCTTGTTGAGCTTCACGTAGTTCTCGAACTCGCCGACCACCGAGCGGGCGAGCGCCTGCGCCTCGATTCGGTCGCCGAGCTCGTCGGCCAGCACCTTGGCCTGCGCCTCGTAATACTCGTCGGTGCGGACGTAGTCCGTCACCTTCGCCCGGCCCGCGCCCTCGACCAGCACCTTGACGGTGCCGTCGGGCAGCTTGAGCAGCTGGAGCACGTTGGCGAGCGTGCCGACCTCGTAGATCGCGTCGGCCGCCGGATCGTCGTCGGCGGCGTTCTTCTGGGTCGCGAGCAGGATGTGCCGGTCGGTCTTGACGACCTCCTCGAGGGCGCGGATCGACTTCTCGCGGCCGACGAAGAGCGGCACGATCATGTGCGGGAAGACGACGATGTCGCGCAGAGGCAGCACCGGATAGGTGCCCTCGGACCCCGGAACGACGGGCTGCCGCGTCTTGGATTGAGTCATGAAGGGTGATCCTCTTCCCTTTGCGCCCCGGCGCGCCTCTCGCGAGAAGCAGGCCGCCGCGAGCGGTCCCGCCCCGCGCTCCCGTCTCGATCGACGCGCGGGACATGCGTGGCGGGCGCCTGATGGGTGAGCGCGCCCGCTTCGCACATTCGATAAGGTGGCGCGTTCGGCCCGGCGTTTCAAGCGCGGCGCGCCCGCGGCGTCCGCGATGCACAGGAGACGCGAGGCGCAAGCCGAGGTCGGCGCAGGCGCAAGGTCGCGGGCGACGGCCCTCCCGTCACTCGGCCGGCTGGACGACGGCGCGCGGACGTGGCGTCAGCCGGGCGAAGGCCGGCCGCTCGAAGAGGAAGGAGAGCGGGGTGCGGCGCACGATCCGCTCGAGCACGAGCGGCGCGATCACGGCGACGAGGGTCACGACGAGCGAGACGAGGCCGACGTCCTCGACGATCCCGGTCCGGATCAGGATTTCGCGCGTCGCCGCCATGGGGAAGAAGAAGGCGAGATAGACCGCGATCGAGTGCCGCCCCGCATAGGTGAACGGCGCGGCCGCGGGCGTGCGTGCGAGGAGGGCCGAGACCACCACGATCGCCGCGGCGCCCGCGGCCCCCAGCGCGAGGCTCACGACCGGCAGAGCGGCGAGCGTCGTCGTCGCGCCGGAGACCTCGACCGTGGCGAGCGCGAGGGCGCCGTTGACGGCGGCCCAGGCCGCGAGACAGGCGAGCGCCGCCGCGGGCCTCGCCTGCCCCGCCGCGGCGAGGCGGAAGATCGCGGGCGCGAGGCGCCATCCGGCGACGAAATAGACGAAGCGGGCGCAGAACTCGTCGACGAGCAGCGAGCCGGTATGGATCGGCGCGATCTCGAGCGCCGCCGCGATCGCCAGCAGCACGACCGGGTTCACCCGCCGCACGAGCTTCGCCACGATCGAGAAGATCGCCAGCATGTAGACGAACCAGAGCGTCGAGAAGGGCTCGACCAGCGAGACGACCAGATGCTCGACGAAGCCGGCGAGCGATCCGCCCGAGACCGAGCCGACCTTCACCACCGACTGGACGACGAGCCACAGCAGATAGAAATAGACGAAATGCAGGATGCGCTTGTCGCCGTAGGTGCGCCAGTCGCGATCGATCACGCGGGCGAGGAACAGCCCCGAGATCAGGAAGAAGTCCGGCATGCGGAACGGCGCGGCGAAGGCCACGACGGAGTGCATGAAGCCCTCGCCTCCCATCGCCTCGCCGACGCCGAGCGTCGCGTGCATCATCACCACGAGGACGATGCACACGCCCTTGGCCGCGTCGACCCAGCCGACCCGGGGCGCGGCGGCGGCGGGCGTTCCGGAACGGGACAGGGCGTGGTCGGGCATGGCCGGCTCTCCTCGTCGCAGGGGCGCGGCCGTGTCGTTTTCGAGCGGTCGCGTCCCGCCACGCGCCGAACGCGTGGCATTCGCGTCGAATTGCGCAAGTTCCGGGCCGGGCCCCGCCGGCCGCGACCCGTCAGTCGAACAGCGAGTCGATGTCGTCCTGCGAGACGTGGCCGTGGTCCTCCTCGAGCTTCGGCCCGTTGAGGAGCGCCTTTTCCTCGTCGAGCGCCGGCGCGATGGCCTCGTGCTGGATCAGCTCCTGGAAGGCGTCGAGCCCGCCCCAGACGTCGATCATCTTGTCGAGGCGCTCCTCGACGAACTTCAGCACGTTGACGATCTTGGTGATGCGCTGCCCGGTCAGGTCCTGGAAGTTGCAGGCCTCGTACATCGAGATCACGCGATCGAGGATCGCGCCGATCTCGTCGCCGGCGCCGCTGCCGCCCGACGCGCGCAGCATGTTGGCGTAGGACTCGATGTCCTCGAGGCCGGACAGGATCGAGCCCGTCGCCGCCTCGGTGGCGGAGACCACGGCGTCGAGCTCGCCCGCGACGCGGCGCATGCCCTTGCCCTCCTCCTCGGACTTGTAGAGCGAGGCGATCTCGCGCTTGGTCTGCGTGATCGCCGCCTTCATGGCGTCGATCTCCTGGCGCAGCGCGTAGACCTCGGAAATCTCCTTGCGATAGGCCTCGATCACGTCGGACGCGAGCCGGTGGGACGGATCGAGGAAGTGTCGCAGCTCCTGCACGGCCGCGAGGATCTCGTCGATGCGCGGATCGCCGCCCGGCGCCCCCGCCTCTCCGGCCGGCGCCGGCGGCGGGCCGGCGTGACCGTTCAGGGGTCGCGGCAGCGTGATCGGGTCACGGCGCAGGGTTTCCTCGATGCGGTATCGCTTCTGGGGCAGGGTCATCGGTGACGGGCGCTTCTGCGGAGAGGACGATCTCCCTGAAGCCTGCTTCGAAAAACTTTAGGATTGCGTGAACGGGGGCGACGACGCCGCGATCGGCCGCCGTCCGGGCACGCCGTTTACGATGAATGCCCACGCGCGCTTAAGGTTAAGCGCAGGTCGTCGGGGCGCGTCCACGTCCCGGCAAGACCTCCTCCCGTTCCGTTGCGGCGACGCGCGGGCGGCCCGTTCCGGCCGGTCCGCGCCTCGGGGAGAGGAGGGAGACACCATGTCCACGATCCGGGCGCGCCTGCGCCGCCTAGCCGCCATCGCCGCCGCCGCGGCGCTCGCCGTCGCGACCGCGCCCGACGCCCGCGCCCGGGGCCAGGGGCAGGAGCAGCCGATCGTCACCGCCGATCTCGGCGGCGGCTTCATCGAGCTGCTGCTCACCGGCCGCGACCCGACGCCGGGTCGCCAGGCCGCAGCCCGCTACGCCGCCCCGCCGCCCGCCGCGGCGGCGCCGACCCGCGCCGCGCCGCCGGTCCAGCGCCGCCAGGCCGCGCCGCAGCCGCAGGCGCGGCCGCAGGTCGCGGCGGTGACGCCCGGCGGCGGCGCCGTCGCCGACGTCTTCCGCCGCCGGACCGTGCCCTACGACGGCCCGCACCGGCCGGGCACCGTCGTGGTCGATACGGGCCGGAAATTCCTCTACCTGGTCCAGGAGGGCGGCACGGCCCTGCGCTACGGGGTCGGCGTCGGCCGCGAGGGCTTCGAATGGCGCGGCACGGAGCGGATCACCCGCAAGGCGGAGTGGCCGGACTGGCGCCCGCCCGCGGCCATGCGCCGGCGCCAGCCCGAGCTGCCGGCCTTCATGCCCGGCGGCCCGGCGAACCCGCTCGGCGCCCGCGCGCTCTATCTCGGCGGCACGCTCTACCGCATCCACGGCACCAACGACCCGAGCTCCATCGGCCGCGCCATGTCCTCGGGCTGCATCCGGATGATGAACGACGACGTGATCGACCTGTACGGGCGGGTCGGGATCGGCACGCGGGTGGTGGTGATGTGAGGGTCAGTGGGGCGCGGCCGGGAGCGGCCGCGCCTAATCGCTCCGCCACTTTCCTCCCCCGCGACGCCCTCCACCGTTGACGCGGGCGGCGCACGAACTAAAGGTGCGCGCTCCCGTTCCCGCGGAGGCTTGTCCCCGCACCCCGAAGGAGACAGCGCGCGATGACTGCCGTCTGGCCCGTGCATGGCGAGATCACCGGCCCGATCGTGATGATCGGCTTCGGCTCGATCGGCAAGGGCGCCCTGCCCCTGATCGAGCGTCACTTCACGTTCGACAAGGACCGTTTCACGGTCGTCGACCCGAACGACGCCGACCGGGCCATGCTCGACGATCGCGGCATCGCCTTCGTGCACGAGTCGGTCACGCGCGAGAACTATCGCGAGCTGCTCACCCCGCTGCTCACCAAGGGCGAGGGCCAGGGCTTCTGCGTGAACCTGTCGGTCGACACCTCCTCGCGGGACCTGATGCGGCTGTGCCGCGAGCTCGGCGTGCTCTACATCGACACCGTCGTCGAGCCGTGGAAGGGCTTCTACTTCGACAAGAGCGCCGGGCCGGAGGCGCGCACGAACTACGCGCTGCGCGAGACGATCCTGGCCGAGCGCCGCGAGCGGCCGGGCGGCACGACCGCCGTGTCCTGCTGCGGCGCCAATCCGGGCATGGTGTCCTGGTTCGTCAAGCAGGGGCTCGTCAACGTCGCCACCGATCTCGGCCTCGACTTCGCCGAGCCGACCAGCCGCGCCGAATGGGGCGACCTGATGCGCCGCGTCGGCGTCAAGGGCGTCCACATCGCCGAGCGAGACACCCAGCGCGCGCGCAACCCGAAGCCGCAGGGCGTGTTCATCAACACCTGGTCGGTCGAGGGTTTCGTCTCCGAGGGGCTGCAGCCCTCCGAGCTCGGCTGGGGCACGCACGAGACCTGGACGCCGGACAACGCCCGCACGCATACGAGCGGCTGCGGCGCGGCGATCTTCCTGCTCCAGCCCGGCGCGAACACCCGCGTGCGCTCCTGGACGCCGACCGCGCAGGCCCAGTACGGCTTCCTCGTCACGCACAACGAGTCGATCTCGATCGCGGACTATTTCACCGTGCGTGAGGGCGACGAGGTCGTCTACCGCCCGACCTGCCATTACGCCTACCACCCCGCCAACGACGCGGTGCTGTCGCTGCACGAGATGTTCGGCGCGGGCGGCGTGGCGCAGGAGACGTTCCACATCCTCGACGAGCACGAGATCGTCGACGGGATCGACGAGCTCGGCGTGCTGCTCTTCGGCCACGGCAAGAACGCCTATTGGTACGGCTCGCAGCTCTCCATCGAGGAGACGCGCCGGATCGCGCCCTACCAGAACGCGACGGGCCTGCAGGTCTCCTCGGCGGTCCTCGCCGGCATGGTCTGGGCGCTGGAGAACCCGAACGCCGGCATCGTCGAGGCGGACGAGATGGACTACAGGCGCTGCCTCGAGGTGCAGACGCCCTATCTCGGCCCCGTGGTCGGCGTCTACACCGACTGGACGCCGCTCGACGGCCGCCCGGGCCTCTTCCCCGAGGACATCGACACGAGCGATCCCTGGCAGTTCCGGAACATCCTGGTGCGCTGACGCGCATCCGGCGGACGGCGCGCGCCGCGCCTCGACGCGGGGCGCGCTTGCCCCGATAGTGCGCGGGAGAGACGGGCGCGACGAGGAGGGCCGGCCATGATGGAGCTTTGGGGACGCACGAACTCGGTCAACGTGCAGAAGGTGATCTGGCTGCTCGAGGAGCTCGCCCTGCCCTACCGGCGCATCGACGCCGGCGGCGCCTTCGGGGTCGTCGACACGCCGGCCTACCGCACGCTCAACCCGAACGGCAGGGTCCCGACCCTGGTCGACGGCGAGGTCGTGCTGTGGGAATCCAACGCGATCCTGCGCTATCTCGCCCTGAAGACGGCGGCGCACGGCCTCTACCCCGAGGATCCGGCCGATCGCGGCCGCATCGAGCGCTGGATGGACTGGACGCTCTCGACCGTCGGCGGCGCGATGCACGGGATGTTCTGGGGTCTCGTGCGCACGCCACCCGAGAAGCGCGACCCGGATGCGATCGAGCGCTCCCGCGCCGCGTCCGAGAGCTGCTGGCGGCTTCTCGACGCGCATCTGACCGGCCGCGAGCACCTGGAAGCCGGCCGCTTCACCCTCGCCGACATCCCGCTCGGGTGCTACGTCCACCGCTGGTACGCGATGCCGGAGATCGAGCGGCCCGACCTGCCCTACCTCCGCGCCTGGTACGAGGGCCTCCTCGCCCGGCCGGCCTATGCCCAGCACGTGGCGCAGCCGCTGACCTGAAGGGCGCGGGCGGCGCCACCCGTCTCCCCCCTTGCCCCCGGCCGCGCGTTTCGTCACAAGGCTCCCCAACGCAACGAACGAACCGGATCGACACGCCATGGCCACGCACAAGCTCCTCCTCCTCCCCGGCGACGGGATCGGCCCCGAGGTGATGGCGGAGGTCGAGAAGATCGTGGCGTGGTTCGGCCGCGCGGGCCTCGCCTCCTTCGAGACCGAGCGCGACCTCGTCGGCGGCGCCGCCTACGACGCCCACGGCAAGGCGATCTCCGAGGACGCCATGGCGCGCGCCCAGGCCGCGGACGCCGTCCTGTTCGGCGCGGTGGGCGGGCCGAAATGGGCGGACGTGCCCTACGAAGCCCGCCCAGAGGCGGGACTCCTGCGGCTTCGCAAGGATCTCGGCCTGTTCGCCAACCTGCGCCCGGCGATCTGCTACCCGGCGCTCGCCGATGCTTCGGCGCTCAAGCGCGAGCTCGTCGAGGGCCTCGACCTGATGATCGTGCGCGAGCTCACCGGCGGCGTCTATTTCGGCGAGCCGAAGGAGATCGTCACGCTCGAGAACGGCCAGAAGCGCGCCGTCGACACCCAGCTCTACACGACGGGCGAGATCGAGCGGATCGCGCGCGTCGCCTTCGAGCTGGCCAAGAAGCGCCGCAACAAGGTCTCCTCGGCCGAGAAGCACAACGTGATGAAGTCCGGCGTCCTCTGGAAGCAGGTCGTCACCGCCGTGCACAAGGCCGAGTATCCGGAGGTCGAGCTCGAGCACGTGCTCGCCGACAATTGTGCCATGCAGCTCGTACGCTTTCCGAAGCAGTACGACGTCATCGTCTGCGACAACCTGTTCGGCGACATCCTCTCCGACGTCGCGGCCATGCTGACGGGCTCGCTCGGCATGCTGCCCTCGGCGTCGCTCGGCGCCGAGGATCCCGCGACCGGCAAGCGCAAGGCGCTCTACGAGCCCGTGCACGGCTCGGCGCCGGACATCGCGGGCCGCGGCCTCGCCAACCCGCTCGCCATGATCGGCTCGCTCGCCATGTGCCTGCGCTATTCCTTCGGCCTCGGCGAGGCGGCGGATCGGCTCGAGGGCGCGATCACCGACGTGCTGGCGTCGGGCGTGCGCACCAAGGACCTCGCCGCCCCGGGCGCCAATGCCGTCTCCACCGCCGATATGGGCGACGCCATCGTGAGCGCCCTCGAACGGATGTGACATGCCGCATTTCGACCCGTTCTACGCCGACAAGCTGAGGGGCGCCCGCGGCGTCGCCGACGCCGATTCCGTGCTCGACCTGCGCCTCTCGACCCGCGACGCGGCGGAGCGCGCGGTGGCGGATCTCGTCGCGGCGGCGGGGACGGGCAAGCCCCGCTCGGTCGCCGTGCGGCTCGCCGCGCCGATCCCCGGCGCGGGCGAGACGGCGTTCCAGCCGGTGGGGCGGGCGCTGCTCGAGGCGAAGAAGGCGGGCGTGGTCGAGAGCCTCGCGCCGCTGCCGGGGCCGGACGGTCTCGGTTTCTTCGTGCAGCTCGGAGGCGGCCCGGCGCAGTGACGCGGGCTCAGGCGTCCTCGCTCCGCCAGGTCTTGAACGGCCCCGTTCCCGTTGCGTCGCGCCGCTTGGCGAGGCGCGCGCGGACCATGGCCGCGCCCTTGCGGCCGGCATGCTTCGTGCCCTTGGCCGCGCCGAAGGTGAGGAGCCACAGCAGAGCGAAACCGAGACCCGCGGCGAGGAGGCCCTCCGAGGTCACCGGCACGGCCGGCCTGTAGGCGAGGTAGGCGTTTCGGGCGATCTCCGCATCCGCCACGCGCATGAGGGTGATCACCCGATCGAAGTCTCCGGCCTCATCGAGCCGCGCCGCGTCGGCGCGCAGCCGCTCCAGCCGCGCGGCGGCGAGGCTCGCGCTCTCGCCCTGGCTGCGCACGAGACGCTCCGGGTTCTCGGCGAGGCGGGCCAGCGCCTCCTCGCGCGCGAGGCCGGCCTTGGCCGCGCTCTCGTCGAAGCGCGCGACCACGGTCTCGAGCTCGTCGATGGCGCCGCCGAGGCGCTGGGCGTATTGCTGCGCGAATTCCGGCCCCTGCGAGGCCGCGAGAGCGCCGGCGAGGCCCATGCCCATGGCGGCGATGCGCGCGAGCGCCATCAGCCCGGCTCCGCCGCCGCCGCGCGGATGTCCTGCGGCGTCACCTCCGCGAGCGGCTTTCCGATCTTGAGCGCCCGCGTGCGCCGCCCCGGCGCCATCACCAGGATCACGGTCTCGAGGCCAGGGCAGGCCGGGTCGGCGCAGACGATCTCGTTGGCGGCGAGGGCGACGTCGTCGGAGAGGGCGAGCGCCTCGCGCGCGAGCGTCTTGAGGCGCCCGTGCGCCTCGGGCTCCGGTCGGTCCCGCCCGAAGCGGCGGGCGAAGGCGGAGAGCAGTCCCGCCATGCCGGCCTCAGGGCAGCGCCAGGACGCCGCCGGCGCCGTCCTTGGCGCCGAAGGCGAGCTGCCGGCCCTTGGCGTCCCAGGCGAGCGCCGTGATCCCGGACCCCTTCACCGCCGGGCGCACCAGGAGCTCGGAGGCGTCCGAGAGCCGGATCAGCAGGATCGCCCCGTCCTGGAAGCCCGCCGCCACCACCGGCGCCTCGGGATGGCAGGCCACGCGGGAGACCTGGGCCGGGCGCACGCCGCATTCGCGCGGCTGCTTGCCGGTCGGGCCCTCCTTCGAATCGAAGGGCCAGAGGATCACGGCGTCGGCCCCGGAGGTGGCGAGCCACTTGCCGTCGTGCGTCCACGACAGCGAGCGCGTCTTGCCGGGATAGCCCGACATCCGCATGTGGCCCTTGTCCGGCTGCAACCGCCAGCCGTGCAGCGCGTTCTCCTGCATCGAGGTGACGACGAAGCGCCCGTCCGGCGACCAGACGACGTCGAGATGCGCGCCCTTCCATTCGAGCCTCTCGGGCGCGGTCTCCAGATTGGGAAACCAGAGCGTCGCGCCGTCGACATGCGCGACGGCGAGCCGGTAGCCCTTCGGCGCGAAGGCGAGGCCGCGCACGGTGGAGGGCGTCTCGAGCGTCTTCTCCTTGCCCTTCGGGTCGCGGGCGAAGACGCGTCTCCCCGCCGACCAGGCGACGCCGCCGTCCTTGTGCAGCGCGAGCGCGTCGATCCAGGCGAAGGCGCCGGCTTCGGCGAAGGTGCGCGTCGAGCCGTCCGGCCCGGTGACCGCGACGCGCCCGTCGTCGCCGCCGGTGACGAGGCGCTCGCCGTCGCAGGCCGCCGAGAGCACGGAGCCGTCCGGATGCGCCTCGACGCGGTGGCTCTCGCCCCCTCTCCAGAGATGCACGCCGCCGTCCCCCAGCGCGAAGGCGGCGACCTCGCCCAAAAAGGCGATTGCGGTGACGTGCGCGCCGGTCTCGACCGGCCGCACGAGATCGACGAGGGAGGGCGCGGCGTCTGTCATGGCCCCTGTGTAGGCGAGCGGGCGGCCGGGGGGAAGGGGTCTAGGGCCGCGCAGGGTGGAGGGAGACGACGCAGCGGGCGATGAGATCGCCGACGAGGTCCTTGTCGAGGTCGCTCTCGGCGGGGACGTTCGTCAGGAGCGCATGCGAGGGATCGGCCGGCCAGTCCCCCTCGGGCTCCAGCGGGTCGTGGACGACGTCGACGGGCCAGCCCGGCGGCCCGAACGCGGCGACCTCGCGGCGCACGCGGCCGGCGTTCAGCCGCGCGAGCCGATCCCTGCCGCCGTAACGGAGACGGGTGACCGCGCGCACGCCTGCGATCGCCGTCTCGACGTCGGCCGAGAGGACCTCCAGCCAGTTCACCGACGGCGAATTGTCTTCCATCGGACGGGAGATGAAGGCTGCGCCGATCACGACCTCGATCCCGTCCGCGCGCCGGTCGACATATCGAGCGCGCGCATGGCGGAGGACGTGATCCGCATCCGGGACTCGCGGTTTCGTCATCCCCGCAGCAGCGCACCCAGCCCGAGCGTTTCGATCAGCGGCATCATCCGGCCCGCCTCCTCCACGCCGTGGGATCGCACGAGATCGGCGCAGCCCTCCCGCTGTGCGAGGCAGACATAGGCGATGCGCCCGTCGGGCATGAAGCGCAGGCCCACCTGGTCCTCGCCCGACTGCCAGAGCGCACGCAGTTCCCCGCTGTCGAGCAGCGCGAGCGCCGGCCGAACGGTGACCCCCTCCCCGGCGAGAAAGCGCACGAGCCCTTCCTCGGATCGCGTCTCGATCGCGATCTCGTCCTCGGCCGCGAGTTCCCGCAGCTCGAAAAGACGCCCTCGGACGAGCGCGCGCGCACGGACGGCGCCACCGCCCTCCACCCTGATCCAAGGCGCTCCGTCCTCCCGCATGCCGTGCGGGCGCGTCGTCTCCGGCTCCTGCGGCGGCACCGGCCCCTCCCGTTTCCGGTTCGTACCTGAATTCAGCATATCCTCGCGCGCATGGCAAGCGGAAAAGCAATCCGAGTCGCGAAACCGTCGCCCGCCGACCTACACCGCCGTCCTTCGCTTCAGCGCCGCCGACAGCGTCCCCTCGTCGAGATAATCGAGCTCGCCGCCCACCGGCACGCCGTGGGCGAGGCGGGTGACCTTGACGGGCAGGCCGGAGAGCGCCTCGCCGAGGTAGTGCGCGGTCGTCTGCCCGTCGACGGTGGCGGGCAGCGCGATGATCACCTCGCGCACGGTCGCGTCCTGCGCGCGGGCGAGGAGGCCCGCGACGGTCAGCTGCTCCGGGCCGATCCCGTCCAGCGCCGAGAGCACGCCGCCGAGCACGTGGTATCGGGCGTGCAGCGCGCCGGCGCGCTCCAGCGCCCAGAGATCCGAGACGTCCTCCACCACCACGATGATGGACGGGTCGCGGCTGGGGTCGGCGCAGATGGCGCAGGGGTCGGTGGTGTCGATGTTGCCGCAGGTCGAGCAGGCGACGACGCGCTCGGCGGCGACGCGCATCGCCTCGGCGAGGGGCGCGAGGAGACCCTCGCGCTTCTGCAGGAGGCCGAGCGCGGCGCGGCGCGCCGACCGGGGCCCGAGCCCCGGCAGGCGTGCGAGAAGCTGGATCAGCCGCTCGATCTCGGGGCCGGCGACGCCACGGGCCATGATGTCGGACTAAGCTCCCGGCCTGCCTCAGAACAGCTTCATGCCGGGCGGCAGCGGCAGGCCCTTGGTGAGCTCGGACATGCGCTCCTGGGTCTCGCGCTCGGACTTGGCGCGGGCGTCGTTCGCCGCGGCGACGATGAGGTCCTCGAGGATCTCCTTCTCGTCGGGCACCATCAGCGAGGGGTCGATGGTCACGCCCTTGAGCGCGCCCTTGCCGGAGAGGCGCACGACGACGGCGCCGCCGCCAGCCTGCCCCTCGACCACCATTTCCTCCAGCTCGGCCTGCACGGCCTGCATCTTCTCCTGCATGGCCTGGGCCTGCTTCATGAGCCCCATCAGATCCTTCATGACGTCGTGTCCTCTCGCTCGCTCGCCTTTGCGTCGCGCCGGCGCTCGCGCGCGACGGCGTCGCGGATCGCCGCCTCCTCGGCGGCCTCCTCGTCCATGTGGCGACGCCGCAGCCGCCGCACCAGGAGGAGGATGCCGATCAGCACCAGCGGCACCGCGATCGCCGCGCCGACATACGGGTTCAGCCACGCGACGCCGCCTTCCTTCAAGCCCCGCAGGACGTAGAAGATCAGCCCGGTGATGTAGTACGTGATGGCCGCCGCGGACAGCCCCTCGACGGTCTGCTGGAGGCGCAGCTGGATGCGCGCGCGCTCGTTCATGGCGCGCAGGAGGTCGCGGTTCTGGCTCTCCAGCTCGATGTCGATGCGCGTGCGCAGCAGCTGCGCGGCGCGGGTGAGCTTGCGCGAGAGGTTGGCCTGGCGCTCCTCCATGGAGGAACAGGTGCGGATCGCCGGCTGCAGGCGCCGATCGAGGAATTCCGACCAGGAATCGAAGCCCGGCAGCGCCTTTTCCTCCAGCGCGGCGAGGCGGATGCGCACGAGCTCCGAATAGGCTCGCGTCGCGCCGAAGCGGAACAGCGCGCCGGCGGCGCCGGTCTCGAGCTCGGCCGCGAGCCGGGTGATCCGGTCGAGGAGCTGGCGGTTGTTCTCCAGCCCGTCCGAGCGCTCCATCGCGTCCATCACGCGCGGCAGCTCGGTCTCGATCCTGCGGACCGAGGGGCCGATCGCCTGCGCCTCCGGCAGGCCGAGCAGGGTGAGCGTGCGGTAGGTCTCGATTTCGAGCACGCGCTGGATGATCGCGCCGGCCTGGGCGCGCTCCATGCGGTCGTCGACGACGAGGATGCGCACGAAGCCGTGGGCGTCGGTGCGGAAGTCGGTCGCCACCGTGGCGACGCCGTTCTCCACGGTGGAGGCGGCGAGGTGCGTCTCGGCGAAGATCGCCTGCGGCCCGTTCGGGACACTGGCGGCCGGGACGAGATGCAGGTCGATCGAGACCATCAGGGGCCCCGGCTGGGGCACGAGGCTCATCACCCCCTGGAGGCCGTCCGCCGCGGGCCGGAAGGGCTGCGGCGTCGGCGCGTCGGAGACGCTCGCGTCGCCGAACTCCCAGGAATAGGTGGTGAACTCGGAATGGCTCTCCCAGCGCAGCAGCGTGCCTGAGAACGCCACCCGGTGGTGCTTGGCGTTGGCCGGCGGGCCCTCGAGCCCGAGCGAGGCGCAGAAGGCGGACAGCGCCTCGCGGTCGCGCTGCGCCGCCTCGCCGTCGGTCATGAAGGCGTAGTGCAGGATGCGCTTGGGGGTCTCGACGGGCGCGAACGGGCGCGCATGCACCTCCGCCAGCACCCGCGCGCGCAAGGGATGGGCCTCGAGCTCCCCGTTCATGCGCCCCATGCAAGCTCCTCTCGACCCGCGCCGCGCCGCACCCGCGCGACGGCGCGCCACGATGGTCGAAGCGAGGCCGCAGCGCAATGGGGAAGTCGCGAGACGCGGCGCGGGGACGGGCGGGGGAGGGGTGCGGCGAAAGTGCTGGACGGACGACGGCGGGCGCGCCAATTTAAGCGCCTGTTTGCGGATTTTCCGCAAAGTCGACCTGAAAACCGCATTCGGGGCATCCGAGGAGGAACGGGCCATGTTGATCCGCTTCGGCGTCGCCAACCACAAGTCGATCCGCGACTGGCAGGAGATCTCCTTCGTCGCCTCCTCCCTGAAGGGCGGCGCCAGCCAGACGATCGAGGCGCCCGGCCTGAAGCAGCGGCTCCTGCCCGCCGCCCTGATCTACGGCGCGAACGCCTCGGGGAAGTCGAACGTGCTCGACGCGCTCTCGGAGATGCGCCGGCACGTTGTGGACTCGTTCCGCAAGAACGAGCCGAACGGGAAGATCGCCCGCGCCCCCTTCGCGCTGACGGAGCGCAACGACGCGCCGACGACCTTCGAGGTGGATCTGCTGCTCGCGGGCGTGCGCTACACCTACGGCTTCGACGTCGGCGACCGCGCCTTCACCCGCGAATGGCTCCACGCCTACCCGCACGGCCACCGGCAGGTCTGGTTCGAGCGCGACGCCGAGGGGCCGATGCGCTTCGGCAAGGGGATGAAGGGCGCGAACCGGGCGATCGAGGGGTTCCTGCGGCCGAACGCGTTGTTCTTGTCGACGGCGGCGCAGCATGGGCATTGGCCCACCCTGAGCATCTCCGACTTCTTCCACGACCAGGTTGAGATCGACTTCAATGACGACGAGCCTGGGTGGCTCGACCATGGCCTCCGCAAAGACCAGGCTGAGCGGGTTATCGAGTTCCTCTCGCATGCGGACCTCGGCATCGACGGCTTCGAGAGCGCGCCGAATCCAAGCTTCGATCCAACTGTTGTTGGCTTGATGCCGCGCAAGGAGCTGATCAGGTTCTCGCACCGAGGGAGAGACGGGGCGCGTTTCGCTCTAGGACTTGACCAGGAGAGCCGAGGAACACGTCAGATGATCTCGCTCGGCTTGGACGCCCTCCGAGCCATTAAGCGAGGCTGCTTGATGGTCCTGGATGAGCTCGACGCCAGCCTCCACACCGACCTCGCGCTCCGCATCGTCTCGCTCTTCACCGATCCGCGCATCAACACGACGGGCGCCCAGCTCATCGCCACCACCCACGACACCAACCTTCTGTCCTCCGGCGTCCTGCGCCGCGACCAGGTCTGGTTCACCGAGAAGGACCGGGAGGGTGCGACGACGCTGTTCCCGCTGACCGACTTCCGCACGCGGCGGGAGGACAACATCGAGCGCGGCTATCTCGACGGCCGCTTCGGCGCGGTGCCCTATCTCGCGCCGCTGGAGGCCTTCGCCCGCGGACACGAGGAGGAGGCGGATGGCTAGGGGCGGCGCGCGCTCGCTGTCGCGTCGGCCGCCACGCCGCGAGCCGCGGGTCAAGATCATGATCTTCTGCGAGGGCGCGGTGACGGAGCCCGATTATCTCGGTCGATTCGCCGCGGAGGTCGGGATCAAGCTCCTGTTCGGGCAGAAGGGCGGCAAGCCCGCCGAGCTGGTCGAGGCGGCGATCGCGGCCCGCCGGGCGGCGCGAACCGACGGCTTCGCCGGCGCGCACGAGATCTGGGCCGTGTTCGACCGCGACGACCACCCGCACATCCCCGAGCTGCGCCGCCGGGCGGCGGAGAACGACGTCCGCGTCGCCTTTTCGGAGCCTTGCTTCGAGGTCTGGGCGCTGCTGCACTTCGTCGACGGCGCCGGGCCGATGACCTCGCCCGAGGCGATCGAGCGCATCTGCGCGCACCAGCCGAGCTATCGCCGGGAAAAGCGTCTCGACTACGACACGCTCCGCCCGAACCACGACGCCGCCGTCATCCGCGCCGAGCGCCTGCGCGCCGCCCGCGCGCAGGACGGCGGCACGAACCCCTACACAGATGTCGACGTCCTCCTCGATCTCATCCGCAAGAACGGCCGGCGCTGACCCGCCCCCGGGCAAACCGCCGCGCCCGGCTTGACGCGGGGCTCCCGCGGGGGAAGATGCGCGTCCCGCAGAGAGGACGTCGCGTATGCCCGCCGAGACCGCTCCCGCCGAGACGAAGCCCGCACCCAAGGCGAGGCCCGCGCGCCCGCCGCGGGTCGGCCTGTTCGCCACCTGCCTCGTCGACCTGATGCGGCCCTCCGTCGGCTTCGCGGCGGTGAAGCTCTTGGAGGACGCCGGCTGCACGGTGGAGGTTCCCTCCCAGACCTGCTGCGGCCAGCCGGCCTTCAATTCGGGCGATCGCGCCACGGCGCGGGCCCTGGCGGAGCAGACGATCCGGGAATTCGCGCGCTTCGACTACGTCGTCGCGCCGTCGGGCTCCTGCGCCGGGCAGATCAAGCGGCACTTCCCCGAGCTCTTCGCCGACGACCCGAACTGGGCGCCCAAGGCGCATGCGCTGGCGGCGAAGACGCACGAGCTCGTCTCCTTCCTCACCGACGTGATGTTCGTCTCGCAGGTCGACGCGACGTTCGAGGGCAAGGTGACCTATCACGACAGTTGCGCGGGCCTGCGCGAGCTCGGCGTGCGGGCTCAGCCCCGCAAGCTGCTCGCCAGCGTCGACGGCCTCGAGCTCGTCGAGATGGCCGAGACCGACGTCTGCTGCGGCTTCGGCGGCACCTTCGCGGTGAAGTACGGCGAGATCTCCGACGCCATCGTCGACAAGAAGGCGCAGAACATCGTCGCCTCGGGCGCGCCGACGCTGCTCGCCGGCGATCTCGGCTGCCTGATGAACATGGCGGGCAAGCTCCAGCGCGAGGGCCGGGAGGTGAAGGTCCGCCACGTCGCCGAGGTGCTCGCCGGCATGACCGACGAGCCCCCCATCGGCGAGCGCTGAGGCGCGGCCCGCGCGATCAGGCGCGGATGCGCTCGATCTGCGCGCCGCAGCGGCCGAGCTTGGTCTCCAGCGCCTCGAAGCCGCGGTCGAGGTGGTAGACGCGGTTGATCGTGGTCTCGCCCTCGGCGACGAGGCCGGCGATGACGAGGGAGACCGAGGCGCGCAGGTCGGTCGCCATCACCGGCGCGCCGCGCAGGCGCTCGACGCCCTCGACGGTCGCGAGGTCGCCGTCGAGGCGGATGCGGGCGCCGAGCCGCGCGAGCTCCTGGACATGCATGAAGCGGTTCTCGAAGATGGTCTCGCGAATGCGCGAGGAGCCCGTCGCCCGCGTCATCAGCGCCATCAGCTGCGCCTGGAGATCGGTGGGGAAGCCCGGGAAGGGCTCGGTCGTCACGTCGACGGGTGCGAGGCCGGCGCCGTTGCGGGCGATGCGCACGCCCGTATTCGTCGGCTCCACCGTGACGCCCGCCCGCACCAGCGTGTCGAGCGCGCTCTGCAGGAGCGGCGCGCGGGCGTTCTCGAGCAGCACGTCGCCGCCGGCCATGGCCACCGCCATGGCGTAGGTGCCGGTCTCGATGCGGTCGGGCACCACCTCGTGGCGGGCCCCGCCGAGGCGCGGCACGCCCTCCACCACGATCTGCGACGTGCCGTGGCCGGAGATCTTCGCGCCCATCTTGATCAGGCACTCGGCGACGTCGACGATTTCGGGCTCGCGCGCGGCGTTCTCGATCACCGTCGTGCCGTGGGCGAGCGTCGCCGCCATCAGCGCGACGTGGGTGCCGGACACGGTCACCTTCGGGAAGACGATCTCCGCGCCCTTCAGCCCCCTGGGCGTCTTCGCCACGACGTAGCCGGCCTCGATGTCGATCTGCGCGCCGAGCCGCTCCAGCGCCTCGATCAGCAGGTCCACCGGCCGCGTGCCGATGGCGCAGCCGCCCGGCAGCGAGACCCGCGCCTCGCCGAAGCGGGCGAGCAGCGGCGCGATCACCCAGAACGAGGCGCGCATCCGCGAGACCAGCTCGTAGGGCGCCGTCGTGTCGATGACGGTGGAGGCGCACAGGCGCAGCGTCTGCCCGGTCTCGGCGGTCTCGCCGGGGCGGCGGCCCACCACCGTGTGATCGACGCCGTGATTGCCGAGGATGCGCAGGAGCAGCTGCACGTCGGCGAGCCGCGGCACGTTGGCGAGCTCGAGCGTGTCTCCCGTCAGCAGGCTCGCGATCATCAGCGGCAGCGCGGCGTTCTTCGCCCCCGAGATCGGCAGGGTCCCGGAAAGCGGCGCGCCGCCTGTGATGAGGATGCGATCCATCGAACAATCCCTATGCGTACTCGCGCGGAGGGCGCGGCGTGCGAGACCCGGAGGCGGGCCGGTCGAGAGGTGGTACGCGAAACCGTGTCAGCTTTTGGACGGCGGCCCCGGCGCGTCGTCGGCGGCGGGCTCCGAGACGCCGTCGTCCGGGCGGTCCGCGACGGCGCGGCCGCGGCTCTGGGCCTTACGACGCTTGAGGTTCTCGCGCAAGGCCGCCTTCAGGCGGGCGGCGCGCAGATCGTCTGCCATGGATCTCCTCGGGGCTCCTCGGGCGTGATGCGGACGGGTCGGAACGCGGCCGCCGGCGGCGCCGTTCGCCCGGCATCCGTGCGCGACGCGTCGTCGCTCGTGCCGATTCCGGGCGGTCGTGGGCGTGCCTCGGCGCGCGCTGCGGCTATATTAGCGGTGGACGGTTTGATCAACGTCAAGGCAAAAAGCCGTTCGAACAGGCTCGATGCGCACGGGCGCGCCCCCGACGCCCGCATGTCCCCCGGTGAGGTCATGGACTACACACGCTATTTCGAGACGGCCGTCGAGGCCCTCAAGACCGAGCGGCGCTACCGCGTCTTCGCGGATCTCGAGCGCATCGCCGGCCGCTTCCCGCGGGCCACCTGGCACGGCGCGCCCGGCGGCCCGCGCGAGATCACGGTCTGGTGCTCCAACGACTATCTCGGCATGGGCCAGCACGCGGACGTGATCGCGGCGATGACCGCGACGGCCGAGCGCTGCGGCACCGGCGCCGGCGGCACCCGCAACATCTCCGGCAACAGCCACCCGATCGTGGAGCTCGAGCGCGAGCTCGCCGACCTCCACGGCAAGGAGGCGGCGCTGGTCTTCACCTCCGGCTACATCTCCAACCAGGCCGGCATCTCGACGATCGCCAAGCTGATCCCGAACTGCCTGATCCTGTCGGACGCGCTCAACCACAATTCCATGATCGAGGGCGTGCGCCAGTCCGGCTGCGAGAAGAAGATCTGGCGCCACAACGACCTCGCCCATCTGGAGGAGCTCCTCCGGGCGGCCGGGGACCGGCCCAAGCTGATCGTCTTCGAGAGCGTCTACTCGATGGACGGCGACGTCGCCCCGATCGGGCGCATCTGCGACCTCGCGGAGCGCTACGGCGCCATGACCTATCTCGACGAGGTGCATGCGGTGGGCATGTACGGCGCGCGCGGCGCCGGCATCGCCGAGCGCGACGGCGTGATGGGCCGCGTGGACGTGATCGAGGGGACGCTCGGCAAGGCCTTCGGCGTGCTCGGCGGCTACGTGACGGCGAAGAGCGCCGTGATCGACGCCGTGCGCTCCTACGCGCAGGGCTTCATCTTCACCACCGCCCTGCCGCCGGCGATCTGCGCCGCGGCGGCGGCCTCGGTGCGCCACCTGAAGCAGTCGCGCGTCGAGCGAGAGGGCCAGCAGCGCCAGGCGGCGCGTACGAAGGCGGTGCTGATGGCCGCCGGCATCCCGGTGATGCCGACGCCCACCCACATCGTCCCGGTGATGGTGCGCGACCCCGAGGCCTGCAAGGCCGCATCCGATCGGCTGCTGGAGCGCCACGGCATCTACATCCAGCCGATCAACTACCCCACCGTCCCGCGCGGGACGGAGCGGCTTCGCGTCACGCCCACCCCGCTGCATACGGAGGCCGACATCCAGCGCCTGCGCGACGCGCTGGTCGAGGTCTGGAGCACGCTGGGGCTGGCCTTCGAGCCGCAGGCGCAGGCCGCCGAATAGGCGCCGCGCCGCGCCGCCCGGGGGCGGGACGGAGCGGGCACATTTCGCCTTGCGTCCCCGCCCGCGATCCTCTATGCACCCGGTCACCGCGCGCCGCGCCCCTCGGGAACGCCGGCGCCCGCATCCGCTGCCGTAGCTCAGTGGTAGAGCACTCCCTTGGTAAGGGAGAGGTCGAGAGTTCAATCCTCTCCGGCAGCACCAGCCTGAAACCCTTCGTTCAGGCCAAATCCAAGCAGGACCTCGGCTTTCCACGCCGCCCTCCTCGGGCGTCTCACTACCTGTGACATCTATCATCGCTGCGCACCTTAGAAGGGGCGGGTCTGACGACTGAGGCCGCGGAGCGGCGCCGGAAAGCTCGGAAATAACGGTCACGGCGCGCCGGCGGAGGTCCGGCCGCACGCGCAAGATCCTGATCGACTGCGGCTCGGTGAAGACGGGGCGGAACGATTTGGACGACGTCGTCGGGCGGCTCATCGACGACTTCGGCGCGCCCGGCCGTCCGGTCGTCGAGGCCGGCGCCGACCTCGCACAGGACGTAGACGACGTCCTCGACGCCGCACCCGCCGACGCGATCGACGGCCCCGAGCCGCGGGACGTCGGGGCGGCGCGGCGCAGCCCCTACCTCGAGGACGTCTGCTCGCCCGACGAGCTCGGGCCCGGGGTTCGCCGGATCTTCGCCCTTCACGACGTCTGCACGGCGAAGATCCACGGCCGCCGTCCGCGCGCCTCGAGCCTCCGTGCGCTGCCGTCGGAGCTGCGCGCCTGGGCGCTGGCGCTGACGGTCGAGCAGGCCCGCACAGTGCTGGACGACGCACCGGACGTGATCCTCGCCCATGTGGACGGCGAGCGGGCGCATCCCCGCCTGCTGCCGATGACGCGGGCGGCGATCCGCGATCGCCGCGAGGAGATCCGCTACGCCATGCCGGCGGCGATGATCGCAGATCCGGCGTCCTCGGTCAGCGACGCGCCGCGGCTGCACTGAGCCGGAGGGCTCGCCGCAGCTTCGCATTCTCGGCCTCGATGCTCTCGATCCGGGCGCTCAGCGCCCGGGTCTTCTCGCGCTCGGCGGTAAGCGCGTCGACGAGGCGCTGGGTGGAACGCACGAGGCGCGGCGACGTCCGCACGATCGGCGCCTGCGCCTGCCGCTGGCGTGCGGCGAGGCCCACCGCCATGACCGCACCGAAGAGGCCGCCGGCCAGGTTCTGCGCGTGATTTGACATGGATCGCTCCCGTTCGTCCGAGCCGAGTCCTGTAGGCTAGAGCAGATCGCTTCCTGATGGAATCGCGCGGGGGATTCCCTTCGAGGCCAGTTCGTGATTCACGGTAGAGGCTGGCGGAGGAGGCCAGCCGCCATGACGAAGCCCCTCTCGATGGATCTGAGGCAGCGCGTCCTCGCTGCGGTCGATGCCGGCATGAGCCGCCGGGCCGCGGCGGACCGCTTCGGGATCGCGCCGTCCGCGGCGGTGAAGTGGTTCAACCTTCGGCGCGAGACGGGCTCGGTCGCGCCGCGGGCGCAAGGCGGCGACACGCGGTCCGGGCGGATCGAGGCGCTCGGCCCGGTCATCCTCGCGATGGTGGAGGAGGCGCCGGATCTCACCCTCGTCGAGATCGCCGAGCGGCTCGAGCGCGAGCACGGCGAGCGCTTCGCGCCCTCGACGGTGCACCGCTTCTTCGGCCGCCACGGCCTGACGTTCAAAAAAAGTCCGGCCACGCCAGCGAGTAGGACCGCGCCGACGTCGCCGCGGCCCGCGAGGCCTGGTTCGAGGAGCAGCCCGAGCTCGACCCGCAGCGGCTGATCTTCATCGACGAGACCTGGCTCAACACCAAGATGGCGCGGTTGCGGGGCCGCGCCCCCGAAGGCGAGCGCCTGCGCGCCGGCATCCCTCACGGCCATTGGCGCACCACGACCTTCGTGGCCGGGCTCAGGATCGGCGGGATCGACGCGCCGATGCTGATCGACGGCGCGATCAACGCGGCGAGCTTCCTCGCCTACGTCCAGCAGGTCCTGGTTCCGACGCTGAGCCCCGGCGACGTGGTGATCATGGACAACCTCGCCAGCCACAAGACCCCCGCCGTGCGCGAGGCCATCGAGGCGGCCGGAGCCGAGCTGCGCTTCCTGCCGCCCTACAGCCCGGACTTCAACCCCATCGAGAACGCCTTCGCCAAGCTGAAGGCCCTGCTCAGGAAGGTCGCCGCCCGGACGCGCGACGCCCTCTGGAGCGCCGTCGCCGACGCCATCGAAGCCTTCCCGCCAGAGGAATGCGCGAACTTCTTCACCGCAGCAGGATATGAACCCGAGTGGTGAGAATCTGCTCTAGGCCTCGACTCGACGCGCGGCGCCCTTCCGGGGGCCGGCGTTACGTATAGGGAGGATGATAATGACCGGCCTCGAGTTCGAGTTGCTGGCGATCCTGTTCGCGGTCGCGATCGGTGCAGCCGTCATCGATTCGATCGGCGGCGGCGGCGGGCTGGTCACCGTGCCCGTTCTGATGCTGGCCGGCCTCGATCCCCTGTCGGCGATCGCCACGAACAAGGTCCTCGCAACGGCGGCGACCGTCTCGTCCGCCTCCGCGTACGGCCGCAAGGGACTGATCGACTGGCGAAGGGCGGCCCCGGCCGCGGCGATCGCCGGGGCCGCGTCCCTGCTCGGCGCGCTATGCGCGACCCTTCTGCCGCGCGCGGCCCTGGAGGCCATCGTGCCCATCCTGTTGATCGCCATCGCGGTCTATTTCGGCTTCGCCCGGCGCATCGGCGATGCGGACGTGAAGGCGCGGATGTCGCAGCGGCGCTTCTCGGCGACGGTCGTGCCGGCGGTGGGCTTCTACGACGGCCTGTTCGGCCCCGGCGCAGGGTCGTTCTACATGGCGGGCTTCGTCGCCGCTCGCGGCTACGGGCTCGTGAAGGCGACCGCGCTGACCAAGACGGCCAACGCCGCGAGCAACTTCGCCGGGCTCGTCTTCTTCGTCGCGGCCGGCGCGGTCGTCTGGAGCGCCGGGCTCGTGATGGCGCTCGGATCCATCATCGGCGCGCAGATCGGCGCTCGTCTCGCGATGGCGCACGGCGCACGGCTGATTCGTCCGCTCATCGTCCTGACCTCCTGCGCCATGGCGCTGAGGCTCCTCGCCGACCCCTCGACGAGCGTCGGCGGCGCTATCGCGCGTGTCCTGTCGCCCTGACGCGCTGTTTTCCCGCGGCGCGCACGCCGACTTGACGCCGTGTTCCCGCCCATTTCCACGCGGACGTGAAAGCGTTCGCTCCGGACCTACCGTCCGCATGGGAGCTGAACGCAATGGAACAGACCGTCTTTCTCGGACTCGGGGCGGCGTGGATCGCCTTCGGCCTCGCCGCCTTGTCGCCGGGACCCAACATGGTCGCCGTCGCCTCGACCGCGCTGGGCGCGGGCCGCGGGCCGAGCCTCGCGGTGGCGTGCGGCATCGCCTTCGGGGCATTCTTCTGGTCGCTGAGCATGTCCTTCGGAATGGCCACGCTGTTCGACACCTATCCGCAAGCGCTGCGCGTCCTCAGCATCCTCGGCGGCATGTACCTCCTGTTCCTCGGCTACAAGAGCGTTCGGTCCGTGCTGAAGGCGGGGAGCGCCGACATCGCCGCGAGCGGCGATATCCGCAGCGGGCGTGCTTTTCTCAAGGGCCTCGCCGTAACGGCTACGAACCCGAAGGTGGCGCTCTTCTGGGCCTCGATCGCGACCTACGTCACCTCCGTGACGACCTCGAACCTGCTGCTGGTGCTCTTCGCGGTTGCGATCGCCCTTGAGGCGCTGCTCATCTACGGCGGATACGGGCTCGTCTTCTCCTCCGAGCATCCCCGCCGCTTCTACGGGCGGGCGCGCGTCGTCGTCGACGGCGGCTTCGGCCTCGTCTTCGCGGGGCTCGGTGCGGCCGTGCTCGGTCACGCCTTCTGAGGCTTCACGCGGGCTTCAATCGGGCAGCCCGAGCGCAGCGAGCGCCACGAGGTGGTCCTGGTCGCCCGCCACCAGCGCAGGGGGCAGGCAGCGGCGCAGGTCCGAGATCGTGACGGTCGGATGGTGCTGGCGGAAGCGGTCGACGGCTTCGCGCGCGCCATCCATGTCGCCCGCGCGACAGCAGAACGAGGCGAGCATTCGGTAGGCCCAGACAGCGCCGCGGCTCCGGTTGATGCCGCCTCGGACGAGGTCGGCGGCAGCCGCGAAATTGCCGGTCACGCTCTCGGCCATCGCGCGCCCGAAATAGCAGTTGAACAGGAACGGGTCGATCGGGCTGAGCGTCTGGGCGCGATCGATCGCGGCGATCGCCTCAGCCGGCTCCCGGGCGATGGCGTGCAGCCAGCCCTTTCGCATCCACCCCCAGGCATTGCAGGGATCTGCCTCCAGGCTAGAGGCGACGAAGAAGGCGGCCCGGTGGAGATCGGCAGAGGAGAGGGAATAGGTCGCTGCGAGAGCGGCGAGCGCCGTTGGATCGTCGTCGGCGTTTTGCGCCGCCCGGTCGGCCAGCTCGAGAGACGAGGCGCGTTCACGCTCCGGCTGACCCGACCAAAGATAGCAGACCTTCATCGCCAGGAGCCAGCTCTTCAGAGACAGCGCGAGACAATGGCCCGGATCGATCTCCAGCGCACGGTCGAGGAGCGAGAGCGCGCTCGCGTTGCCGTCGCGCCGATGTGTCCATAATTGAGGATAGGCGCGCAGCACCAGCCCATAAACGTCCAGATCGCCGAGCGGGCGCGCGCCGACGAGCTCGATCTCCCGGCGCCGAATTCCGGGCGCGAGCGCACCCGCAATCTGGCTCGCGACCGATTGCTGGAGATCGATCGCATTCGAGATGCGCTCGTCGTATCGTCTGCTCCAGATCACCACGGCGGAACGCGCGTCGACCAGCTGCACGTGGAGCCGCAGCACGGGACCCTCGAGATTGAGCGCGCCGTCGACGATGTAACCGACGCCGAGCTGTTGGCCGATCGTGCGCGCGTCGACGAAACGGTCCTTGTAGGCATAGGCTGACTGTCGCGCGATCACGTCGCAATTCCGCATCCGAGCGATCCCACAGGCGAGCTCCTCGACGATGCCGTGCGCGATCGCGAAAGCCTCGTCGTCGCCGCGCGCCTCGAACGGGAGGACGACGAGCGCCGGCCTGGCCGACACGTTCGGCGCGACGCCGTTCGGCCTCTTGGGGCCCGGCGCGGGGACGCCGGGCGGGGGTAAGTCCTCGTGTCGCGAAAGCGTCGGGCTCTCCGCCTCGGGAGCGCACGTCACATCGCGCGCCGGCGCTGCGCCGGCGCCGAGCGCACCCGCGAGCTCGAGGGTCTCGGGCTCCGGCTCGACGCCGAGCTCGACGCTCAGGAGTTCGCGGCATTGATCGAAGAGACGACGGGCCCGATTGCTGCGCCCGTCATGCAGCGCACATCGGATCAGAGCGCGGTGCGCCTCCTCGGCCACGGGATCGGTCGCGAGAAGCTTGCGGGCGAACGCTTCGCAGGGCGCGCCGGGGTTGGTCAGTCGGCTGTAGGCCTCGACGAGCCGCAGCGCCATCTGGTGCATTCGCTCGCGAGCGGCGGCGATCGCCTCCTCGGCGGGGCGAGCGCACAGGTGACCCGGCATCAGCTCCTCGCGGTAGAGATCCGCCACCGCCGCGAACCGCTCCGGCGGGCCGCTGCGCTCGATGAGGTCGGCGGCCTCGGGCTCGAACGCCCAGACGTCCACGCTGGACGCCTCGCCCTGCAGCTGCACCATTGAGACGCCCGCGACGAGAGTAAGGCTCGTCCCCTCGAGAACCCGCCTCAACGCCGTGAGCGCCTGCCGCAGGCTGGCGCGCGCATGTTCCTCGTCGCGGTCCGGCCAGAGCAGGGAGGCGAGCCTCTCGCGCCGCATCCCCGCCGCGCCAGCGACGACGAGGAGTCCGAGCAGCGTGGTGGTCTGCCGGCGCAAGGCGGGGGCGTTCGCCCGGCCGACGCCGCCTCGCAGACAGGGCTCACCGAAGAGGAACAACTCGACCATGCCGATCTCGACCGCACATTCTACAGGAACCATCGCATGCATTTCACGCAGTGCGCAACGCTCAAAAACACGAATTTCACGCCACGTTCACGTAACTTCGCGCCCCTCCGTGGCAACTGTTAGGCGCAATGACAAACAATTAGAAGCGGTCTCAGCGCTTCGGCGGAGCCACCGGGAGGAAAGGCATGACGCAGGCGAACGAACCCGTCCACACCTGCATCGGCGTCGGCGTCGGCCCAGCGAACCTGAGCTTGGCCTGCCTTCTCGAGCGGGCTGGGGTCGACGCGACATTCCTGGACGCGAAGCCGTCGTTCAGCTGGCACGACGGCATGCAGATCGAGGACGCGAGCCTTCAGGTCTCGCTGTTCAAGGACCTCGTGACCCTTCACGATCCGTCCAATCCCTATTCCTTCGTCAACTATCTGCATCAGGCCGGGCGCCTGTACCATTTCCTCAACGCGCGCTTCGAATCCGTCTCGCGCCGGGAGTTCGCCGACTACATGACCTGGGCGGCGGATCGGAACACGCTCGTTCGATTCGGCGAGCCGGTCGAGGAGATCGGGTTCGACGGCGACTTCACGGTGCGCACGAGCAAGCGTCTGCTGCGGGCGCGCTCCGTCTCGATCGGCATCGGCAAGACGCCGAAGGTTCCCGAGCAGCTCGCAGACAAGCTGGGAGATACGATCTATCATTGCAACAATCATCTCACGATTGGCGCCTCGCTTGCTGGCCGGCGTGTCGTGGTCGTCGGCGGCGGCCAGTCGGGAGCCGAGGTGGTTCTCGACCTGCTCACGCGACGCGGGTCGCAACGGCCCGCGCGGACCACCTGGATCTCGAGCCGGGAATGCTTCTGGCCGATCGACGACAGCCCGTTCACGAACGACCTCTTCATGCCCTGCCAGGTCGCGCTCTTCGCGTCGCGGCAGCTCGCCGACCGTGCGGACTTCGTGACGCGCAACATCCTCGCGAGCGACGGCATTTCCCCCGAGACCCTGAAGGCGATCTACCAGGCCTTGTACATGCGCCGGTTCGTGGACGGCGAGAGCGGTTTTGCGGCCCTTATGCCCGGGCGCCGCCTGAAGACGGTCGGCCGCGACGGCGGCGCCTGGCTCGCGGTAACGCGACACGTCGAGACCGACGAGACGGAGCTGGTCCACGCCGACGTGATCGTCCTGGCGACCGGCTATCGCTATCCCGACCTCGAGATGCTGTCGGGTCTCGCCCCGCGCCTGACGTGGGAGGGCGAGGAGATCGCGCTCGACGACACCTACGCCGCCCGTTGGGACGGCCCGCCGGACCGGCACATCTTCGTACAGAACCGGGCGATGCGCCAAAAGGGCCTCGCCGACCCCAACCTGAGCCTCCTCGCCTGGAGAAGCGGGCAAATCCTGTCGCGCCTGCTCGGCCGCCCCCGCGGCGTCGCGGCTCTCCCCTCGATGATCGACTGGCGGCCGCAGGTTCCCGACGCCCAGCTCCAGAGCGCGTGAGGTTCGTCATGCAAGAACGGCTTCGAACGGACGTCGTCGTGGTCGGCGGGGGCGTCGTCGGCTGGATGGTCGCCCACCGCCTCGCGGCGGCCGCCGACCTCGGCGTCACGGTAATCGATCGCGACCTCGTCGCCCTCGGCGCCTCGGCCCGCTCGGCGGGAATGCACTTCCCGACCGGGCGGACCGAGGTGGTCCGGGAGATGGCGCACGCGTCCCAGATCTTCTACGAGACCTTCGCCGCCGCCCGGCCGGCGCTGCGCTGGCGCCGGGTCCGCATGCGGGTGCACGCGCCGACGGCGGAGCCACGCTGGCTCGAGCGCTTCACCCGGCAGTCGCGAGTGAGGCCGGCCCGCGACGCCGGACCCGTCGTCCCGAGCCGGCCGGAGCGCTCCGCCTTCGACGTGGACGGGGCCAACCACGCCGATGTCGGGCAGCTCGCCCGCACGCTCGCCACGGAGCTTCACGGACGTGTGGCGCGCATCGAGGGCGTCGGCGTCGCGACGATCACCGAGCGCGACGACGGGATCGCCTTCGGGCTCACGACGGGCGACACCCTCCTCGCGCGGGCCGCCGTGCTCGCGCCCGGGCCCTGGGCTGCCTCGCCCCCCTTCGCCCCGCTGACGGAGCCGCTCGGGGTCCGCACCAAGCGGATCGTGGCGCTCCACGTCGCGGCGCCGGTCGCAGCGGAGGACGCGGCCGAGCTGCTGATCGCGGAGGACGCGTTCCTGCTGCCGATTCCGTGGCTCGGGGCCTGGCTGTTCTCCTACACGTGCGAGGATTGGGACGTCGATCCCGACGCCTGCGTCGGCGGCGTCGCGCCAGCGCACCTCGCGGAGGCGACCGCGCTGCTCCACGGTCTTGCGCCGTCCTTCGTCGATCGAGTTCGCGGCGGGCGGGTGTTCTGCGACGCCTACTCGCCCGATCGAGCCCCGCTCGTGGCCCCGGTGGGCGCCGGCGGCCGCATGCTGTTCGTCGGAGCCTGCAACGGCTCCGGATACCGCCTCGCCCCGGCGATCGCGCAGGCCGCGGTCGAGCGGCTCACCCACCTTCTTCCTTCGGAGATCGCGGCATGAGAGTTCAACGCCTGAAAGACGCATCCTTCGCGCCGAGCTTTGGGATCGCCATGGCTGCGGCCGGCCCCTTGGGTCGCGTCGACGCTCCCGCCGCGCACGCGTCCTGGGGACGGATCGCGCCCGGCGGCGAGACCCGCCCGCATCGGCACGACGAGGCCGAGACCTTCGTCATCCTGGCGGGCCGCGGCGTGGTCGAGACCGCAGACGGGCCGGTTCCCGTCCACGCCGGCGACGTGGTCGTCTTCGAGCCGTTCGAGGGTCACGTCCTGCGCAACGATTCCGACGAGGAGCTCGTCTTCTCGGACCTCTACTGGCGCGACCCGGGTCAGGCCGCCGAGGCTGCGGCCGCCGGCGACGCCGACGTGATTCGCGGGCGGCCGGTCTTCGTGTTCTCGACGCCTCCGACTCCGAACGGCGACCTCCATATCGGCCACCTCTCCGGCCCTTATCTCGCGGCGGATGTCTACACCCGCTTCCAGCGCATGAACGGTGCGGAGGCCTACCATGTCACCGGCAGCGACGACTTTCAGAGCTACGTCGTCGGGCGCGCCCGCGACGAGGGGACGACGCCCGAGGCCGTCGCCGCGCACTACGCCGCCGAGATCGAGGCGACGCTCGGCCTGATGGATGTCGCGCTCGACCAGTTCACGCTGACCCGCTCCGCTCCGGAATACCAGGAGGGACTGCGCGCCTTCTTCGGCCGGGTCCTGACGCATGCGGCCGTCACCGTCGGCGAGACGCCCGCCTTGTTCGACGGCGGCACCGGCGCGTACCTCTACGAGGTCGATGTCGGCGGGCGCTGCCCGCATTGCGGCTCCGGCTGCGGCGGCAACATCTGCGAGGAGTGCGGCATGCCGAACCTCGTGGTCGACCTGGACGAGCCGCGCTCGCGCCTTTCGGAAGCGCCGCCGCGCGTCGGCGCGCTCACGCGGCCGGCGATCGATCTCGGCCGCGCCGGAGAGGCGATCCGGGCGCATCAGGCGCGTGCGCGCGTTCCGGCGCGGATCCGCGCTCTCACCGACGCGGTGATCGCCGCCGCCCCGGCCGTGCCTCTCACCCACCCCGCCGCCTGGGGCGTCGCGCCCACGCAGGACGAAGAGGGACGGTTGGTGATCTGGGTCTGGCCGGAAATGGCCTACGGCTTCCTTTACGGCATCGAGGCCGTCGGACGACGGGCCGGTCGCGACTGGGACAAGCTCGCGCCGAAGGACGATTGGAAGATCGTGCACTTCTTCGGGTACGACAACAGCTTCTACCACGCCATCCTGTATCCCGCGCTGTACGCCGCCGCCTATCCGGATTGGACGCCGGACATCGACTATCACTACAACGAGTTCTACCTCCTCGACGGCCTGAAGTTCTCCACCAGCCGGCGGCACGCGATCTGGGGCAAGGAGATCCTCGACGAAAGCAGCGTCGACGCCGTGCGGCTCTACCTCTCGCTCACCCGTGGGGAGGTGTCGCGCACGAATTTCAGCCGCGCCGATTTCGATCGGTTCGTCTCGGAAACGCTCATCGGGAGCTGGCAGAGCTGGCTGCGCGACGTGGGCGCGATCGTCGAGCGGGACTTTGATGGGCGTGCGCCCGACGCGGGCGACTGGACGCCCGAGCAGACGGCCTTCCTCGGCGACCTCGAGGAGACCCGGCGCGCGCTCGGACGCCTGCTCGGGGCCCGAAGCTTCTCGCTCAACCGGGCTTGCGCCCGACTCGACGATCTCGTGACGACGTCCCGCCGCTACATGGACTCGCAGGCGCATCTGCGCGGCCGCCCCGCACAGGCGGACCGCTGGCGCACCGCCGTCGCGCTCCAGCTCGCCGCGGCGCGTCTCCTGGCCGACGCCGCCGCGGCCCTCGCGCCGCGCTTCTCTGCGGCGCTCGCGGAAGCGCTCGGCCTCGAGGGCGCGACGCGCTGGCCGGACGCAGCGCGGCTCGTCCCGTACGGGAGCGCAATCGCGCTCGCACGCGCGGCGTTCTTCATGCCGATCGGGGACGCCTCGCCCGTCTCCGTCGCGACTCGGACGCCGGAGGCTGCGGAATGAGCGCGCTCGACCGCACCGATCTCGAGGCGTGGCTTTCCGGCGCCCTCCACCGCGTCTTGCGTCTGCCGGACCCGCCTGCGCCCTCGGCCACGCTCGTGGCCGATCTCGGGCTCACCTCGCTCGCCGCCGTCACGCTGCAGTACCGGCTGCGCGCGGAGCTCGGGCTCAAGGTGGGCTTCGAGGCCCTCATGACCGACCGCAGCATAGCCGCGCTGTCGGACAGCCTGCTCGAAACCTCGGTCCATGGAGGCCCGTGATGGCTCCGCTCGCCGATCTGCTCGACCATCTCGCCGCAGCCGGCCTGCGGCTCTGCCTGGAAGGCGACGACCTGAAGCTGGAGGGGTCGCGCGAACGCCTCACTCCGGAGCTGGTCGGCGCGGTGCGCGCCCGCAAGCCGGACCTGGTCGCGCATTTGCGGGCGCTCGCGGAAGCGCCGGTTCATCCCCTCTCCGCCATGCAGGCGGCCTATCTCGTCGGGCGCGAGGAGGGCATGCCGCTCGGCGGCGTCTCCGCGCACGTCTATCACGAGTTCGACGGCGTCTGGGACGTCGCGCGCTTGCGCGACGCCGTCCGCGCCGTGGTGGACCGGCACGATGCCCTGCGCATGCGGGTTTGCGCGGACGGCGCGCGCTTCCTGCCGCCGGGAGGCGTCGAGCCGGACTTCGACGTCCTCGATCTCGCCCAGGCTGGCGCGCAGGAGCGGGAGGAGGCGCTGGCCACGCTGCGCGATCGGCTGTCCCACCGCGTCGCGCCGCTCGCGAGCGCCACGCTGCTCACCGTGCGGCTGAGCCTGCTCGGCCCGGACCGGATGCGGCTGCATCTCTCCCACGACGGTCTCGCCGTCGACGGGCTGAGCATGTTCCTGCTCGTGCGCGACCTCTGCGACGCCTACGACGATCCGGCGGCTTTCGCCTCCGCCCCGTCGAGCTGCTTCGCGGATTGCCTCGAGGCGCTCGCGCGCGAGGTCCCCGACGCCGACGATCTCGCCTTTTGGCGCGAGGCCGCCGCGACGTTGCCGCCCGGGCCGGCCTTGCCGACCCGAAAGGACCCGAACGGACTGAGCGGAGCGCGCTCGGCGCGCCGCCTGGTTCGTCTGAGCCCACGCGACTGGTCGCGCCTCCAGGCCGCGGCGCGCGATCGCGGGCTGTCGGCGCCGGTGGCTCTCGCGAGCGCTTTCTGCGAGACGCTCTCGTGCTGGTGCGGCGGCGAGGACTTCTCGCTCAACGTGACCCTGGCCGATCGTCCGCCGACGGTTCCCGAGGTCGAGGCGGTGGTCGGCGTCTTCACGCGGCCGCTCCCGGCGCCGTTCCGGCACGAGCCGGCGACGGTGGAGGCGCGTGCGGCGGCCCTGCGCGGCGGGCTCGCCGCCGCGCTCGACCATCGCAGCGTCTCGGGCCTGGAGATCATGCGCGGATTCGGCAGGCCCGGCGGAGCGCCGCTGCCGCTGCCCGTGACCTTCAACTGCGCGATCGGCGCGCCTGGAGCGGACGGGCGCGCCCTCGCGCGGCTCGGGCGGCGCATCTACGCCGTTTCGCAGACGCCGCAGGTCTGGCTCAACGCTTTCGTCTTGGAGACCGATCAGGGGCTCGAGATCGAGCTGGACGTGGTGGAGGCACTCTTCGCCAAGGGCTTCGCGGACGCCTTCGCCGACTCATTCGGCGCCTTCCTGCGCAAGCTCGCCTACGGCGGCGGGTGGAGCGAGGCCCGTCCCGACCTGCTGCCGCCGGAGCAGCGCGCCCGCCGCGCGGCCGTCAACGCGACGGAAGATGCAATTCCGGATGGCATGGTGCAGGACGCGTTCCTGCGGCTCGCGGCGGAGCGTCCCGACGCCGTAGCGATCGTCGCGCCGGAAGAGACGATCTCCTACGGCGCGCTCGCCGCCCGCGCGTCCGCGATCGCCGCCTGGCTCACGGAGCGCGGCCTGCAGCGCGACGAGCTCGTCGCTGTCGTCATGACGAAGGGTTGGGAGCAGGTGGCCGCCGCGCTCGGCGTGCTGATGGCGGGCGGCGCCTACCTTCCCGTCGCGGCCGATCTGCCGCGCGACAGGATCCACGCGCTCCTCGCTCTCGGCGAAGCGCGCCTCGCGCTGGCGCAGCCGGTGCTGCCCGCGCACGCCGAGGAGGCGCTGGCGGGAACCGCGCGCCTCGGCGTCGATGCGAGCCTGTGCGGCGACCCGATCGCCTTCGCGTACAACCGGCGCGAACGGCGCGCCCAGGACGATCTCGCATACGTCCTGTTCACCTCCGGATCGACGGGCGTGCCCAAGGGCGTGATGATCAGCCACTGCTCGGTGCTCAACCTCGTGCACGACATCAACCAGCGCTTTCAGGCTGGGCCGACCGACAGGCTGTTCGGGATCTCGGCCTTCAACTTCGACCTGTCCGTATACGACATCTTCGGGGCGCTCTCCTGCGGAGCGGCGCTGGTCCTGCCGCGCGCGGACGAGATACTCGAGCCGCAGGCCTGGGCGGAGCGGGCGCGCGCGGCCGGGGTGACGATCTGGAACTCGGTGCCGCAGATCGTTCGGCTCCTGCTCGACGCCGGCCTGCCGCCGAGCCTGAGGCTCGTCATGATGTCGGGCGACAAGATCCCCGTGCCGCTGACGGTGGATCTCGCGCGGGCGCGGCCGGATCTCGCCGTCTACGGGCTCGGAGGCCCGACGGAGACCACGGTCTGGAACATCGTGCATCCGATCGAGAACTCGGATCCGCAGGCGACCCTCGTTCCCTACGGCGTCCCCACGACGAACAATCTCTACTACGTGCTCGACCGATACCTGCGCGAGTGCCCCGACGACGTCACCGGCGAGCTCCACGCGGCCGGAACGGGGCTGGCGCGCGGCTACTGGCGTGACCCGGAACGAACGCAGCGCGCCTTCTTCACGCACGCGCCGACGGGGGAGCGCCTCTACGCCACCGGGGACCTCGGGCGGTACCGCGCCGACGGCGTGATCGAGATTCTCGGCCGGAGCGACTTTCAGGTGAAGATCAACGGGAACCGGGTGGAGCTCGAGGAGATCGAGGCCTGCCTCGGCGGGCACCCGGACGTGCGCGAGGCGGCCGCCGTCGCCGCCCGCGGCCCCTCGGGAGACGTTCTCGTCGCCTACGTCTCGCCCGCTTCCGGCGCCGCGCTCGACGCCGAAGCCCTGCGCGCGCACGTGGCGGCGCGCCTTCCGGGGTACATGGTCCCGGAGCGGTTCGTCGCGCTTCCGGCGATTCCTCTCAGCGCCAACGGCAAGGTGGATCGCCAGGCGCTCGCGAGCCGTGCGCTCGCACCGGAGGCCGCGACCGGGCGAGAAGCCGTCCGCGGTCCGGCCGACGACCGGGAGCGCGTCGTCGCCGGGATCTTCGCCGACGTTCTCGGTGCGCCGGTGGAGGACGTGGAGGCCCGCTTCGGCGAGCTGGGCGGAACCTCGCTCGCGGCCGTGCGCGTGATCCTGGAAATCGCTCGCCGCACCGGCGTGCGGATCGCCATGCGCGACTTCCTGCGCCTCGGCAGCATTCGCGCGATCGGCGCCCACCTGAACGAGACGGCGCCCGTCTCGACGGCTGCGGAGTGACGCCGATGACCGCCACCGCCGCACCGATGCCGCGCGACTTCGTCCAGCCGGACGATCCCGCGCACCTCATGGACCGCCTGTGCGCGCTAGAGCCGGCGCGGGATCGCTTCGTCGAGGTGATCCGTCCGGGCACGCGCCTGCGTCTCAGCCACACGGAGGTCTCGACGCTCGCCGGGCGCGCGGCCGCGCGGCTCGCCCGGCTCGGCGTCCGCGCCGGCGACGCCGTCGGGATCTGCGCGCCGAATGGCCTCGCATGGATCGTGCTCGATCTCGCGTGCCTGCGCCTCGGCGCCGTCGTCGCGGGCTTCGAGCCCGACAAGTTCGAGGCCTCCGCGGCCCTGGCCGCGCGCTATGGGCTCGCCGCCCTTTTCGCGACGACGGGCGCGGAGGGCACTCTCGACCCGGACGCATTCCTGCACGCGCTGGAGACGGAGGAGGTCGGCGCCGCCGCCCCGCCGTGGGCGTCGCGCCGCCCGGAAGACGACGCCGCCCTCAAGTTCACGTCCGGCAGTACCGGCGAGGCGAAGGGCCTCGCGGCGAGCCGGGCCTCGATCGGCGCCGGCATCCACGCGACGCAGCTTCTGTTCGACCACGGCCCTGCGGACCGCCTGTTCGTCTTCCTGCCCCTGTCCCTCCTCCAGCAGCGATACTGGATCTACACGGCGCTCCTCTATGGTTGCGATCTCGTCGTGACCACGCCCACGCTCGCGCTCGGGACGTTGGCCGAGAGCGCACCGACGGTGGTGATGGGCGTCCCCGCCTTCTTCGAAAGCCTTCGCGGGCTGATCGAGGCGGAGGCCGCTCTGACGGGCTGCGATCACCGCACGGCCGCGCGGACCGTCACCGGCGCGCGCATCCGCTACCTCTGGACCGGATCCGCCCCCATCCGGCGCGAGACCCTGGACTTCCTCCACGAGGCCTGCCGACTGCCGATCTACGAAGGCTACGGCATGAACGAGACCTGCATCGTGACGAAGAACCATCCCGGCGCCCATCGTCCGGGAAGCGCCGGGCGGCCGGTCTGGGGAAAGGAGGTCTGGATCGACGAGAACGGCGTCGTTTTCGTGCGCAGCCGCCATCCCGTCGGCTCCGCCTACCGCTTCGCGCCCGAGGGCGCGTCGGAGCGCATCTTCCGCGGCGAGGACGTCGTCTGCACCGGCGATCTCGGCCGCATCGACGCCGACGGCTTCCTGTGGATCCTGGGGCGGTCCGACGACGTGATCGTGCTCGAGGACGGCCGCAACGTTATGGGGCGACCGATCGAGGAAGCCGCTCTCGCGCTGCCGGAAATCGCGCAATGCGTCCTCGCCGGCTCCGGGCGCCCGCACCTCCTCGCGCTGATCGCGCTCGCGGAGGGGGCCGACCCCGAGGAGGCTCGCCGACGCGTGCGCGCCTTGCGCGTCCCGCACGGCGCCCGAATCGGCGACGCGATCGTCGTGCCGCCCTTCACGGAAGAGAACGGGCTCTTGACCTCCCAGGGCAAGCCCCGCCGACCCTCCATCCTCGCACGCCATCGCGAGGCCATCGACGCCGCATACGGAGACGAGACCCATGGACGACATTGAGACGAAGCTGCGCGCCTGCGTCGCGCGACTGATGCCGGCGGTCGGCCCCGAGCTGGACCTCGACGCCCACCTCACCGAGGAGATCGGCCTCACGTCGATGAAGCTGGTGATGCTGGTCACCGCCCTTTGCCGCGAGCTGGGAGTCGGCCTCTCGAGCCTCACGGAAGCCGATATCGCCGGGATGACCACCGGGCGCGGCGTGGTCGAGCGACTGGACCGCGTTCGTCGAGCGGAGGCTGCCTGACATGACCTGGTCCGACGAACTCGCCGATGCGCGGCTCGAGAACGAGACCGTGCTGCTTCGACCCCTTCAGGCGCACGATCGCGACGCTCTCGCGCAGATCGCCTTCGAATCCGACATCTGGACGTACTTCACCACCCGGATCGACGCCGAGGCCGATCTCGACGCCTTCATGACCACCGGCCTCGCCGATATCGCGGCCGGGCGCCGCTACGTTTTCTCGGTGATCGAGAAGGCGAGCGGCCGCGTCGCGGGCTCGATGTCGTTCGGCAACCTCGCCGAGGCGGACCGCCGCATCGAGATCGGCTGGTCGTGGCTCGGACGCGATTTCAGGGGGCGCGGGGTCAACGCCGCGGCCAAGCACGTCCTTCTGCGCCACGCCTTCGAGCGCCTGGGCTGCGAGCGGGTGGAGTTCAAGACCGACGTGCTGAACGACCGGGCCCGGCGCGGCCTGCGCAACATCGGCGCCGTCGAGGAGGGCGTGCTGCGAAGCTTCAACTACATGCCCGGCGGGCGGCGGCGGGACGCAATCTTCTATTCCGTTCTCCGCGCCGAATGGCCTGCCGTCTCGGAGCGGTTGCAGGCGCATCTGGAGCTCGCCTGATGCGACGCGTCCCGGTCATCGCCTTGCGCGGGCCGCCACGGCTGCGCGGCGAAGCGCACGGTCGCGCCGCAGGCGACCGCATCCGCGGCTTCCTCCACGACGGGCACGCCTGGCTCGATCGTCTGTCCGCGCGACAGCCGTTCGACCGGGCGCGCGCCTCGGAGGATCTCGCCGGGATCGCGCGCGCGATCGCGCACCACACGCCCGATCTCTGGAGCGAGATCGAGGGGCTCGCGATCGGCGCGGGCGTCCCGCTCGAGGACGCCGTCCTGCTGCAGGCGCGGCGCGAGCTGATGGGCTACAGCCGTTTCGACACGCTGGGCGACTGCACCACGATCGCGGTTGCGGAGAACGGACGCTCCGTCCTCGCCCAGACCGTGGATCTGGCGGGCCCGATGGACGAGCAGCTCCACGTCCTCGAGACGAGCGGCGAAGGCATCGCGGGCGGGCGCGCCGTGATCGTCACCTTCACGGGTCTTCTCGGCTATCTAGGCATGAACGCGGCGGGTCTCGCGGTCGGCCTCAACCTGGTCCTCGCCGGCGAATGGGGCGCGGGGGTGCCGCCCTACCTCGTCATCCGCCACCTGATCGATCGCGCGCGCGACGTTCCCGAGGCCCTCGCCATGCTGGAGACGCTGCCGCTCGCCTCGTCGCGCAGCTTCATGCTCTGCGACCCGCGCCGCGTCGCCTGCGTCGAGGCGGCGCCGGGACGGCTGCGCGTGATCGAGGGTGCGCGCCTCGCCCATGCGAACCATTTCGAGCACCCCGACCACCTCGCGGACGACACCCTCAACATCTTCGCACGCAACGGCTCGACAGCGCGTCGACGGGCGGCTGCGTCGCTGATCGACGCCTTGCCGGACGACGCCGAAGCGATCCTCGACGCGCTGGCGCAGCCCCCCGTCAACGTGCGTCCGCCCGCCGGCTTCTCGCGGGAGCGGACCGTCGCGGCGGTGGTTCTCGAGCCGGCGGCGGGGCGCATCACTCTGCGTGGCGGCGATCCGCGGCGCGGCCCCGGCCTCGTCCTGAGCGCACGAGCCCAATATCCCAATGCGGAGGCCCTGCCATGAACGCGTCGGACCATCTCGACGCCGCGCCGCTGTTCGATCCCGCCGTGCTGGCGCTGCCGCTGCTCGAGGAGCGGCATCGACGGCTGGCCGAATCTCTTCAGGGGTGGGTCCGGGACTCCCGCGACGAGGTGCGCCGCATCGCCGGCTTGGCGCCGGAGGCGGCCGCACGGGGCTTCGTCGCGCTCCTCGCCCGGGACGGCTGGCTCGCGGCCGCGATCCCCGCGGAGCCGGGCGCGCCCTGGGACCTGCGGGCCGTCTGCCTGTGCCGCCACGCCTTCGCCTGGCTCGAGGACCTCCTTGATTTCTCCTTCTCGATCCAGGCGCTGAGCGCCTTCGCGATCGGGCTCGGAGGCCACGCCCATGCGGGCGCGGTGAGGGCTCTTCGCGAGGGTCGTGTGATCGGCGCGTTCGCGCTCACGGAGCCGAGCGTCGGGTCCGACCTCGCCCGGATCGCCACCACGGCGCGGGCGGAGGGGGACCGCTTCCAAATCGACGGCGAGAAGGCGTGGATCGCGCATGCCGGCGTCGCCGACCTGTACTGCGTCCTGGCGCGGACGGGCGTCCCGGGACCGCTCGGGCTCAGCCTCGTCGTCGTCGACGCCCGCGCTGCGAGCGGCCTCGCCACGGAGCCGGTGGCGCTGGTCGCGCCGCGAGCGATCGGTCACCTGCGGCTCTCGGGGTGCGAGACGCCGCGCGCGGCTCTCGTCGGGGAGGAGGGCCTGGGGCTGATGCTCGCGGGAGAGACGCTCGATGCGTTCCGCCTGACCGTGGCCGCAGCCGCCTCCGGGTTCGCACGGCGTGCGCTGCAGGTCGCGCTCGGGCATGCGCGCGAGCGGATCGTGAAGGCGGGCCCGCTCGCGCGCACGCAGCTCGGCGCGACGCGCCTCGCGCGCATGGCGTGCGCCGGGAACGGGGTGACGCTCGTCGCGCTGCAGGCGGCCTGGGAGGCCGACTCGGGCCAGCCGAGCGCAGCGGTGCGTTCCTGCATGGCCAAGGTCGTCGGCACCGAAGCGGCGCAGACGATCGTGGACGACGCGTTGCAGCTGTGCGGCGCAGCCGGCTGCGCGCTCGGCAGCGAAACGGAGCGGCTCTACCGCGAGATCCGGGCGCTGCGGATCTACGAGGGCACGACGGAGATACAGCTTCTCGCCATCGGCGATGCGCTCGCCGACGGCGTGCTGACCTGAGAAAGCGCGCTCCATGACCCTCTTCAACGAGCTCTTCTGCGAGAAGGGCCGCTGCGCGCCCCGTGCGCGGCTCGTCTGCTTTCCGCATGCGGGCGGCACCTCCGACGCCTTCCAGCCGTTTCGCGCGCGTCTCGATCCGGACGTGGAGCTCCTGGTTGCGCGCTATCCGCACGAAGCGGGAGCCGGGCAGGCCGACGCCATACCGAGCCTCGCGGCGAGCCTCGCCGACGCACTCGGCGCGCTCGAGCCAGCGCCCACCGCCTTCTTCGGCCACAGCCTCGGCGCGCTCCTGGCCTTCGAGGTCGCGCGCCGTCTCGGCGAGGCGCATACGCCGGCGCGCCTGTTCCTCTCGGGATGCCGGGAACCGAGCCTCGTCCCGTCGCCCTTCGTCCGCCGCGCCGTGACGCTGCCGGATGCCGATTTCGTCGAGGCGGTGGCGGAGCTCGGCGGTCTTCCTGAGGACGCGCTCGCCGACGCCGACGTGCGCGCCTATCTCGCGGCCATGCTGCGCGCGGACTTCGCTCTCGTCGCGTCCTACCGCCTCGCGCCGGAGCCGATCCTCGACGTGCCCTTCACGCTTCTCGCCGGCGCGGAGGACATGCACGTGCCGATCGACTCCGTTCGCGGATGGGAGCGTGTCACGCGTGCGCCTGTGCGCATGCAGGTGTTCCAGGGAGGGCACTTCTTCCCGTTCCTGACCGAGAATTGCCCCACTATAGTGGCCGAGATCGAAGGCTGCTTCGCGGACGATGCGCTCTCGCTGACGATCTGATCGGAGACGACCCCGCGATGCCCCGAGCCGAGCCCGAAGCGCCCGCCCACCCGACCCATGCCGTCGGCATGGCCGATCCCTATCCCTACTACGCCGGCCTGCGCGCCCGCGGTCCGGTGCTGCGCGACGAGGCGAGCGGGCTCATCCTCGCCACCACGAGCGCCGCCGTGCGAGCCGTCCTGGCGGCGCCGCAGGCGCGCGTGCGCCCCCCGGGGCAGCCGGTGCCGCCGGCCATCGAGGGCTCGCCCGCCGGCGCCGTGTTCGGGCGGCTGGTACGGATGACCGACGGCCAGGCGCAGGCCCAGCGCAAGACGGCGATCGTCGCGGCGATCGCCGGCTGCGATCCGGAGGCGATCGCCGCGGACGCGCGATCGCGGACGCGGGCCGCGGTCGAGGCGTCGTCCAAGGACTCCTCCGCGCCGCCGACGCCGACCGACCTCGCCTTCCGCATTCCGGTCGAGACCGTCGCCGCGCTCTGCGGCTATCCCGCGGAGCGCGCGAGCGCCTTCGCAGCCCTGGTCGGGCGCTTCGTCGGCGCGATCTCGCCCATTGCGACGCCGGCCGAGGTCGAGGACGCGAAGCGCGCCGCCGCTGCGCTGCTGGACGAGACGCGCGCCTTGTGGCGGCGGCCGGGACACGGCCTGGCGCACGCCGTCGCCGACGAGCTCGACCGCGCGCGGCCCGGCGACGAGGAGGCGCGCGACGCCAACGTGATCGGGCTCATGTCGCAGACCTACGACGCGACGGCGGGCCTCGTCGGCAACGCGCTCGTCGCGCTCGCCCGTCATCCGGACGTCGCGGCGCGCCTCGGAGCCGATCCCGGGCTCGCGGCCGGCGTCGTACGCGAGGCCGCGCGGCACGACGCGGCCATCCAGAACACTCGTCGCGTGCTGGCGGACGCGGCCGAGATCGCCGGGGTGGCGCTCGCGCCGGGCGACACGGTGCTGCTGCTGCTCGCGAGCGCCAACCGGGACGAGGCGGCGAACCCCGAGCCCGACGTGTTCGATCCCGCGCGCCGCGACCCCGTCCTGCACACCTTCTCGGAGGGCGCGCACCGCTGTCCCGGCGCGGGGATCGCGGTGGCGATCGCGACGGGCATGATCGCCGGGCTGTCCGAGATCGGCTTCTCGCCGGCGCGGATCGCGCTCGACCGGCTCGCCTATCTTCCCTCGGCGAACGCCCGAATTCCCGTCATATCCGGAGGGTGGTAGTCGCCGGCCTCGGGGCGATTTCCACGCGGGTACGGAGCGAGCGCGCCACGATGCAGCGGGCGTGGGCGCGCGCGTGCAGGTCCACGAGCGCGTCGTCGCCGAGCATCGCCTCGAAGTCGACGCTCGGCGACAGACGCGCCCAGGCGAGGCTCATCCCGCCGTCCGCGTCGGTCGCGAGCCTACCCTCCGCGGCGTCCTCGTAGATGCGCACCACGAGGCCCTCCTGCGAGGCCAGATGAAGAAAGAACAGCATGTGGCAGCTCGCCAGCGCCCCGAGGAGCGCCTCTTCTGGGTCGAGGGCGAGGGGATCGGCATGCGGAATCGGCACCAGGTGCGGTGACGCCGAGGCCTTGATCGCGTGGCCTCCATCCGGCATCCAGAGGTGCCCGCGGGAATAGGCGCCGTCCATCCGGGTCTCGCCGGTCCAGACGATGCGCGTTCGGATCGCGCTCCGGCTCGTCATAGGATCAGCACGTCGAGCGCGCCGTCGGGCTCGGCCGTCGGCATTCCGGCCGGAGCGTCGGGAAGCGGTATCCGCCCCGCCTCGACGAAGCGCGCGAAGCTGCAATAGCCCGTCCAGACGCGCTCCCACGCCGCATGCATCTCCGCCTCGCCGAAGCTGCGGCGCACGTCGTCGAGGTAGGTGATCACGATCTCGGCCGATTGCCGCGCATGGCCCGAGGATGCGTTGTCGATGGACAGGTGCGCCTCCTCGTAGATGGCGTCGAAGCCGTGCGCCTTCAGCTTCTGGATCTCGTGGAGCCGCAGCTCGCCCAGGCCGAACATCTCGATGGCGAGATTGTAGCCGACGATCTCCGGGTAGAATGTGTCCGGGAACAGCGCCAGCGACAGCTGGTGAAGCGCGAATCCGTAGAGCTCGTCCGCAAACTCCGTCTCGTTCCGGAACTCCGGATCGGCGATGTGCGGAAGGCTCACGCCCATGCCGGCGAGGACGCGGCAGATCAGCGTGATGTGGTTCTTGCGCGTGTCGCCCAGGCCCATTTCGTCGGCGTGGATCGCGAAAAGTCGCCCATCGCTCGGGCGCTCGAAGGCGCTCACGGCGCCGATGCGCCAGGACCAGCTTCCGTCGATCAGGTTGCCGAGCGCGAAGGCTTTCTGCTGAGCGATGACCTCGTCACGACTCGGGACCGCCTCGAGCGGCGTGTAGGGCGTGACGAGCTTGTCCCAGTAGATCGCATCGACGCGGGCGAGCAGCGCGTCGGGGGAATAGGGGAAGAACGAGCCGTCTGTGTAACGGCCCTGAGCGCCGGCCTCGAACAGGAACCGAGCGGTCTCCAGGTTGGCCGCCGCGATGGAGCGCGCCGGGGCGAGCACGTGCGGATGGAGTTCCACGTTCACGAGGCGGTGGAACGTCTCCCGCGGATCCTCGAGCTCGGCGTCCGCGATCGCGATCTCTGCGAGCCGGCCGGCCTGCAGGACGGCGAGATCGGCCAGACCCGCGGGATCTTCCGGTCTAGGCTCGCTCAGGTCGATGGGCCCGTCGGCCGTCTCGCGCGCCGTGCGGGACCACAGCGCGAACAGCTCCGCCTCCTCGGCATCGAAGATCCCGAACATCGGCCCGCCGAATTTCAGCGCCTGTACGAAACGGCACGAGCCGCCGGAGGTGGTTCGCAGATGCGAAGACGCCTTGAAGGCGCGCATGAACGCCTCGATGTCGACATCGGGACGCGAGAACGTCTCCGACATGGCGACCCCGCCGACGCGGACGCGCCGGTGCTGGGAGCCGGCCATCGGCGCATGGCGTCGCACAAGCGCCGCGACCCGCGAATCGAGGCTCTGGCCGGCCGTGCGCGTCGCGAGCTCCGCCAGCAGAGCTGCATGGCGGCGCTCGATGGAGAGCGCCGCGGCGGCCCCGTGAAGGACGCGCCGCGCCGTCTCGTCCGCGTCCGCCCGACCCGCCTCGGCCATGATCGTCTCGAGAAGGAAGCGCCCGTCTTCCGCCGTCGGCGCGTCCGGAGCGTCGAGAAGCGCCTGATCGAGGCCGATCGCGTGGAAGGCCACCTCGAAGCCGACGACCTCCGGCAAGTAGGTCAGCGAGAACCGGCCGAGCGCGAGCATGAAGGACGCCGCGAGCGACGTGGTGGGGCTCGCCTGGACCGCGTCGACGAAGGTCGTGGCCGCGCACGAGGGCAGAACGACGCCGCGCCGCTCGAGCCCGCGGCGGCGCTGCGCAGGCGCGGAGCGCTCGGGAATCCCTTCGCCGAGCCAGTGCCAATGCCTGCCGAAGGCGGCGTTTGCGGTCTCGCCCGGCTGGGCGGCCGGCTGGCTCGTTCCATCGAGCCAGCCGCCGGCGAGAAGGGCCAGCGGCGCGCGCTCGCGCAGGACCGCCGCATGGACCCGTGTCTCGGCGCCCGCGAGCGCGTCGCTCACCGTGCGCGCACAGGCCACACCCTGCTCGACGGCGTAGGCGATGAGCGCATCCGCATCGAGCCGCCCCGGCGCGGGAAGCGTCGCGGCGACCAGATCCGCGTCCGGCGCCAAGCTTTCGAGCCGCGCGGCGACGACGCGGCGCGCGACGTAGAAGCTCGCCTCACTCTCGCGGTCGCGGAGAAGCCGCCGCAGAACCTCCGCGGCCCCGAGCCCGATCACGGCCTCGCCTTCCTCGATCGCGCCGGCGCTGAAAACCACCTTCTTGCGGCGCGTGCGCCAGGATTGTGAGAGCGCGAGCATGGGGTCCTCCCTTGAACTCCCTGATGGCGACCGGCGAAATGAGCCGATGCATTTGCTCGATAGCCTACGACCGGAACGCGAGACGTCGCCTGATCGTGAAAGCACCGTGAATTCGCGCCCGCCGCGGTTTACGGCCGCGCGTGCGGCGGCGTGACGGGCGCGCCGCGCCGTTGGCCTAAAGGTTAGGCGAGCGCGGACGGCTGTTCGACCGCGCGGCGGCGTTCTGGCGAGGTGACCCGTGCCGACACGAACGGACAGGATCGACGAGCCCATTGCGCGAGACGGGGTCGCGCGCGCGCATCTTCACGGACTCGCGTATCGGCTCGGGGGAATCGAGCGTCGGTGCGCCGAGACGCCCGGCATGGAGGCGCTGTTCACGGGCTGCGACCTGCCCTACGATCCCGATCTCCTAGGGCTCGACCGGTACTTCGTCGCGGACGAACCGCTGGCGCGCACCGCTGCGCTGAGCGCCGGCGAAAGCCTCGCCGCGTCCGATCTCGATCCGCACGAGATCGACGCTCTTCTCCTGTGCGCGACCCGGATCGCCGGCGAGCCCGCGGATCACGCCCGGCTGATCGGCGACATCGCGCGCACGGTCGGCGTGTCGGACGCCTGGGCCGCCGGGGTGACCGCCGCGCGCTGCGCCGGTCTGATGGCGGGGCTGAGGATGGCGGAGGGCCTCGTGGCCAGCGGACACCGCCACGTTCTCCTGGTCGCCGCAGACGCGGCGCATGGACCGCAGGATCGCCTGCGGCCTTTCGCCTTGTTCTCGGACGGCGCGGCGAGCTGCGTTCTGAGCGCCCGCGACGCGCGCCGGGCTGGCTCGGGTTTCGACCTCATCGCGATGTCCGGCGGCGGCGACGTCGCCCGGATGGACGAGGGCGCCCGCCTGAGCGCGGAGCTCAACGCACGCGTCGACGACATGCTCCTGCGCCGCAGCGGCACGCCGCGCGGCGGGGTGCGCGCCGTCATGCCGACGAACGTGTTCCGCCCGGTGCTCGCCATGTCCGAGATCCAGGGCGGCTGGGCGCCCGAGCAGCTCTATCTCGACAACGTGGCGCGCTGCGCGCACTGTTTCGCGGCGGATCCGATCGTCAACCTCGCCGACTACGCGCGTGCCGAGACGCTCGCGCCGGGAGACCGGATCGTGCTCGCGGGCTCGGTGCCCGGTCTGCGCATCTCGGCGATGCTCGCCGCCGCGACGGGCGCGGTCTGATCTCGAAGCCGTCCTATCCGATGCGTTCGGAGGAGCCAGACATGACTGCACGCGTCCCGCACGATCCCGGACCCGCCTTTCGCGCGCTGCACAGACGCGGCGATCCCTTCGTTCTCGCCAACGCCTGGGACGTCGGGTCGGCGCGGATCATGGCCGCGCTCGGCGCCCCGGCCATCGGGACGAGCTCGGCCGGATACGCGGCGACCCTCGGGCTGCCGGATTTCGGGCCGGATGCCCCGGGCCGCGACCGCATGCTCGCGCATGTCGAGGATCTGGTGCGCGCGACGCCGCTTCCCGTCTCCGCCGATCTCGCCGACGGTTACGGAGAGGCTCCGGACGCGGTCGCCGAGAGCGTTCGGCTCGCCTGCGAAGCGGGCGTCGCGGGGATCTCGATCGAGGACGTCGATCGTACGGGTCTCGCGTACTCCGCGGACCTCGCGACCGAGCGCATTCGGGCCGCGGTGGCGGCGGTACGCGCGGCGCCGCGCGATCTGGTGCTCGTCGCACGGGCCGACGGGCTCTTCGCCCGCTGCTACGATCTGGAGGAAGGTCTGTCGCGACTGCGAGCCTTCGAGGCGGCCGGCGCCGATTGCCTGTACCTGCCCGCGCCTCCGGATTTCGAGTCCCTCGCCCGCATCTGCGCCGGAACCGCCCTGCCCGTGAACGCGCTCGTCTCCGGCTCCTTCGCCCAGCTGCCGCGCACGGCATTCGCGGAGATCGGCGTCGCGCGCCTGTCGCTCGGCTCGGCCTTGGCGCGAAGCGTCCTCGGCGCGCTCGTCTCGACCCTAGGCGATATCGTTGCGAAGGGCGACTTCAAGCGTCTGTCCGCGGCCCTGCCGCAGGCCGAGCTGGAAACGTTGCTTGCGCGCGGGACCGTGTGAGCCGTTCTCGTGCACGCGGCATGTGCTCCGGACGATCAGCGAGTACTTGCCGGTGGTCCACCGCGGTGGTACACACGCTGACGGCAAGCGGCGCTGAAAGCCTTGCTCTGCTTGGGTTCTACCCGCAAGCTGGGGAGTTCAATCCTCTCCGGCAGCACCAGCCTGAAACCCTACGTTCAGGCCAAATCCAAGCAGGACCTCGGCTTTCCACCTCGCCTTTGGTGCACGAAGGTGGTCCACATGGTCCTGTTCATGACCCGCCCGAGAAAGCACCCGAAGACCGGCGTCTACGAGTTCCGCAAGCGCGTTCCCGAGCGGCTCCGCGCCCTCGTCGGCAAGAGCGAGGTCAAGCGCTCGCTCAGGACCAAGGACCCGGCGCTCGCCCGCGAACGCCACGGGTTCGTGGCCGCCGAGGGGGCCGGCGCCTGGGCCGCGCTCGAGCGCGCCGAGGGCGTCTCCGAAGCGAGGGCTCCCGCGCCGCTGCGCCGCACACACAAGCAGATCGTCGCGCTCGCGGGAGAGTTCTATCGAGCGGCGCTGGCTCGGCGAAGGCGGCATTCGCCGTGGCGCCCGGCTGGGCGGCGACGGCGCGCGGATGGACGAGGGCGCCCGCCTGAGCGCGGGCTCGACGCCCGCGTCGACGACATGCTCGTGCGCCGCAGCGGCATGCCGCGCGCTGGGGCGCGCGCCGTCATGCCGACGAACGTGTTCCCTCCGGTGCTCGCCATACAGGCAATCACACGTCGAGGTTCGACACGCTCAGCGCGTTGTCCTGGATGAACTCGCGCCGCGGCTCCACCACGTCGCCCATCAGCTTGACGAACAGGTCGTCCGCATCGGCCACGTCCTTGACCTTCACCTGGAGCAGCGAGCGCACCTCGCGGTCGAGCGTCGTCTCCCAGAGCTGGTCCGGGTTCATCTCGCCCAGCCCCTTGTAGCGCTGGAGCGTGATGCCTTTCTGGCCCACCGCCATCGCCGCCTCGAACAGGGCCATCGGCCCGTAGAGAACACGCGTGTCGGACTTGCGCACCAGCTCGACCGGACGATCGTAGATGTCCTGCAGCTTGCCGGCGCGCTCGTCCAGGCGCTGGGCGTCCTGGCTCTCGAGCAGGGCCGCGTCGAGCGCCTCGACCTGGGTGACGCCCCGCAGCGTCCGGGTGAAGACGAAGCCGCTCTCGCGGACCTCCCCCGTCCAGCCGCGCTCGGTCTCCTCGGAGATCGCGTCGAGGCGCCGGGCGACGTAGTCCGCGGCCTTCTGCGCCGCCTCCGGATCGTCGACGAGCTGCGGGCGCAGCACGCCGGCGATGGCCGCCTGCTCGACGATGAAGCGCCGGTAGCGGCTGTGCAGCCCGTTGATGATGTTGCGGACGGTGCGGGCCTCGTCGACGAGCGCCTTGAGCTGCTCGCCCTGGAAGGTCACGCCGGTCGCGAGCTTGAGCTGCGCGTCGGCCATGCCGGTCTCGATGAGGTAGTCCTCGAGCGCCCGCTCGTCCTTGGCGTAGATCGAGCTCTTGCCGCGGCCGACCTTGTAGAGCGGCGGCTGCGCGATGTAGAGGTGCCCGCGCTCGATGAGCTCGGGCATCTGCCGGAAGAAGAACGTCAAGAGAAGGGTGCGGATGTGGGAGCCGTCCACGTCCGCGTCCGTCATGATGATGATCTTGTGGTAGCGCAGCTTGTCCGGGTTGAATTCCTCACGCCCGATGCCGGTGCCGAGCGCGGTGATCAGCGTGCCGATTTCCTGGGAGGAGAGCATCTTGTCGAAGCGCGCGCGCTCGACGTTGAGGATCTTGCCGCGCAGCGGCAGCACCGCCTGGTACTCGCGCGCGCGGCCCTGCTTGGCCGAGCCGCCGGCGGAATCGCCCTCCACGATGAAGAGCTCGGACTTGGCCGGGTCGCGCTCCTGGCAGTCGGCGAGCTTGCCGGGCAGCGAGGCGACGTCGAGCGCGCCCTTGCGGCGGGTGAGCTCGCGGGCCTTGCGCGCCGCCTCGCGGGCGGCGGCGGCCTCGACCACCTTGGAGGCGATGGTCTTGCCCTCGGCGGGATGCGTCTCCAGCCAGTCGCGCAGCGCCTCGTTGACGACGTTCTCGACCGCCGGGCGCACCTCGGAGGAGACGAGCTTGTCCTTGGTCTGCGAGGAGAACTTCGGGTCCGGCACCTTCACGGAGACGACCGCGGTCAGCCCCTCGCGGCAATCGTCGCCGGTGAGGGAGACCTTCTCCTTCTTGGTGAGACCCGTCGACTCGGCGTAGCTCGTGATCTGGCGCGTGAGCGCGGCGCGAAAGCCCGCGAGGTGGGTGCCGCCGTCGCGCTGCGGGATGTTGTTGGTGAAGCACAGCACGTTCTCGTGGTAGCTGTCGTTCCACCACAGAGCGACCTCGACCGCGATGCCCTCGCGCTCGGACTTGAGCATGATCGGCTGCTGCACGAGCGGGGACTTGGCGCGGTCGAGATAGCGCACGAAGGCTTCCGTGCCGCCCTCGTACATCAGCTCCTCGCGCCTCTTCTCCGCATGGCGATTGTCGGAGAGGATGATGCGCACGCCAGAGTTCAGGAAGGCGAGCTCGCGCAGGCGGTGCTCCAGCGTGCCGTAATCGAACTCTACCATGGTGAAGGTCTGCTGCGAGGGCATGAACGACACCTCCGTGCCGCGCTGCCCGTTCGCGTCCCCCACGACCGCGAGCGGCGCCACCGGCACGCCGTCGCGGAACTCCATGAAGTGCTCCTTGCCATTGCGCCAGATGCGCAGGCGCAGCCAGGTCGAGAGCGCGTTCACGACCGAGACGCCCACCCCGTGCAGGCCGCCGGAGACCTTGTAGGAGTTCTGGTCGAACTTTCCGCCCGCGTGCAGCTGGGTCATGATGACCTCGGCCGCCGAGACGCCCTCGCCGGAATGGATGTCGGTGGGGATGCCGCGGCCGTTGTCCGAGACCGTCACCGAGCCGTCGGCGTTGAGCGTCACGTTCACCGCCGTGGCGTGGCCGGCGAGCGCCTCGTCGATGGCGTTGTCGACGACCTCGTAGACCATGTGGTGCAGGCCCGAGCCGTCGTCCGTATCGCCGATATACATGCCCGGGCGCTTGCGGACGGCGTCGAGGCCCTTCAGCACCTTGATGGATTCGGCGCCGTAGGCGTCGGTGTCGAGATTGGTCGCAGGCTCTGCCATGAACGGGTCCCTGAGGCGCGCCGCGGACATGCGGCGGGAGCGCCCCCTCACGAGTTCGATTCGTCTCAGTTATGTAGGCGCTGCGGCTTGATTTTTCACCCTCCGCGCGACACGCGCGCGCGCCCGGGTGCCTTCTATACACGGGTTTTTGGGGGGATGCACGTGGGTGTCCGGGGTCAGCACATATGAGACGCGGCGGGGCTCCCGGCAGCTGGTTTGGAGAGGTACGCGGCGGGTGGTCGTCCGGCAAGGGCTCCATGCGGTCTGTGGTGGTTGTAGAGGTGCTGGAAGGCGTCGATATGGGGATTGAGGGCCTCGACGCCGGCGGGGAGGTCGTAGACGGCGTAGAATTCGTAGCGCCAGGCGGCGTTGCAGCGCTCGACGCCGCCGTTGAGCTTGGGGCTCTTGGGCGGGAGCTCGTAGAGGACGAGGTTCTTGTCGGCGCAGGCCTGCTCGAACTCGGCCTTGAACTCGGAGCCGCCGTCGACCTGGATCGCCTTCACCGGGAAGGGCATCTCGGCGAGGACCTTGTCGAGGAAGAGGGCGGCGGCCTTGGCGGTGGCGCGCCGGAAAGCCTTTGCGACGGTCCATTTGGCGACGGGGCAATAGGCGGTGAAGTGCTTGACGTGGCACTCTGGCGCGATCTGGACGTAGACGGTGTCGATCTGGACGATGGCGCCGGGCGCGTCGGCCTTCAGTCCCTTGGGCAGTCGCAGGGCATGACGGCGCCTGGCGGTCCAGCGCTTGGTCTTGGCGGCCTTGCGGGCGATCGGGACGGGCTGGGCGCGTCCGCGTGCGACCAGGTGGGCGATGATGCGCCCCACCGTCCTGTCGGAGACGGCGAAGCCTTCGAGGCGCACGAGCGGCCCGATCTTGGCGCGTCCCCACATCGGGTAGTCGTCGCGCAGGCGCTCGACGGCGCGGACCAGCTCGGACGTCCAGGACTTGGCTCGCATCCGGTGCGGGCGACGGCTGCGCGGCCGAGGGTCCTTCTCCCAGCGATACAGCGTCGAGCGCGGCACGCCGACGGCCTGCGCGGCCTCCTCGGCCCCGAGCCCGGCGCGCATCGCACGACGCCAGCGCATCACCGCGTCGCGTCTCATCGTCGCTGCGATATCGAAGGTCTTCGCGCCGATGAGACGCGACGCGACCCGACCGTTTCTGATAACCTGACGGGGCAGGCCGAAAACCTGCATCGGGGATCTCCTGAAGCTCGTGTTGTCGCAAACCCAAGCTTCCGGGATCCCCGATCCCGTTCAAGGCCTCAGCGTCTCACTTCTGTCCGACCCTACACAGGGGGGGGGGCTTCGGGGTGGCTCACGCGCCAGCCACTCCGGCGCCGCCTACCTGTGCCCGCCGGGATGCGAGCTGGAACGCGAGGATGCCGAGCGTGGCTGCCCCGGCCGAGAGCGGCAGGGCCATCGTGCCCAGATGCGGGATCAATGCAGCCACGACCGGGGCCGTCACCAGGATGCCGGCATTGCCGAGCTGCGTGTAGCACCCGCTCAAGCGGGCCACGTGCCCGGAATAGCGAGGGCGATGAGGACGATGACGCATCCTGCGACGAGCGCCGTCGTTGCACTCGAGCGTCGGAGGACCGCGCTCGCTCCGAGGGTCGCGATCAGCCAGACCACTGGCAGCGACACCGAGAGCAAGGCGACAGCTTCGGGGCGTAAGCCGTAACGCAGAGCTGCTTCACCGGGGAACAGCGTCAGAAGCGCCGTCGTCGTCCCCGAATGGCAGGCGAAGGACAGGGCGGCGAGGCCCCCCGCATCGAGGCGTATCGGCACGTAGGCGGCGAGCGGAGGCAGGCCCCTTCCGATCGATCGATCACGGCGCTCGTCGCGCAAGGCTCCTCTCAGCGGCGCAAGTGCCAGCGCGAGGATGAAGGGGACGAAGAGGATCACATGGACGCGAAGGAAGGTGGCGGGCGCGGCCGAGGCGAATCCGGTAGCGGCGAGAGCCTGGCTCGCGACGAAGGCGACGCCGAAGAAGCTCGCCCATATCGCCAGGACGGTGGTTCTGTGCTCGGCGGGTGCGATACGCGACATGAGGCCCGGCGCCGCCGTCACGACAACGAGATGCGCCGTGCTTTCCAGCACCCGGATCGCGCCTAGAGCCGGGAAAGTCGGTGCGAACGTCAGCGCGAGACCGGCCGCGAGGGCGACGAAGGCCGCCGCCGCAAGTGAACGTGCGAGCCCGGCGCGGACGACGAGATCGCCGACGACCATTCCGAAGACGAGCCCGCCGGCACCGATTACCGAGACGAGGAGCGTCGCTGCGGGAAGGGTAACGTCGTACCACTCCTGGACGGCGCCCAGGACCGGGATGAGCTTGGAGATCTGTGCCGCCGCGCCGACCCCGGCACAATAGATCGCTGCCAGCACTAGAATACGGTTCAGGGTCATTCGATGCGATCCGTGCGAACCGTCGAGGCTTCCGCCGCCTCCGCGCCCGGGCGGTAAACGGCGACCCGGTCGACCGCCTTGAGGCGTTCGGCGATCGCGAGCGCGATCGCGACAGCAGCCGCGCACATCAGCGCGCCCGCGAGCGCCCAGTTGCCGGCGACCGTCCAGAGGGAGTGCTCGATCGCGAGCATTGCCGCGAGCCCGAGCCCTGCGGCGACGCCTACGGCCTCGACCGTGGCGAGGCGCCCGAAGCCTCCGCCGAGCGTGGTGGTCGCCGTTTCGGCGACGATGGTGTCGAGCGCGGGGACCGTGACGGCCTCGCTGGCGGCGATGATCAGGGCGACGACGAGGGCGATGGCGAGGCCGGCTCCGGCGGGCGCGACCCCGAGCAGGAGAAGCCCGAGCGGGACGCCTATCGCGGTCGCTCCGAACAGGTTCGTCCTGGCGAAGAGGTCGACGCGCGCCAGCGCCACGCCGGCGACGACAAGGAGGACCGCAGACAGCAGGGACTGGACGACGAGGAAGGTGGCGGCCGCGCGCAGGTCGGCATGGTGCACGGCGTACAACGTCGCAAGCCCGACCGTTATCGCATTGAGACCCGTCCAGACCAGGATCCACATCGCCGCGATCAGCGCCGGGACCCCCTTCGGCAGCGCCGCCCCTTTCGCCGGATGGCCCGCTCGCCCGACCGGTGCCTCCGGACGACCGGGCTCGGTCGTCATCGGGACGAGAAACAAGATCAGCGTCAGGGAGGCCAGCGCGGTCCCGACGACGACGATCCAGGCGTCCGGGGCGAAGAAGAGCCCGACGACCGCCGGGCCGGCGGCGATTCCGAGCGTCTTCGCGCTTCCGAGCAGCCCGAACGCCTGGGCGCGTCTCCGCGGCCGATTGCGCCTCGCGACGAGCACCCGCAGGGCGACGTTAGCCGTTGGATTCAGCGTCGCGAGGGCGAGCAGGAAGGCGAGGGCGCTCGCCCCGGACGGCGCCGCGAAAGCCCATGCTCCAGCGCCCCCGGTTGCAGCTGCAGTTGACCAGAGTATCGAGCCTGCACCCAGCCGGTCCGTCAGCCGGCCGATCGGCCACGACAGCAAGCGTCCCCCGAGTGCCGCGATCGCGACGAGCCCGAGGCTCCCCGCAGGTGCGAGGCCGAGCATCGGGCTCACGGCGACCGCCGCGAACGGCATCACCGCATAGAAGGACATCGAGACCAGCGCGCGAGCGGCGAGCAGGCGTGAGTTGTCCATCAACGCTTTCCGAAGCGGCACGAGCCAGGTTCGCGGTCTTCTCGGAAAGCGCGCGGTCATTTCGCGGCGGCCGGAGGCGTCAGCCCGTACGCATCGACGACGCACCGCGCCGCGTCCCGGACCGCCGGCGGATAGGTGAATCCGCCGGTCTCCTCGAAGACGGCGAGCGCCGTTATCGCATTGAGCACGTCCGGATCCCTGAGGTTCTGCAGGCTGAAAGCCGGCACGCCGGGTCCCCCGAGACCGGCCCCGTGTGCCGCGGCGATCAGCTCGGCTATTCCGGGCAGATCATGAACCACGATCCGATGCAGCAACGGGTCGCGAAAATAGGCGGATCGCATGCCGCTCCAGGAGTGGTCGAGAAAGCGCATCCGCAGGTCCGCCGCCTGGGATTCCAGGATGTTGACCGTCCCGCACGCGTGGATCTCGAGATCGATTCTCCGGTTGGTCACCGTCAAGCGTGCGGAGAACGGGCGCCCTACGTTGCGGCCGTCGTGGTTCATAGAGGCGAGCGTCTCGCGCTCCGCCGAAGGAAGCGCGAGGCCGCGGCTCGCGAGGACGGCGAGGCTTCCGCGGTTCTCGAGCACGAAGCCCTTCCATTCGCAAAGGACCCGCCGGCCGGAGCGCAGCGTCATCCAGCCGCTCCCCTTCGCCGACCGCTCGAGGCTCGCGCCGAGCCGCGCAGCCAAGCGTTCGATGCTGCCGTCCCCCTCGACGCGAATCCCGCGCAGCGACAGACGCCATTCGGGTGCGAGACGCTCCTGGTCCTGGATCCACCGCACGACGTGCTCGAGGCCGACTCGCTCCTCGTGAAACGCATCGACGCTGAGCCGCACGGCGAGCGGTGTCGCCGCACCGGCGTGCGCCGCGCGCAATGCCGCGATCGCATCCGCCGGCGACGTCGCGTGGAGGAGCGAGATCCCGGCGGTGTACAGTTCCACCGGCAGGGCGCGCTCGGCGCATCGGCGCAGAGCCTCCTGTACGAAGGCAGGCTCGTCGAGCGGCTCGCCGCCGCCGCAGATCACGAGACGTCGCGCCTTCGCCGCGATCAGCCAATCGACCAGGTCCACCGGATGCTCCGCGACGAGCCGGGCCTCCGAGGGGCCGCGTTTCCGAGCTCCGAAGCTGCAATGGGCGCAGCCGATGGAGCATAGCCGCGTCGGCCAGGCGAAGGCGGTGTGGGGTGCGGACGGGAGCGGCTGCGCTTGCGGATCGATGAGCGGCAGGATGCGCGCCCGCAAGGACCGCAGCGCCGTTGCACCGTCAACCTGCATGGCGCAGCTCGATCACGGAGTAGACCTCGTAGCCCACGTCGCGCGCAAATGCCGTCCGGGAGACCAGTCCCGCAGCGCGGGCGAGGGCCTCGAGATCGTTGCCGACGCGGGCGAACACGTCGGATAGGAACAGGTAGGCGCGTCCGTTCGCAGCGAGAACGCGGGAGAGATCCGCGATGAAGCGGTGCGTCGCCCCGAGCCGCTCGTCGAAGAGCGCGCCTTCGAGCGGGTGCTTCGGTCGGCCCGGCAGGAGAGGCGGACAGGCGGTCACGACGTCGAACGGCCCTTCGTCGATCACCCCAGAGAGGCCATCGCCCAGGACGAAGCTGGCGCGGTCGGCGAGATCGTTGGCGGCCGCGTTGTGCTGCGCGCATCGTACTGCGGCGGGCAGGATGTCGACGCCGAGCGCACGGCATCCTCGCTTGGCGAGATACAGGGCGAAGACGCCCGAGCCGGTGAACACGTCGAGTGCCCGCGCTTCTCGCGGAAGCTCGATCTCCTCCAGGCACGCCAGCATGATCGCCGACGTCTTCGTATGCTGCGGGCAGAAGAAGACGTTCTCGTCGATGCGCAGGTCCAGCCCGGCGAACGCGACCTGGTAGGGATGCGCACGCTTGCGCAGGCGCGACAAGAGCTGCTCGGCCGGCGCAAGATCGAAGGAAGTTGCTTTTGAAGTCGCATGGCGACTCCTCCCGGCTGCACAGCCGGTTAATGTACAGAGCTGACGCGGGATCATACTACAATCCGAACACGCGCTAGATGCAATAAGGAAAAACTATTTGATCAAGGTTGCGATTTAGAAGGCTCCATGATACCGAACCGAAGGTTGAAAGGAGATAAGTATGTCCGACCGTTTGGTGACAGTCATATCCGGATCTTTCCGCAAACATCTTAGTCAGCTCTACATCCTTCGGGATGAGCTGGAAGCGAGGCGCGTCGACGTCCTGTCTCCGATCGGTAGCGCAGCTATCAACGAGGGCGAGGAGTTCATAATTCTTGATAATGACCCTATTGAAGATCACCGAACTTTGCAAGATGCTGTATTTGCAAAAATTAGACGATCATCATTCCTGACCGTGTGCAATATAGATGGTTACATCGGTAAAGCCGCCACTCTCGAAATCGGCTACGCGATCGCGCATGGTCTCCAGGTGTTGACGTGGGAGCCGGCAGACGATCCGAATATCGCTGCATATTCTCGAACTCTGGAGCAAGTTTTTGGGCCGGAGCTCATTGAAGCAGTCAAGACGAGGTATCATCATGCCCACCATCGTTGATTTCGGAAGTCGGTCGATAAAGATCTTCATTTCAGATTGCAGCAATCTTAGATCGCAAATTGCCTCGATCAATTGGTGTCCCTTGGAACCGACTACCAGTAGCACCGACATCGAAGCCGCGCTGGAGGACCTGGGTCGACGGATGCTGGGGGCGCCAGAGCCGTTCCTGGCCATCGGTACCGCGTTCGCGCGTCGCTCTCCTCGGCTGCGGGCGCAGATCGAGGAGTTTTGTGCGGCACGTCGCTGGCGCTACGAGACGGTGACCCAGGAGCGCGAGCTGGATCTGATCGCCCGTGCCTTCGCCGGCTCGACAACGGGGCGCGACGTCTTCAACGCCGGAGGCGGGAGCATTCAGATCGCTGCCGCGGACGGTGCGCATACGATGCTCGACTTCGGCATCTCGGACCTGAACGCACGCTTCGGCCTCAACCTGGCGGTCGCGGAGCGGCGCATGGACGCATGCGTCTCCTGGCTCGCCGATCGCATGCCCCGCGCGCAGGCGCCCTTCGTCTATACGGGCGGTGAGGCGACCTACCTCACCGCGCTGGGAGTTCGGCTCGACGCCGATGGGCGCTGTGACGCCACCGTGTTCCGACGGCTGGCCACACGTCTCGCCGGAACGGAGCCGGAGGCGCTCGAGCAGCTGTCGCCCTTCGGGCCGCGTTGGATGACCGGCGCGGTCGCCTCGAACTGCATCGTTCTCGCCGCCCTCCGAGTGCGCGAGCTGGATCATTTCTTTGCGAGCGACGCAAACGTCGCAGACGGGCTCGCGCTCGCCTACGCGGAGGAAAGCCGTGGCCGCTGACCCCTTGATCTTCGACGCGGACGACACTCTCTGGGACGAGCAGGCGACGCTCCAGGCCTTCGAGCGGGAGATCGCCGCAATCGTGACCCGGATCGCCGGGCCGCAAAGCGACTTCATCGCCCGCTTCCTGGAAGCGGAGGAGCGCAACATTCCCCATATCGGCTATGGCTTCGCGAGCTATACCTACAGCCTCGCAGAGACGCTCTCGGCATTTCCCGAGTACCCGCATCTACGCGAGGATGTGCTCGGGGCCTACCGCGGTCTCTACGATCGTCTTGCCAACGAGCCGCCCCCGCTCTTCCCGGGCGTGCAGGAGACGCTCGGGGAGCTGCACAGGCGCGGCCACAGGCTGTTCGTGCTCACGCGCGGTATCCCGGGCGAGCAGAAGCACAAGCTCGACCTTTCGGGCCTCGCGTCGTTCTTCGAGGACGTCCGCATCGTTCAACGCAAGGACGCAAGAGCGTTCTACGGCCTGTGCCACGATCACGGCCTCGACCCTGCGCGAACGACGATGATCGGCAACAGCTTGCGATCGGACATACACCCGGCGCTGAAAGCCGGTCTGTCCGCGATCTGGATTCCCGCCGAGACGCCCTGGCAGCATGATGCGGCTGCGGAGCCGCCCCCGGCGGGCGCACAGCGGATCACACGCTTTGCCGATCTCGTGAAGGCCCTCGCTCCAGCCTGACGCTTCCTCTTCAAACGCGAATGCCGATCGTTCGCCGTACGCCGATGCCGCTTCCCGTGTGCATGGCCGAGCCCTCGGGGCCGATCGGCCGCGGCCATCTGCCCCGGCCGACCCTTCCGCCGTCTCGCGCGTTGTCCCGCTTTCACGGTGCCAACGGACGAGGAGCCCCCCATGCCCGAGAAGGGAACCGCTCAGGCGCAGGCCGATCCGCAGAACCCGCCGCCGCTGTCGGACAAGGCGCTCGCCGTGTTCGCCTTCGCGGCCTATCACCAGCTCGAGAGCGGGGAGCCCGTCACCGGCGTGGTGCGCCGCGACGGGGCCGGGCACAAGGCCGACGAGGAGGCGATCGCGGAGCTGCGCGAGGCCGGGCTCGTCAAGGTCGAGGAGAACCGGGTGTTCTTCTCCGATCAGGGCGAGGCGGTGCTCGGGGCCCTGATCGGGGCCCTGCGCACCGTCGGCGGGACCTCCTGAGCCGCGCCCAGCCGCGTCGCGACGGTCCACCAGCCGGGTCGCGCCGTCGCGAGGCGCGCGGCGGCGGACGCCGCCGCGGCGTCGGTCTCGAAGAGGCCGAAGACGGTCGCGCCCGAGCCCGACATCCGGGCGAGCCGGCAGCCGGGCGTCTTCGCCACGGCGTCGATCGTGCGGGCGATGGCGGGGGCGAGGCGCGTGGCCGGCGCTTCGAGGTCGTTGCCGGCCTCGCGCAGGCGCGCGATCAGGTCGCGCGGCGTGTCCCCGGCCGACGGCGTCGGTGCGGGCGGGCGCGACAGCGTCTCGCCCGGCGGGAGAGCGAGATCGCGGAACACCGCGCGCGTCTCGACCGGAACGCCCGGATTGACCAGCACCGCCGACAGCGCCGGGCAGGGCAGCGCCGGCCCGAGCGCCTCGCCGACCCCCTCCATCACGCACACCCGCCCCGCGAGGCAGACGGGGACGTCCGCGCCGGTGTCCCGCGCCGCGTCGACGACGCGCGGGTCGTCCGGGGCGAGCCCGTTCGCCCGCGCGAGAAGGCGCAAGGCCGCCGCCGCGTCGGCGGAGCCGCCGCCGATGCCCGACGCGACGGGCAGGCGCTTGGTCAGGCGAAAGGCGCCGAGCGTGAGGCCGGGGACGCGCGCGGCCAGCGCGCGGGCGGCCTTCGTCACCAGGTTGTCGGGGTCGCCGGCGAGCGCCCGCGCGCCCGGGCCGTCGACGACGAGCGAGAGCGCGCCGCCCGGCGTCAGTACGAGGTCGTCGCCGATCTCGGCGAAGGCGACGAGGCTCGAGAGCAGGTGGTAGCCGTCGTCCCGCCGCCCCAGCACGGCGAGCGTCAGGTTCACCTTGGCCGGGGCGAAGGCGGCGAGGACGTCCTGCGAGACCGGCGCGGCCACGGCGGGATCAACCGCCGTCGGCCCCGCCGCCGCCGGGCGCTTCCGCGGCGGCCGGCGCGGGCGCGTCCTCGAGGCCGACGTCCAGCTTGCGCAGGATCGTCTCGCGCTCCTCCTCGTCGGGATCGTTGTCGAGCGCGTGCTGCCACTGGAAGCGCGCCTCGAGCCGCCGCCCCACCCGCCAATAGGCGTCGCCCAGGTGGTCGTTGATCACCGGGTCCTCGGGCTTGAGCTCCACGGCCCGCTCGAGCTCGCGCACGGCGTCCTCGTAGCGGCCCAGCCGATAATAGGCCCAGCCGAGGCTGTCGATGATCATCCCGTCCCGCGGCGAGAGCGCGACGGCCTCCTGCAGCATCTCGAAGGCCTCCTCGATGTTCATCCCCATGTCGACCCAGGAATAGCCGAGGTAGTTCAAGACCTGGGCGCGCCCGACGGGCGACGAATCGGGGACGAGATCGAGCGCCTGCTTCAGGTCCGCTTCGGCCTTCGGCCACTCCTTGGCGCGCTCGTAGGAGGCGCCGCGGAAGTAGAACAGCGTCCAGTGCGCCGCGGTGGGCTCGCCGATCATCTCGATGGCGGTCGTGTAGTATCGCGCGGCGGTGCGCCAGTCCTGACGCACGCGCAGGATGTTCGCCAGCGCGGTGACGACCTCGAGATCGTCCGGCTGCTCGGCCATCAGCCGGCGCAGGCGGCTCTCCGCCTCGGCGTTGCGCTCCAGCCGCTCCAGGGCGTGGGCGATCTCGATCTCGGCGGTGACGTGGAGCGGCGAGCCGCGCGGCACCTCCTCGTAGAGCGCGATGGCGGAGTCGCGCCGGTCCATGCGCTCGAACACGTCGGCGAGGGTGATCAGCGTCATCGCGTGCTCGGGCGCGAGATGCAGCGCGAGCCGGAGATAGATGATCGCCGGCATCTCGTCGCCCTGCATGTTGCCGGCGGAGCCGAGCGCGTAGAGCACCTCCGCCGCGCCCTCGGCGATCGAGGGCGCCGGGCGCTCGGGCCGCTCTCCGGCGCGCAGGGACGCGATGCGGGCCTCCGCCAGCGGGTGGCGGGGCACCTGCTCGAGGAAGGTCTCGTAGATGCCGATCGCCTCCTCGGTCCGGCCCCGCCGGGAGACGTGGCGGGCATAGGCGTCGACGACGGAGAGGGCGGTCGGCTGCATCTCGTAGGCGGCGGAGAGCCGCGCCTCCGCCTCGTCGGGCTGGCCCAGGAAGGAGGCGAGGAGCCCGCCGTGATAGAGCCGGAAGATCTCGAAGGCGGGCTCGCCGGCGAGCGCGTCCACCGCCTCGAGCGCGGCCGCGTCCTCGCGGGCGCCGGCATGGGCCCAGGCGGCGAGCAGCGTCGCGGTGAGGTCCGCGGCGCGGGCGCCGGACGCGTCCTCGAAGCGGCCGAGCGCATCGTCCCAGCGCGCGGCCTTGAGGTCGCGCACGCCGAGCGCGAGCCGCGCGAGGCCGTTGTCCGGATCGTCCTCGAGCATCCGCGTCGCGACGCGGAAGGCGTCGTCCATGGCGCCGTCTGCGAGGAAGGCGACGAATCCGCGCTCGCGCAGCTCGGGGTTCTCCGGGTCCTCCAGCATCGCCTCGCGCAGGAAGGTCGCCGCCGCCGCGGGATCGCGGGCGAGGCCGGCGATGTAGCCGGCGAGGTAGTTGCCCTCCAGCGTGCGCGCGGGCTCCACCGCGCCGCCTTCGCGCGCCTGCGCGGGGGCGAGGCCGCCGGCGAGGAGCGTGGTCGCGACGAGCGCCGCGGCGAGCGTCCGCAGGCCGGGGCGGCGGGAACGTCCGTTCAGGAAAGCGAGCAAGGGCAATGGCTCCGCTGTCGCGCGCCGTCGCGAAAGGACATGGGGCGCGCGGGGTCCTCGATCACGCGCGACCATGGACCGTTCGCGCGGCGGGAGCAAGGCGGGATGAGGTCGCGGGGCTCACGCGCCCCGCGCCGCCGCAAAGGCCCGCGCCATCGCGACGAACCCGTCGACCCCCACCTCCTCCGCCCGCGCCGTCGGCGGCACGCCGGCGGCCTCCACGAGCCCCGCCGGGTCGACGCCCAGCGCCTTGAGGCTCTGGCGCAGCATCTTGCGGCGCTGGCCGAAGGCGGCGGCGGTGACGGCTTCGAGCGCGCGGACGTCGCAGGGCGCGGGGTCCGGGCGGGGGATCAGCTGGACGACGCTGGAGGTCACCTTCGGCGGGGGCACGAAGGCGGAGGGCGGCACGTCGAAGAGGATGCGCGCCTGCGTGCGCCAGCCGCAGAGCACGCCGAGGCGGCCGTAATTCGCCCTGTCGCCCTCGTCCGCGACGATGCGCTCGGCCACCTCGCGCTGGAACATGAGGGTGAGGCTCTCCCAGAAGGGCGGCCAGTCCCGCGTCGCGACCCAGCCGGTGAGGAGCTGGGTGCCGACGTTGTAGGGCAGGTTGGCGACGATCCGCGGCCTCCCCTCCCCCGGGCCGTTCTCGAGCAGAGCCCGCGGGTCGAAGGCGGCGGCGTCCGCCTCGACCACCGTGAGCCGGCCCGGATAGCGCTCGGCGATCATCGCCAGCGCCGGCAGGCAGCGGGCGTCGCGCTCGACGGCCACCACATGCGCCGCGCCGCCGGCGAGAAGCACGCGGGTGAGCCCGCCGGGGCCGGGGCCGACCTCCAGCACCCGCGCGCCGGCGAGCGGCCCTGAGGCGCGGGCGATGCGGCTCGTCAGGTTGAGGTCGAACAGGAAGTTCTGGCCGAGCTGCTTCTTCGGCGCGAGGTCGAAGTCCCGCACCACCTCCCGCAGCGGCGGGAGGTCGTCGATGGCGCTCATGGGGCCGCGCTCATGCCGCGCGCTCGCGCGCCGCGAGCCGCCCGGCGAGCCGGATCGCGGCGATCAGGCTGTCGGGCCGCGCCATCCCCTTCCCCGCGATGTCGAAGGCCGTGCCGTGATCCGGCGAGGTGCGCACGAAGGGCAGGCCGAGCGTGACGTTCACCGCCTCGTCGAAGGCGATGGTCTTGATCGGGACGAGCGCCTGGTCGTGATACATCGCGAGCGCGGCGTCGTAGGTCGACCGGGCGCGCGCGTGGAACAGCGTGTCCGCCGGATGGGGCCCGGTGGCGTCGATCCCCTCTTCCCGCAGCGTCGCGATGGCGGGCGCGATGATCTCGATCTCCTCGCGGCCCATGGCCCCGCTCTCGCCGGCATGCGGATTGAGACCCGCGAGCGCGAGACGCGGCTTGGCGACGCCGAAGCGGCTGCGAAGGTCGTGCGCCACGATCCGCGCCGTGGCGAGGATGCGTTCGCGCGTCAGCGCCTCCGGCACGTCCGCGAGGGCGATGTGCACCGTCACCGGGACCACGGCGAGCCCCTCGCTCCAGAGCATCATCACCGAGAGCGGCGGCGCCTCGCCGGGCTTCGCCGCGAGCGCCGCGAGATATTCCGTGTGGCCCGGATGCGCGAACCCGGCTTCGTAGAGCACGGCCTTGGCGATGGGGCAGGTGACGACGCCGCCGGCGCGCCCCGCCTGCGCCAGGGAGACGGCGCGGTCGATCGATTCGATCACGGCGGCGGCGTTGGCGCTGTCGGGCCGGCCGGGCGTCGCAGAGACCGGGGCCTCGAGCGGCAGCACGGGAAGCGCCTGGGCGAAGGTCGCCGGCGCCTCCTCGATGGTCGCGACGGCCTTCACCGGCGTCGGCGCGCCGAGCTCGGCGGCGACGCGCTCCAGATGCGCGGGATCCGCGATGATCGCGAAGGGCGGCAGGGCCTGCGCCTCCCGCGCCCGCCATGCGGCGAGCGCGATCTCCGGGCCGATCCCGGCCGGGTCCCCGAGGGTGAGGGCGAGGGGAGCGGGACGCGCCGCGCTCATGGCTCAATCGCGCCCGTCGCGCTGGTCGAGGTCCTGCGAGACGCCGACCTCGCCCAGAGTCAGCAGCTCGAGCCGCGCCAGGAGGGTGCGGTTGTAGCGCGAGCCGCCGGTCGTGCCGCTCACCGGGGTCGACGTGAGCGTCACGGTGAACGTCGTGCACTCGTCGACATAGCCCGCGCCGACCGCCAACGACGCGATCGCCTGGCTGTTGAGCCCGCCGGTCGCCTGCTGACGGTACTTGTCGAGATCGAGCGTCACGGCGCTCGACAGGAACCAGTTCTCGTCGAGGTTCAGCCGGCCCGACGCGACGACGCCCTCACGCGCTCGCGAATTGCCGAGCTCCGGCTGCGGCGAGAAGCGTGCGTAGAGCACGGAGCCGGTCAGCGGCCCCAGCCGGCCCGCCATGTCGGCCTCGAGGCGCTCGATCGAGAAATCCTCCCGGTCGAAGCGCGCCCGTGCGCCGAAGCGCAGGTCCTGATGCGGCCGGAACTCCAGGCGCCCGACGTAATCCGAGAAACGCCGGTCGAGCCCGGACGAGAGGCCGGCATTGACCAGCCCGTCCTCGCGGAACGAGTTCCGGCCGGCGAGCTGCGCGGACTGGCCGAAGACGCCGTGGACGAACACGCCGTTGTCGCCGTTGAACGTGTACTGAACGCCGTAATTCGCCCGCACGCCGCCTTCGGTGCGGTCGAAGCCGGAGAACTTGTCCCACTCGAACAGGGTCGAGGTGTCGAAGACGAGGCCCTGCGCGTCCTCGTTCGGGAACTCGCCCGCATGGATCTCGTCGGGCCGCGCGATCACCTGCACGATGGGCTCGATCACCTGGGTGCCGCCGGCGATCGAGCCGACGAGCGGGAAGCGATAGTCCAGGCCGATCGCCGGCATAACGCGGCCGTAGAAGCTGTCGTCGCGTCCGGTGAAGCTGCGGATGTTCGCGTTCTCGAAGCCCTGCGTGTCCGGCGAGAACCAGATCCCGTCCGCGCGCGCATAGGCGAAAGGCGTCCAGGCCTGGCCGATCCCGTCGACGAAGCGCCGCCGCCAGCTGGCCTGCGTGGTGAGGCGCGTGTAGCTGCCCGACAGCCCGAGCGCCAGGCAGTCGCGATCGTAGACGGTGCAGGTCCGGTAGTCGGCGGCGAGGCCCGGCGTCACGACGGTCCGAGCGTTCCCGTTCAGCCCCTGGAACTGCGCCGCCTCGCGGGTCAGGCTCGTGAGGTTCGCCGTGAGGCCGAGCTCTCCCCCGATCGGTTCCGGCGCCGCGAATCGCCGGTCGTAATCCACCACCGGGTGGACCACCGGCTGATGCTTCTGGAAGTCGGCGGAGGACAGCCCCTCGAAATAGTAGGCGCGGGCGTCGAAGAACGAGCGCTCGCCCTGCCCGGTGAGATAGACGGTCGAGACCGCCTCGCTGCGGTAGGTCGAGGTGACGTTCTCGCTGGCGAGACCGTAATCCTCCAGGAAGAACCGGTCCGACAGAAGGGTGATGTCCCAGCCGAAGCTCCAGCGGGGATTGATGGTGAAGCGCGCGACGGACTCGATCATGCCGCGCGCGTCGTCGTACCCCTCCGGAGGCTTCGACCGGTTGAAGGCGTCGGGCTCGTTCTCGAAGATGCCGACGGCGCGGATCGAGTAGGAGCCCGTCAGCAGCCGGTGGCGCCATTGCACGTCGCCCAGGACGCCCTGCCGGGACAGGTAGGCCGGCCGCAGCGTGATGTCGTAGTTGGGCGCGAGATTGATGAAGAACGGCACCCGCGCGCCGTTGCCGAGCTTTTCGGAGACGATCGCGGTCGGGGTCAGGAAACCCGTCTTGCGGCGCACCGACGGGTCGGGGGACCAGAAATAGGGCACGTAGGCGATCGGGACGCCGGCGAACTCGAGCGTCGCGTTCTCGTAGTAGATCGTGCGCTCTTCGTTGTCATGGATGATCCGCGCCGCCTTGACCTGCCACAGCGGCGGGCGTTGCGGATTGCGCGCGCAGGGCTCGCAGGTCGTGTAGGTGCCGCGCTCGAAGACGAGCTGCTCGCCCTCGATCCGCTCCGCGCGCGGCGCGGTGAAGCGACCCGTGGCCGTGCGGCCGTTCTCGACGACCGTCTGCTCGACGCGCAGGGAATCGATGAAGCCGGAGCGGAAATCCTCGGTGAGCTCGAAGCGCTCTCCGGTCACGACCGTGCCGTCGGCCTGCACGAGCCGCGCGTTGCCCTGGGCGAAGACGCGCCCGGTATTGCGATCGTAGACGACGCGATCGGCCTGCAGGGTGCGGCCGTCGTAGTTCATCTCGACGTTGCCGACCGCCGCTACCGTGTCGCGATCGTTGTCGTAGACGATCTGGTCGGCCTCGACGAGAAGACGGGCGTTCGGATCGGCAGCGGCGTCCTGCGCGAACGAATCGGCGAGCGTGCCCTGGGCCAGCACGGGGCCGTGCAGGAAAGCGGCCCCCAGGGCGGTCGCCAGGGCCAGCCGTGCGATTCCGTACTTCACCCGTCCCATCCCGGTCCCGCGCCGGCGCGCCCGGAAGGCGGCCATCAGCCGTCCTCCTTGTGCAACAGCACGAGCACGCCCAGCAAACTCCCTACCGCTGCCGGAAACCATGCGGCGAGGGTGGTCCCCACCAGACCCGATCCGCCGAGGTCTTCCATCAGCTCCGTCGCCACATAAAGCAGGAATCCTGCCGCTACGCCACCCAGAACCATCTGCCCCACGCCACCGAACCGGAAGAATCTTAAGGAAACGGAAGCCGCCACCAGGATCATGGCGACGAACAGGAGCGGGCGCGCCATCAAGGCCTCGCGCTGAAGCCGGTAGCGCGTCGCGTCGAGGCCGGCGCGCTCCGTCGACTCGGCGATGTCGTCCAGCGCCCAGAAGGGCACGGAATCGGGCGGCGTGAAGCTGGTACGCAGCTGATCCGGCGCGAGGCTCGAGGCGAGCTGGTAGCGCGCATAGCTCTGCGGCTCGACGTCGAGCGCGGTCACCCGCGCGTCCGTCAGCTCCCAGAAGCCCTCGCGCAGCATGCCCTCGCGCGCCTCGATGCGCTCGACGAATCGCCCTTCCCGATCGAAGACGAAGGCGGTGAGGCGGGCCACGCGCGTCGAGCCCTCGACGGCGCCCTCGGCCCGGATGATGGCCGTCCCCTCGGGGCTGCGCTGCCGGATCCAGACGTTCCGGCTCGCGGCGAGCCCTTCAGGGCGCGCGAAGAGCTGCGCCTCCCAGGCGCTGGCCTGCTGCTTCAAGGTCGAGGCGAGCGGGTTGTAGACGAGGACCGCGAAGAGCCCGATCACCACCGCGACGAGGACGCCCGGGGCGAGGAACTGCCAGGCGGAGACGCCGGACGCCCTGGCCACCACCAGCTCGAGCTTGCGCGACAGGTTGAGGAGCGTGATCATCGCCCCGAACAGCACCGCGAACGGCAGCACCTGCTCCGCCACGGCCGGCGTACGCAGGAGCGACAGGAGCGCCATCTCCGCGGCGCCGACGTTCTCCGCATCGCCCGCCTGACGCAGCCCCTCGACGAAGTCGAGCACGTAGACCAGCACGAACACCGTCAGGAAGACGCCGAGGATCGTGCGCACGAAGCGTATGGCGAGGTAGCCGCCGAAGGTCGCGCCGACCATGCTCACGGCCTCCGCAGGGACGAGACGAGCCGCGCGGGGCTCGCGACCCGCGCCAACGCGTCGATCCGCGCGTGGAGCGCGGACGCCTGCTGCGGGCGCAGGATCACCCAGAGGCCGGCGGCGATCGTCGCGAGCGGCACGGCGTAGACCAGGATCACACCCCCTGCGGAGCCCACCGCCGCGCTCGTCGCGGCGAAACCCGCCCCGCGCACGGCCCCCATGGCGAGGATCGCGCCGCCGATCGCGGCGCCGCGCCCCTGCCGGGTCGTGACCGCCTGGCCGAGCGCGGCGAAGGCGATCGCCACGCCGGCGAGGGGGTAGAGCCAGCTGGTCAGGCGATCGTGCAGCTCCGCGCGGAAGCGTCCGGGCACGACCTTGTAGTAGGGATCCTCGGGGTCCGGCGAGAACAAAGCCGCCGTCGACTGCTCGCGCGGCTTGTAGAGGATCGCGCCCTGCTCCGGTCCGAAGGCGGCGAGGTCGATGGCGTAGCGCTCGAAGGTGACGATGGAGCCGTCTCCGCGGCTGCCCTGCTGGCGGTGGATGCTGCCCTTGTCGAGGATCAGGTAGCTGGCGCCGTCGCTCTCCGCGACCAGCCCGCGCTCGGCCACGTAGACGACGACCCGCTGCGGGTCGCGGGAATCCTGGAGGAAGATGCCGAGCAGCGCGTCGCCCGCCCGGTCGCGGTAGGAGAAGGTGATGCCCTGGTCGAGCTCGGTGAACTGGCCGGCGCGCACCAGGTTGGCGACGAAGTCGGCACGGATCTGCGTGATCAGCGTGCGCAGCTCGGCGAAGCTCGCCGGCATCAGCCACAGCGTGTTGAGCGCGATCACCACGGCGACCCCGGCGCCGAGCACCGCGAAGGGCCGCATCAGCCGCGCCGGCGACATGCCGGCCGCCGCCGCCACCACCCATTCGGAATCGCCGTTGAGCTTGTTGAGCGTATAGATCGCGGCGATGAACAGGGCCACCGGTGCGATGACGGTGACGAGGGCCGGCAGGGAGAGCGCGGTCACCACCAGGAAGACCACGAAGGTCTGGCCCTTGCCGGTGATCAGGTCGAGCTCCCGCAGCGCCTGCGTGATCCAGATCACTCCGGTCAGCCCGACGAGGATCGTCAGGAACGCGGACAGCACGGTTCCGAAGATGTAGCGTTCGATGCGCGTCATGCGGCGATGGCTCCGCCGACGTCGCTAAACCCGTCTCGCGCCGCGCGCAAGCGCAGCCGGGACACAGCTGCGCGAGCACGGGCCCGCTTCACCCGCCCGCCCGCGCGTGCTAACGCGCTCCCTCGCGCCGCCCAGACAGGAAGACAGCCATGGTTCCCCGCTATTCCCGCCCCGAGATGACCGCGCTCTGGGAGCCGCAGGCCAAGTTCCGGATCTGGTTCGAGATCGAGGCGCACGCCACCTCGGCGATGGCGGAGCTCGGGATCGTGCCTCGGGAAGCGGCGGACGTGATCTGGGAGAAGGGCTCGGCCGCGACCTTCGACGTCGATCGCATCGACGCCATCGAGCGCGAGACCAAGCACGACGTCATCGCCTTCCTCACGCATCTCGCCGAGATCGTCGGCCCCGAGGCGCGATTCGTGCACCAGGGCATGACCTCGTCCGACGTGCTCGACACGACGCTCTCCGTCCAGCTCACCCGCGCCGCCGACATCCTTCTGGCCGATCTCGACGCGCTGCTCGCGGCGCTGGAGCGGCGCGCGCACGAGCACAAGCTGACCCCGACCATCGGCCGCTCGCACGGCATCCACGCCGAGCCGACCACCTTCGGCGTGAAGCTCGCCCAGGCCTATGCCGAGTTCGACCGCTGCCGCGCCCGCCTCGTGGCCGCCCGCGCCGAGATCGCCACCTGCGCCATCTCGGGGGCCGTCGGCACCTTCGCCAACATCGACCCGCGGGTGGAGGAGTACGTCGCCGAGAAGCTCGGGCTCGCGCCGGAGCCGGTCTCGACGCAGGTGATCCCCCGCGACCGCCACGCCATGTTCTTCGCCACGCTCGCCGTGATCGCCTCCTCGATCGAGCGGCTCGCCACCGAGATCCGCCACCTGCAGCGCACCGAGGTGCTGGAGGCGGAGGAATACTTCTCCGCCGGCCAGAAGGGCTCCTCGGCCATGCCCCACAAGCGCAACCCGGTTCTGACCGAGAACCTCACGGGCCTCGCCCGCATGGTGCGCGCCTATTGCATCCCGGCCATGGAGAACGTGGCGCTCTGGCACGAGCGCGACATCTCGCATTCCTCCGTCGAGCGCATGATCGGCCCGGACGCCACCATCACGCTGGACTTCGCGCTCGCCCGCCTCACCGGCGTCGTCGACAAGCTGCTGATCTATCCCGAGCGGATGCAGGCCAATCTCGATCGGCTCGGCGGGCTGATCCACTCCCAGCGCGTGCTGCTCGCGCTCACCCAGAAGGGCGTCTCCCGCGAGGACGCCTATGCGCTCGTCCAGCGCAACGCCATGCCGGTCTGGCGCGGCGAGGGGGACTTCCTGACGCTGCTGAAGGCGGACCCGGAGGTTTCGGCGAAGCTGACGGACGGGGAGCTCGAGGCGCTGTTCGATCTGGGATATCATCTGAAGCACGTCGATACGATCTTCGCGCGCGTCTTCGAGCGAGCGCGGCAGTAATCGAAACCGATCGGCATTCTCCCGCGTTGGCGTCCTGCGACAAACCTTCGCGGGGGATGCCATGGAACCTGTGTTGCGTCGCTTCTGCGACATGGCCGTGCGGGGCGGCCGTCTCGAGGTCGTCACCGCCGGGGGAAACCGCTTCGTCTCGGGCGACGGCCTCGGCGAGCCCGACGTGACGATGCGCTTTACCGACAAGGCCGCCGAGCGGGCGCTCGTCCTCTATCCCGAGATGAAGCTCGGCGAGCTGATCATGGACGGGCGTATCGTCCTCGACCGCGGGACGATCTACGATCTGCTCGAGCTGCTGATGCGCGGGCGCCCGGGCGGGCGCGGCGTCTTCGGCTCGCGGCTGATGAAGAAGCTGCGGCGGGCGGCGCTCGCTCTGTTCTCGCGCAACGGCGAGCGCCGGGCGCGCGAGAACGTGCACCACCACTACGACCTCGACCACAGGCTCTACGACCTCTTCCTCGACGTCGACCGGCAGTACAGCTGCGCCTATTTCGCCCGGCCGGACATGACGCTCGACGAGGCGCAGCAGGCCAAGAAGCGCCACGTCGCCGCGAAGCTGCTGGTCGAGCCCGGGCAGAGCGTGCTCGACATCGGCTGCGGCTGGGGCGGGCTCGCGCTTTATCTCGCCGGCGTCGCGGGGGCGGGTCGGGTCACCGGCGTCACGCTCTCCACGGAGCAGCACGAGATGGCCCGCGAGCGCGCCGCGCGCGAGGGCCTCGCCAACCGGGTCGAGATCGCGCTCGAGGACTACCGGCGCGTCCAGGGCACGTTCGATCGCATCGTCTCGGTGGGCATGTTCGAGCATGTCGGCGCGGCGCATCACCAGGAATTCTTCGACACCGCGGCGCGGCTCCTCGACCGCGACGGCGTGATGCTGCTGCACACGATCGGCGCCACGGGCGAGCCGGGGCCGACCAACCCCTGGATCAAGCGCTACATCTTCCCCGGCGGCCACATCCCGGCGCTGTCCGAGATGATGCCCGCCATCGAGCGCTCGGGGCTCAGGCTCGCCGACGTCGAGGTGCTGCGCCTGCACTACGCCGAGACCTTGAAGGTCTGGCGCGAGCGCTTCCTGGCCCGGCGCGAGGAGGCGGCGCGGCTCTACGACGAGCGCTTCTGCCGGATGTGGGAGTTCTATCTCGCGAGCTGCGAGGCGGTCTTCCGCTTCGAGGATCTCGTCGTCTTCCAGCTGCAGCTCACCCACCGCAACGACGTCGTTCCGATCACGCGCGACTACGTCGCCGAGCGCGAGCGCATGCTGGCGGATCTCGAAGCCGGCACCGGGCGGGAGGGGCGGCGTCGGACCGGATGACGCGGGGCGATCCTTCGCGAGGCGCGCCCGCCGCCGCGCCTCGCGGGCGGCCGAGCTAGGGAACGGCGCGCCCCGTTGCGGCTTCGAGCAGCGCGAACCAGTCCTGCAGCTCCATGCGCACGCCGTCCGCGGCGGCGAGATCCGCGAGCCGGGCGGCGCTCGTCGTGCCGAGCACGGGAACCGGCTTCGAGGGCAGCCGCAGCAGCCAGGCGACGGCGAGCGGGCCGGGACCGGAGAGGCCGTACCTGTCGGCGAGAGCCGCAAGGGTCTGCGCGAACGCGCCCTGCGGCGGGCTCGAGAACAGGCGCCCGCCGCCGAGCGGCGACCAGATCATCGGCGCCATGCGCTGCGCCTGGAGATGGTCGAGCACGCCGCTCGTCAGCGCCTCGGTCTGCAGCACGGAGAGCTCGATCTGGTTCGTCACGAGCGGGATCGACAGACGCGCGGCGAGGAGGCGCATCTGCTCGACCGTGTAGTTCGACACGCCCACGTGCCCGATCTTGCCCTCGGCGACGAGCGCCTCCATCGTGGCTGCGACCTCGTCGGCGTCGAGCAGCGGGTCGGGGCGGTGGAGCAGCAGCACGTCGACGCGCTCGACCCCGAGATTGGCGAGCGAGCGCTCGACCGAGGCGCGGATATGGGCCGCGCTCGAATCGTAATGCTTCACGCGATGCCCGGGACGTGCCGGCGAGATCAGCGCGATGCCGCACTTGGTCACGATCTCGATGCGGCTCTTCAGGGCCGGCGCCAGGGCCAGAGCCTCGCCGAACAGCGCCTCGATGGCGTAGTGGCCGTAGATGTCGGCGTGGTCGAAGCTGGTGATGCCGAGATCGAGGCAGGTCTCGATCATGCGAAGCAACCCCTGAGGCGTGCGGGTCTCCGGCGCGTCGAGGGCGCGCCAAGGACCCCAGACGAGCCGCGAGAGCGTGGGGCCGTTCGGATGCAGAGCTTGACGGGCGACCATGGAACCTCTCCTGCGTCCGTGGCAGATACCGCGGGCGGCGCGCATCGGCAACCCTCGCGGCGCGCCACGGCCGAGATCCGACTTGCGCGCACGTCGAAATTTCACCTAGCGTACGCGCATGGCAGGCGGAGGACGATGACGTGCGTCTCGTCGCGATCGCGGAAGACAGGCCCGGGCCGAAATGGCGCGCGCGCTTCGAGGCGCTGTGGCCACGCTACCGGCCCTGGATGAGCCGGGCCGCCTTCGACCGGCCGCTCGCCGAGCGCCGCGCCGCGCTCGCCGCGCACATGCCGGAGCTCGTGCCGGTCTACGAGCGGCTCTGCGATCTCGCCGGCGACGACCCGGTGGCGCACGCCCTGCTCACGGGGTGGGGGCCGCCGCCGGTGGTGAGGGGCTGCGCGGTGGCGGTCTCTCCGGAGACCGAGCCGGTGCTCGTGCGCAACTACGACTTCACCTCGGATTTCTTCGAAGGCACCCTGCATCACGGCCGCTGGAGCGGCGGCCCGACGGTGATCGCGTCCAGCGAGGTGCTGCTCGGCGCGCTCGACGGGATCAACGACGCGGGGCTGGCCGCGGCGCTGACCTTCGGCGGACGGCCGGTCGTAGGCGAGGGGTTCGGCAATCCCTGGCTCGTGCGCTACGTGCTCGAGACCTGCGCAACGGTCGAGGAGGCGATCGCCGCTCTCGTGCGCATCCCCTCGGCCATGTCGACCAACATCGTCGTCATGGACCGCACCGGGGCGCACGCGGTCGCCATGCTGAATCCGGATCGCGAGCCGGTCGTGACGCGCGCGCCGGTTTCGACCAACCACCAGACGACCATCGACTGGCCGGAGGGCGCCGCGCGCTCGCAGACGCTCGAGCGGCGCGATCTCCTCACCCGCCTGCGCGAGACGCCCGGCGCGACGCGGGAGGACCTGGTCGCCGCCTTCCTCGCGCCGCCGATTCTGCGCGAGGACTTCACGGGCGTGATGGGCACCTTCTACACCGCCGTCTACCGCCCGGCGGAGGGCGCGGTGACCTTCCGCTGGCCGGATCGCCCCGCCTGGGAGCAGCGGCTCGACCGCTTCGAGGAGGGCGCGCGGGAGATCCCCGGCTAAGGGGGGGGGCGGAACCCTCCGCGCCCGCCGGGGTTCGTTGCCCGCCGCGGGGCGCGGCCCCATATGCGCGGGGCGGGCCCGCATGCGGAACCGCCGTCCGGAGACCCCGCCTCGATGACCGTCCTCGCCCAGACCGAGACCACCGCGCCCGCCCGTCCCGGGCGCGTGCTGCTCCTCGTCAACCCGCACAGCCGCCGCGGGGCGGCGTGCCTCGACGCCGTCGCGGGGGCGCTGGAGGCGCGGGGCATCGCGGTCGTGACGGAGACCTTCTCGGCGGCGCGGGAGGTGTCGGAGGACATCCGCCGCCGGGCCGGGGAGGTCGACGCGGTCGTCGTCTGCGGCGGCGACGGGACGGTGAACGCCGCCCTGCCCGGCATTCTCGAGACCGGCCTGCCGCTCGGCGTCGCGCCCTGCGGCACGGCGAACGATTTCGCGCGCACGCTGGGCCTGCCGGCGGACCCCGTCGCGGCCATGGACGCCGTCGCCGCCGGGCGCACGCGGCGGATCGACCTCGGCACGGTGAACGGCCGGCCGTTCCTGAACGTGGCCTCGATCGGGCTCTCGGTCGATCTGGCCAAGGCGCTCTGCAAGGAGCGCAAGCGGGTGTGGGGGCGGCTCGCCTACGCGCTCGTCGCGCTGCGGGTGGGCCTGAGGGCGCGGCCCTTCCGGGCGACCATCGTCTCGCGCTCGGGCGAGGCGCGGGTGTCGTCCTACCAGATCGCGGTCGGGAACGGGCGCTTCTACGGGGGCGGCGTCGTGGTGGAGGAGACCGCGACGATCGACGACGGCACGCTCGACCTCTACAGCCTCGAGGCGAAGAACGTCTGGCGGCTCGCCCTGATGATGCGCTGCTTCGCGCGCGGCGCGCACGGGGCCTGGGCGGACGTGCGCACGGAGCGCTGCGTCGATTTCGAGGTGCGCACCCGCCGGCCGCGGGAGGTGAACGCCGACGGCGAGATCCTGGCGCGGACGCCGGCGCGGTTCTCCATCCTGCCGCAGGCGATCGCGGTGTTCGCGGCCTGAGGCGTGGCGGGGCGCGGGCCGGAACCCGCACGCGGCCGCCGGGCTTGAACGGGAGGTTCACCCGCGCGAGGGAGGGCGCCCGTTCCGATGACCGCATCCGACGCTGCGACGCCCCGCCCGCCGATCCATCCGGCGCTGGTCTCGCCGGATCATCTCTTCCCCGTGGTCGAGGGGCCGGGGCCGGTGGTGGCGCTCGCGGTGCATGCGGGCCACGAGATCCGCGCCGACCTCCTGGCGTACTGCCTGCTGTCGGAGGCGGAGCGCCTGCGCGAGGAGGATCCGTTCACGGAGGTGCTGGCCGAGGCCTGCCCGACGCGGCTCGTCGCGCGCCGCTCCCGCTTCGAGGCCGACCTGAACCGCACGCGCGCGAGCGCGCTGTGCGAGACGCCGGAGGAGTGCTGGGGCCTGCGGGTCTGGCGCGAGGAGGCGGCGCCCGGCCTCGTGGCGATCGCGCAGGCCGAGCACGACGCGTTCTACGCGCGGCTGGCGGATCTGCTGCGACGCATCGAGGCGCGGCACGGGCGCTTCGTCGTCTTCGACCTGCACAGCTACAACCATCGCCGCGACGGCCCGGACGCGCCGCCGGCGCCGGCGGAGGACAATCCCGAGATCAATCTCGGCACCGGCACGATGGACCGCGCCTATTGGGCGCCGGTGGTGGAGCGCTTCCTCGCCGAGATGCGCGCCGTGCGGATCGCGGGCGCGGCGCTCGACGTGCGGGAGAACGTGAAGTTCGAAGGCCGCGAGGTCGCGCGCTTCGTGCACGAGGGCTTTCCCGAGACGGGCTGCGTGCTGGCGATCGAGGCGAAGAAGACCTTCGTGGACGAGTGGACGGGCGCGCTCGACCTGGCCCGCCTCCTGGCCCTGCGCGAGGCGCTCGGGCGCGCGGCGGCGGGCGTCGCGCAGGCGCTGGGCGAGGTAGGGCGATGAGGGATGCGCCCGATCCGGATCCCGCGCGCCACCCCGCCGAAATCGCCGCGCGGCTGCGGGCGGGCGAGCCCGTCGACGTCGCCTGGCCGGGCGGGCGGCTGCGGGTCGAGCGGCCGCAGCCCACCCTGTTCGTCGCGCGCGCCGGGGCGGAGACGCCCCTCGCCTCGCTGCTGGTGGGGCAGGATTCCGTGCTGGTCGGCGCGGACGAGACGGTGGACGCGCTCGCGCCCGCGGCGCTGGCGGCGCTCGCCGAGCGCTTCGGCCGCGCGCTCCTGGTCGAGCTGTGGGTCGACGGGGAGGCCGCGGGGGAGCGCGACGGCGTGCTCGTCGCGCCGGAGCGCGGCGCGCCGGACCGGATGATGGAGACCTTCGAGCACGCGCTCGCCCGCGATGCGATCAACCACCGCCCCTGGCGGCTCGGCATCACGGTCGTCGACGCCGTCGCACCGCCGGGGCGTGCGCCCCTCGCGCCGCGGGAGGGCGTCTATGCGCTGGGCCTCGCGCTCGCGCCGCTGTGGGGCGAGGACGGCGTGACCCGGCCGGTAGCCTTGCGCGACGCGCGGCGCGGGCTCGGGCGGGCCCTGCGCGAGGCCGCCTACGATTTCGGCCATCGCCACGCCCGGGTGGGCGCGCCGCACGTCCACGCGCTCGGCCGGCGGGACGTGACGCGGGCGGCCTTCGAGGCCGACGCCGCCCTGTGCGCGGTGGGCGAGACCTATTCGCTCCTCCTCGACGTGACGCCCGTGAACGTCCCCGCCGCCCGCGCGGCCTATCGCGCCGGCGAGGGCGCGCGGGCGCCGGACTTCCACTACCGCCCGCTCGGGCTCGATCCGGCGACGATGAAGCGCGCGCTCTGGTCGGTGGATCTCGACCCGGTGGAGGACCCCGCCCTTCACGATCTCCTCGCGTCGAAGCGCGAGGAGATCGACCGCGAGATCTCCCTGCTCGCCGGGCGCTGCGGCCCGCGCTTCCTGGCCGACGCGCTCGCCTTGTTCGGCGGCGTCGATCCCGGCCTGCGGGCCCTGGCGCGGGACCTCCTCGCCATCCTGCCGCCGCCGCGGGCGGAGACGGCAGGGGCGGATAGGACTGGGGCGCAGACGACGGGGGCGCGGGTCTCGGTCGAGGCCCTGTGCGCCCGGGCCGAGGCGGAGATCGCCGCGCTCAAGGCCCGCGACCCGAGCCTCGCCGCGCGGGTGGAGCGGCGGGACGACGCCGCCGGGCTCCTGGTCGCCAAGGGCGATCTCCTGGTAGGGCCGGACGCGGCGGTGACGGAAGGCCGGCTCGAGGCCCTGATCCAGCACGAGATCGGCATCCACGTCGTCACCCGCCACAACGGCGCGCGCCAGCCGCTGCGCCAGCTCGAGACCGGGATGGCGGGCTACGAGGAGACGCAGGAGGGCCTCGCCGTGCTCGCCGAATACGCGGTGGGCGGGCTCGGCCGCGGGCGGCTGCGGCTCCTCGCCGGGCGGGTGCTCGCGGTGGACGCGCTGGTCGACGGGGCGGGCTTCGTCGAGATCGTCCGGCTGCTGGCCCGCGAGCACGGCTTTCCCGGGGACGTCGCCTTCACGGTCGCCGTGCGCGTCGTGCGCGGCGGCGGGCTGACCAAGGACGCGGTCTATCTGCGCGGCTTCGCGCGGGTGCTGGAGCGCCTCGCCGCCGGCGCGCGGCTGGAGGACATGCTCGTCGGCAAGATCGCCCTCGACGCCTGGCCGGTGGTGGAGGAGCTCGCCTGGCGCGGCGTTCTCGCCCCGCCGCGCCTCCTGCCCGGCTTCCTCGACGACCCCGCCGCGCGGGAGCGCCTGGAACGCGCCCGCGCCGGCCTCGACGTCCGCGCCATCGCGCGGGCGTGCCCGTGAGGCCTTGGTCGCGTTCCCCTCTCGCCGGTGGCTGGTCGGTCCAAACGTCTCCTGCGGCGAAGGCGCTTCGCGGGATGGTCGCGACCCGAAGCGCAGAGCGCCGACGGGCTCCCCTCGCCCTCGCGGCTGTTCAGACGCTGGACATGGTGGACGGGTGTGCCCAGACATGGTGGACGCTTGACAGGGACGGAAAGCGTCTCGCGTCGGCCCTTTGCGCCCCGCACCGTCGGCCGTCGGCGTCATGCCGCACGAGACGTGTGCATCAGCCAGCCGCGAGGAAGCGGGGAGTCCGCCGGCAGCGCCGATCCGGGAGACGGGACCCTCCACCCGCCTCGCTCGTTTCGCCCGCGGGCGCCGCGCGGTCGCGCGCGCCTCGCACGGGAGACGCCAGATGCGCATCGGGTTCGTGGTCAACGACATCGCGGGCGAGACGGCGGGCTACACCACGACGCTGATCGCGCGGGAGGCGCTGGCGCGGGGGCACGCGGTGTTCTACCTGCCGGTCGACGCCTTCTCGCTCGGCGGAGACGACGTGGCGGCGGCGCACGCCCGCCGGCCGCCGCGGGAGGCGGCGGGGTCGACGGAGGCGCTGGTCGCGGCTTTGCGCGAGGCCGCGCCGGAGCGCGTCGGGCTCGCCGGGCTCGACGTCCTGATGCTGCGCAACGACCCGGCCGAGGACGTGGGCGCACGGCCCTGGGCGCGGCTCGCGGGCGTGTCCTTCGCGCGCTTCGCGGCGGAGGCGGGGGTGATCGTGCTCAACGATCCCGACGGCCTCGCCCGCAATCTCGACAAGCTCGCCCTCGAGCACTACCCCGCCGAGATCCGCCCGCGCTCGCTGGTCACCCGCGAGCTCGACGAGGTCCGCGCCTTCGCCGACGAGACCGAGGGCGCGATCGTGATCAAGCCGCTCGCGGGCTCGGGCGGGCGCAACGTCTTCTTGGTGCGGAGCGAGGACCGGACGAACCTGAAGCAGATGGTGCGCGCCATCCTGGCCGAGGGCTACGTGCTGGCGCAGGAGGCGCTGCCCGAGGCGGCGGGGGGCGACGTGCGGCTCTTCCTGATGAACGGGCGCATCCTCGACTGCGACGGCCGCGCGGCGGCGCTGCGGCGCATCCCGAAGGGCGGCGAGGCGCGCGCCAACATCAGCCAGGGCGCCGGGGTCGAGCCGGTGGAGGTGAGCGACGCCATGCGCCGGCTGGCCGACCTGGTGCGCCCGCGCCTCGTGGCGGACGGGCTGTTCCTCGTCGGCCTCGACGTGGTGGGCGACAAGCTCCTCGAGATCAACGTCTTCAGCCCCGGCGGCCTCGGCCGCCTCGCCGCCGCGGGCGGCCCCGACGCCGCCCCCGCCATCGTCGACGCGCTGGAGCGCAAGGCGGCGATCAAGGCGCGCGGGACCTGGCCGAACGGGCTCCTCGCCACGCTCTGAGGATCGGTGACCACCGGATGGCGCCGGGCCCGCGCCTCGCGCAGGATGGGCGGCGCTTCTTTCGGGTGGGGAGGGACACGATGTCCGAGATGGAGGTGATCGGGCTCGCCGGCTTCGCGGTTGCGGCGACGATCATGCTGCTGGTGACGCAGACCAAGGAGCGGGTCTCCTGGCCGGCCTGGCTCGTGCCGGCGGCGGCGGTCGTCCCTCTCGCCGGCTTGGCGGGCATCGCCATGGCCGAGGCGGGGCTCTTCGGCTTCTGGCCGCTGATGACGGGCTCGCCCTGGGGCCTGCAGATCTGGCTCGATCGCCTGGCCAGCGTGGCCGTGGCCTTCTTCCTCCTGCAGAACCGCGCGCGGGCGGCGGGGATGAAGTCGGAGGTCTGGGTGCTCGCGGTGATCTTCACCGGCGCCGTCGGGCTCGTGGCGATGCTGGCGCGGACGGTCCACCTCGAGGGCCGCAAGCCCGCCGCGACGCCGATGCGAACGGCGCGGTGAAGGGACGCCGCCTTCCCGCCGGGGAGGTGGGCCGCGAAGCGGTCCGGAGGGGCGGCGCATCGTGCCTCGCGAAGGGTGCTCGTCGGGCGCGGAAGCCTGTCCTGCCCCTACGGGGAAGGAAGAACGGGGCGCCGCTCCTTTCGGGCGCGGGGCTCGCGCTCTATGCTCGCTCCCCGGTCGACGCCCCCTGCCGCCCGCGAAGGAGCCCTCCATGGATCCCTCCACGATCCCCGTTCTCGTCAAGCGCCGCCTGCAGGCGGAGGTGATCGGGCCGATCTATGCCGAAATGGTCGCGGCGCTCGGGGAGGAGCAGGCCTCGGCCATCCTCGATTCGGCCATCCGCAAGGCGGCGATCGCCGAGGGGCGGGGCTATGCCGCGCGGGCCGAGGGCGGGACCTCGATGGCGGACTTCATCGCGCTCTACGAGCACTGGATGCGCGGCGGCGCGCTCGAGGTCGAGGTGCTGGAGGCGAGCGACACGCGCTTCGACTTCGACGTCGTGCGCTGCCGCTACGCCGAGACCTACAGGGAGATGGGGCTCGGGCACGTGGGCCATCTCCTCTCCTGCAACCGCGACGGCACGTTCTGCCAGGGCTACGATCCGCGGATCCGCATGGAGCGCGAGACCACGATCATGCAGGGCGCCCGGCGCTGCACCTTCCGCTACGGCTGGGTGGAGGACGAGGACGCCGAGGCGGGGGCGCGAAACGAAGGCGGCGCGGCATGAGCCTTCCGGGATTGCCCCCGGGCGTCTCCTCGCGCCGCATCGACAACGGCAACGGCCTCGTCATGCACGTGCTGGAGGCGGGGCCGGAGGACGCTCCCCTGCTCCTCCTGCTGCACGGGTTTCCGGAGCTCGCCTATTCGTGGCGCAAGGTGATGCCGCTCCTCGCCGCGGCGGGCCATCGGGTCGTCGCGCCCGACCAGCGCGGCTACGGCCTGACCACCGGCTGGACGGCGGATTACGACGACGATCTCGCGCCCTACCGGATGACGAACCTCGTCACCGACGCGCTCGGCCTCGTGACGGCGCTCGGGCGCACCCGCGTGACGGCGGTGATCGGGCACGATTTCGGCTCGCCGGTCGCGGCCTGGTGCGGGCTGATCCGCCCCGACGTGTTCCGCGCCGTGGTGATGATGAGCGCGCCCTTCGCCGGCCCGCCGTCCCTGCCGCGCCCGGCGCCGGACGAGGCGATCCATCGCGCGCTGGCGGCCCTGCCGCGGCCGCGCAAGCATTATCAAGGCTACTATGCCACCCGCGCCGCCGACGCCGACATGCGATACGCGCCGCAGGGTCTCGCCGCCTTCCTGCGCGCCTATTATCACGTGAAGAGCGCCGACTGGCCGGACAATCGTCCCCACCCGCTCCCGGGCTGGACGGCGGAGGCGCTCGCGACGCTTCCGACCTACTACGTCATGGACCGCGATCGCACCATGGCGGAGACGGTGGCGCCGCACGCGCCCTCGCCGGAAGAGGCCGCGGCCTGCTCGTGGCTGACGGAGGCGGAGCTCGCGGTCTATGCGGAGAGCTTCGCCCGCACCGGCTTCCAGGGCGGGCTCGACTGGTATCGCTGCGGCGTCGACCCCGAGATCGCCGGCGCCCTGGCGCTCTTTTCCGGGCGACGCATAGACGTGCCCGCCACCTTCGTCGCGGGAGCGGCGGATTGGGGCGTCTACCAGGTCCCCGGCGCGTTCGAGGCCATGGCGACCCGCGCCAGCTCGGACTTCCGCGGCGCGACGCTGATCGAGGGCGCGGGCCATTGGGTGCAGCAGGAGCAGCCGGAACGGACGGCGGCGGCCGTGCTCGCTTTCCTGGAGGGCTGCGCGAATCGGTGAGGCGGCTAGCGACGCTTGCATGCGCGCAAGGGCCGCCGCACCATGGGTGCGGGGCCGCGTCGGGCCTCGACGACAAGGAGCACGCCATGAACGGGATCGGTCGCGCCGTCCTCGCCCTCGCCTTCCTCGCCGCCCCGTCCGCGCTCGCCCAGGAGATGGGCGACGTCGCCGCGGGCGGGGCCTATTACGCGGAGAATTGCGCCGAGTGCCACGAGGCGCCCGCAGAGCTCGCGGGGCAGCTCGACCAGGCCGACCCGCAGGCCACCCGCGCGGAGCTCGAGGAGTTCCTCGCCGACCACTTCGCCGAGGACGAGACGGACCGGGCGAACGTGATCGCCTACCTGCTGTCGATCTGACCCGGCGCGCTCAGCGCAGGGCGAAGACCAGCACGCCCGCCGCCAATGCCGCGCCGATGAGGCGGACGCGCAGGCGCTCGGCGCGGTCGTGGCGGGAGAGCGTGCCGTCGGCGTAGTCGAAGCGCTCGTAGAGCACGTTGTCGAAGGGCAGCCCGCACGCGAGCAGCCCGTCGGCGGCGGCGACCATGAAGGGGCCGGGGCCGCAGATCATGGCCAGCGCCCGGGCCGGGTCGAGCCCCGCGAGGAGGTCGTCGAGCGTGCCGCGGTCGAGCCGGCCGAGCGCGCCCTCGTAGCCGGGCCCACCTTCCTCGCAGAGCGTGGTGACGGTCAGATCTCGGCGCGCGGCGATCTCCCGCAGCGTGTCGAGGCCGACCAGCCGGTCCGGCCCGCCGGCCGCGACGAGGACGCGGATCGGGCGGAGATCGTCGGCGAGGTCGAGATCCCGGGCGAGGCCGAGGATCGGCGCGATGCCGGCGCCGCCGGCGATCAGCAGGATCGCGTCCGCTTCGCGGTCCTCGCGGGCGAAGGCGCCGTGGGGGCCGTCGAGCCCCGCGCGCGTGCCGGGCGCGAGCTCCCCGATGCGGCCCGTGTAGTCGCCGGCCTCCTTGATCACCAAGGCGACCTCGGATTCGCGTGGGGAGGAGGCGATGGAGAAGGGGTGGTCGAAGAGCGGGAAGAGCCGCGGGGCGGTGGTGAGCCAGACGAACTGGCCGGCGCGGAACGGGAAGGGCTTCCCGCTCTCGCGCCGGAAGGCGAGCCGCCAGAGGCCGCGCCCGACGCGCTCGTTGCGCACGAGCCGCCAGGGATCGGAGCGGATCGCCCAGGTGCGAAAGACGTAGACGAGCACGACGCTCGCCGCCGCGCCCGCGGCCGCGACGAGCCAGAACCCGGCGAGCGCGGCGACGTCCTGCGCGTAGCCGCCGACCTCGATCGCGTGCGCCGCGCCGAAGCCCACCGCGGCGAGGCCGAGGATCACGTGCGAGGCGCGCCAGGCCTCGTAGCTCACGGGCAGGCGCGGGCGCAGCACGGCGAGGCCGACCACGGCGATCGCCGCGAGCCAGGCGACGAGGCCGAGCCGGTATTGCGCCGAGGTGAAGTAGATCTCGAGCGTCATCCATCCCCGCGAAGGCGAGCGCAGGAAGCCGGGCACCGCGTAGAGGAAGGGGTGGGCGATCACGAAGAGCGCGAGGATGCGCGCGGCGACCTTGTGGAAGGCCATGGTGCGGTCGATGCCGACGCGGCCCGACAGGGTCGGGAAGCGGCCGGAGCTGGCGAATTGCAGGGCGAGCATGGCGAGGCCGGCCATGCCGAGCCCCGTCGCGGCCTCGCGCCATGCGTTCCCCGGCCCGTCCGGGGCGAGGGCGGCGAGGAGGAGCGGCAGGAGCGCCAGCGCGAGATAGGCGGCGGCGAGCGCCCAGCCCGGCAGGCCGCGGGCGGACGGCGGCGGCGCGAGGGCGGTGGGCGTGGAGGGCTTCGGCGAGCTGGCGGGGCGGGTTTCGTCCATGATCCGTCCGGGAGGGCGCGTCGTCGGCCGCAGACTGCGTGGCGACGGCGCGCCGCGCAAGCGCGGGGAAGCCCGAACGGGGCCCCGCCGAACTCTCCTCGGCTCCGGGGCGTTGCCGAGCCGTGACGGAGGCCCTCATGTCCCCGACCGACATCCCCTATTGCGGTCCGCCGCCCGGGCCGGGCGCGGCGACGTGGAATCTCGATCCGGTGCTGCTCGCGGCCTTCGCGGCGGCGGCGATCGGGTACGCGCGCGGCGCACGGGCGGCGGGCGCGAGCGGTGCGGAGCGGGGGAGCTTCGCCGCGGGCTGGGCCGTTCTGCTGCTCGCCTTCGTCTCGCCGCTCTGCCAGATCGGCGTCGCGCTGTTCGCGGCGCGCGTGGGGCAGCACGTCCTGGCGACGCTCGTGGCCGCGCCGCTGATCGTGGTCGGCCGCGGGGGGCTCGCGCTCGCCGGCCTGCTGCCCCGCCCGCCCGTGCGATCGGCGCCCGCGGCGGCGCCCGCGGCCCTGCTGGCGGTCGGTCCCGTCGCGTTCGCGCTCATGCTGTGGACCTGGCACGTGGGCCCGCCCTACGACGCGACGCTGACCAGCGACGCGATCTACTGGGCCATGCATCTGAGCCTGTTCGGCGCGGCGCTCCTGCTCTGGTGGGGGCTCGTGCGCGCCCCACGCGATCTCGGCGTCGCCGCGATCCTGGTCGCGCTCGTCACCGGCATGCAGATGAGCCTGCTCGGCATCGCGCTGACCTTCGCCGGGGGGCCCTGGTTCGCGTCCCACCTCTCCACGACCGCGGCCTGGGGGCTCACCCCGCTCGAGGACCAGCAGCTCGGCGGGCTGACCATGTGGATGCCCGGCATGATCCTGATGGTCGCGAACGCGCTTCTCGCCTTCTGGGCGGCGCTGCGGCGGCTCGAGGCGCGCGCGCCGGGCTGGAGCGCGCAGCACACACGATGAACCTGCGCCCGATGATCCATCGCACCGCCGCGCTCTCGCTCGTTCTCCTCCTCGCCGCCTGCTCCTCGGAGCAGGCGATGACCGCGCCCGCCTCGGAGGACGCGGCGCGCGTGGCGGGGCTGTGGTGGGCCTTCCTCGGCTTCGCGAGCTTCGTCTTCGCGCTCGTGATCGGCCTCGTGATCGCGGCGATGCGCACGACCTTCACCGAGCCCGCCATGCCGATCGAGACGCGGCGCGGCTGGACGCTCGTCATCGGGGGCGGCGTGGTGCTGCCGCTGATCGCCGTGGTCGGCCTCGTCGGCTCGGGGCTGTGGATCGGCGGCGTCGTCGCTCGAAACGAGGAGCCGGCGGACCTCACCGTCGAGGTCGCGGGAAAGCGCTGGTGGTGGGAGGTGATCTACCGCGACGCGGACGGCGAGGAGATCGCCCGCACGGCGAACGAGATCGTGCTCCCCGTCGGGCGCACGGCGCGTGTGCTGCTCACCTCCGACAACGTCATCCACTCCTTCTGGGCGCCCAACCTCCAGGGCAAGACCGACATGATCCCCGGCCGCGTCAACGAGAGCCGGCTCACCCCGGCGAGGACCGGCCGGTTCCGCGGCCAGTGCGCCGAGTTCTGCGGCGTGCAGCACGCCTACATGGCCTTCGTCGTCGAGGTGATCGAGGCGGACGCCTTCGACGCCTGGCTCGCCCGGCAGGCGCGCCCGCGGACCGTTCCCGCCGACCCGCTGCTGCGCCGGGGCCTCGCGGTCTTCCTCGAGGCCGATTGCGGGACCTGCCACGCCATTCGCGGCACGCCGGCCGAGGGCGAGATGGGGCCCGACCTCACCCACCTCGCCGCCCGGGAGACCCTCGCGGCCGGCACGATCCCCAACACGAAGGGCCACCTCGCCGGCTGGATCGGCGATCCGCAGAAGGTCAAGCCCGGGGTGCTGATGCCGGCGACCGCCCTCGAGCCCGACGATCAGGAGGCGCTCCTCGCCTACCTGACGTCGCTCCGGTGACGCCATGGACGAGCGACGCGAGGACGGGCGTCCGGGGGACGTGGACTGGCGCGAACGGCGCGGGGCGGACCCGTCGGAGAGCCGCGAGGCGCCGGGCGGGCCGCCCACGGAGGAGCGCCAGGAGCCGCTGCACCCGGCGATCGAGGACGACGCGGAGGAGACGCGCCGCCTCGCCGAGACCTGGGCGGCGCCCACGGGCTTCGTCGGCTGGTTCACGCCGGTGAACCAGCGCATCATCGGCCGGCGCTTCATCGTCACCGCCTTCGTCTATTTCGTGCTCGCGGGGCTGCTCGGCGTCGCCATGCGGCTCCAACTCGCGGTCCCGGAAAACGATCTGCTCGCCCCGGACATCTACAACCAGTTCTTCACCGTGCACGGCACGGCGATGATGTTCCTCTTCGCCATTCCGGTGCTCGAGGGCTTCGCGCTCTTCGTCGTGCCGATGATGATCGGCACGCGGGACATGGCCTTCCCGCGGCTCAACGCCTTCGGCTACTACGTCTACCTGATCGGCTCGGCGATCTTCTTCCTGATGCTCGTCGTCGGCATGGCGCCCAAGGCGGGCTGGTTCAACTACGTGCCGCTCGCCGGCAAGCTCTACGAGCCGGGCATCGGCGTCGACATCTGGACGACGATGATCACCTTCATCGAGGTCTCGGCGCTCACCGCGGCGGTCGAGCTCATCGTCACCATCCTCAAGCTGCGCGCGCCGGGCATGACGTTGAACCGCATGCCGGTCTTCGTCTGGGCCTCGCTGGTGATGGCCTTCATGATCGTCTTCGCCATGCCGGCGATCATCGTGGCGTCGAGCCTCCTCATCCTCGACCGGCTCGTCGGCACCGGCTTCTTCGTGCCGGAGATGGGGGGCGACCCGCTGCTCTGGCAGCACCTGTTCTGGTTCTTCGGCCACCCGGAGGTCTACATCGTGCTGGTGCCGGCGCTCGGCATCGTCTCGACCATCGTCACCACCTTCACCCAGCGCTCGCTGTTCGGCTACACCGCGATCGTGATCTCGATCGTGGCGACGGGCTTCGTCTCCTTCGGGCTGTGGGTGCACCACATGTTCGCGACGGGCCTGCCGCATCTGGGCATGTCCTTCTTCATGGCGGCGTCGGCCATGATCGCCATTCCCAACGGGGTGCAGGTGTTCTGCTGGATCGCGACCATGTGGGGCTCGCGCATCCGCCTCGCGACGCCGATGCTCTACGTGCTCGGCTTCTTCTGGGTGTTCGTCATGGGCGGGCTGACGGGGGTGATGGTCGCCTCCATCCCGTTCGACCTGCAGGTGCACGACACCTATTTCCTGGTGGCGCACTTCCACTACGTGCTGATCGGCGGCTCGGTGATGCCGGTGATCGGCGCCCTGTACTATTGGTACCCGCAGCTCACCGGGCGGATGATGAACGAGGTGGCCGGCAAGATCTCCTTCGCCCTCGTCTTCGTCGGCTTCAACGTCGCCTTCTTCCCGATGCACCAGCTCGGCTTGGACGGCATGCCGCGGCGGGTCTACACCTATCTCGAGGAGAGCGGCTGGGGCGACCTGAACCTGCTCGCCACGATCGGCGCCGTGGTGCTGGCCGCCGGCTTCGCCACGACGATGGTCAACGCGTTGGCGAGCCTGCGCTGGGGCGCGAAGGCGCGGCGCAACCCTTGGGACGCCGAGACGCTGGAATGGGCCACCGAGAGCCCGCCGCCGCCCTACAACCACCGCCACATCCCGATCGTGAAGAGCCGCGAGCCGGTCTGGGACTGGCGCGAGATGAAGGAGCGGCCCGTCGTCACCGGCCTGCGCTCGGACCGGCGCGAGGTGGTCGTCACCTCGATCCTCGACGCCGAGCCGCAGGCGGTGCAGGTGCTGCCGGCGCCGACGATCTGGCCGTTCCTGTCGGCGGTGGCGGCCTCGGTCGGCTTCATCGGCATCCTGTTCCACCCGATCTTCTTCGTGGTGAGCTTCTTCCTCGCCTTCTTCTCCTTCGTCGGCTGGTTCTGGCCGCGGCGGCCCTGGCAGGAGGATTGAGCGGATGCGGCAATATTCCGGCGCGGACGTCTCCGGCCTCACTCGCTTCTCCAAGCAGAAGCACCCGCTCTACGTGGGCATCCTGGGGCTGATCGCGATCGAGCTCTCCGTCGTGGCGCTGCTGACGGTGAGCTGTCTCTACCTGATGCTCACCGCGCCCGCCTGGCCGCCGGCCGGGCTCGAGCCGGCGCCGCTGCTGTGGCCGTCGATCAACCTGGGACTGCTGATCGCCTCGATGGCCGCCATGCGCGTCGCCGGAAACCGCATCACGGCAGGCGACCGGCGCGGGCTGATCGTCGGCCTGCTCACGGCGGTCTCGCTGCACGCGCTCGTCCTCGTCTTCCGCAGCCTGGAGATGGCGGCCTACGACTTCCGCTGGGACGACCACGTCTACGGCTCGTTGATGTGGACGATCTCGGGCTTCCACTTCACCCACGTGGCCTCCGCCATCGTCGGCACCCTCGTCGTCGCGATCCTGGCGGTGAAGGGCTACTTCACGCCCGAGCGCCAGCTCGGCGTCGTGGTCGACACGCTCTACTGGAACTTCGTCTCCGCCGCCTGGATCCCCTTCTATCTCGCCCTCTATTGGGGCCCGCGGCTGATCTGAGGAGGCTCGATGGAGACCGACGACGAAGCGCATGCGCGCCGCTACCGCACGCCGGCCGGAATCATGGCGCTCTGGGCCGGCTGGGCGCTCGGGCCGCTCGCCTGGGCGCTGCACCAGAACGCCTCGTTCTGGATCATTCCCGCCCTGTGCGAGGGCGACACGCTCTGGCCGCTGTGGACCATCTCCGCCGTGACGCTCGCCATCGCCGCCGCCGGCGGCGCGATCTCCTACCGCGCCTTCCGCCGCCTCGGCGACGGATGGCCCCGCGGCGAAGGCGGGGACGTGCCGGCGCGCTCGCGCTTCCTCGCGGCTGCGGGGGTGGCGATCGCGGCCTTGTCCGTGCTCGGGATCGTCGTTGAGAGCGCAGGGCTCGCGGTGCTCGACGTCTGCGCGGGCGTGCCCTGAGGCGCGGCGGGGCGGGCGCCGGGAAGAGGTGGCCGGCCGGAAGCGGTCATGAGGAGGCCATTGTCCGCTTCCAGGCCGGCCTTGCCCTACGAAAACCCAGGAGATGCGGCGGACCTGGACATCGAGGGCGTTCGAGAGGCGCCGATCCCCGTGCGAAACCTTCGGGAATGCGACGCCGTTGGGGACACCCTACAGCAAGCCGCATGCGGCGCAACAGCGATCGCGCCGCACCCGGCATTCATTCTTCGTAAAGGTTAAGATTGGCGGCGGCGAGGGCCCTGGGCCACTCAGGCGGCCGAGGCGACGACCCGGTTCCGGCCCTGCTGCTTGGCCTGGTAGAGAGCGAGGTCGGCGCGCTTGAGGATCTCGGCCGGCGAGCGATCCTCGAGCGTGCGCGCGGCGACGCCGATGGAGACCGTGACAGGGATGGCGCGCGTGCCCTGGTGGATGGCGAAGGGCTCGGACTCGATCCGCTCGCAGATGCGCTCGGCCACGGCGCGGGCGCTCTCGAGCCCCGTATCGGGCACGACCACCACGACCTCCTCGCCGCCGAAGCGGGCGACCACGTCGATGCCGCGGGTCTGGGAGCGGATGCGGGTCGCGAACTCGCGCAGCACCTCGTCGCCCGCGTCGTGACCGAAGGTGTCGTTGACGGCCTTGAAGCGGTCGATGTCGAGGACGAGCACCGAGAGCGGGCGCGCGCGAAGCGTCGCCTCGTCGAAGAGGGCGGCGAGATGGCTGTCGAGATAGCGGCGATTGTGCAGGCCGGTGAGCGCGTCGGTGACGGCGAGCTCCATCGAGACCTGCACGCTCTCGCGCAGGCGCTCCGAGAAACGCTTGCGCCGCACCTGGGTCCGCACGCGCGCGACGAGCTCGTTGCGGTCGACCGGGCGCACGAGGAAGTCGTGCACGCCGATGTCGAGGCCGCGCAGGATGCGCCCGCGATCCTCGGCCTCGGCGATCATCAGGACCGCGAGATCGCGGGTGCGCTCCAGCGAGCGCAGCTGCGAGCACAGGCGCAGGCCATCGAAGTCGACGAGGTCGAGGGAGACGAGAACGACGTCGTAGCTGGCCTCCGCGGCGCGAATCAGCGCCTGGTGCGGGTCGGTCTCGACCTCGACCCGGTGCTGCTGCGAAAGCGTCGCGAACAGGCGCTCGTAGGAGGAGCGGCGGTCGTCGACGATCAGCACCTGGGCGTCCTGGCCGTGCTCCGCGGCTGCGGCGGCGAGCGGGTCGCCCACGAGGCCGTAGTCGCGCGAGGCCATGGCGCGGGTGCGCAGCTCGTCCGTGACGGACTTCAGCCTGACGAGGGAACGCACGCGCGCGAACAGGGCCGCGTCGTCGACGGGCTTCGTCAGGAAGTCGTCGGCGCCGGCGTCGAGGCCCTTGAGCCGGTCGCTCGGCTGGTCGAGGGCGGTGACCATGACGACCGGGAGGTGCGCGGTCGCCGGCGCGTTCTTCAGGCGGCGGCAGACCTCGAACCCGTCCATGCCCGGCATCATCACGTCGAGCAGGACGATGTCGGCGAGGCCCTGCTCGCAGATCGCCAGCGCGTCCGGCCCGTTCATGGCCGTGACCACGTCGAAGTACTCCGCCGAGAGCTTGGCTTCGAGCAGCTTGACGTTGGGAAGGATGTCGTCGACGACGAGCACGCGGGCGGTCATGTCAGGTCCCTCCCTCAGGCCGCGCCGACATAGGTGCGCACGGTCTCGAGGAACTTCGCCACCGAGATCGGCTTCGACAGGTAGGCCTCGCAGCCCCCCTCCCGGATGCGCTCCTCGTCGCCCTTCATGGCGAAGGCGGTCACGGCGACGACGGGGATCGCGCGCAGCTCCTCGTCCTCCTTCAGCCATTTGGTCACCTCGAGGCCGGAGACCTCGGGGAGCTGGATGTCCATCAGGATCAGGTCGGGGCGATGCGCGCGGGCGAGCTCCATCGCCTCGATGCCGCTCGCCGTCTTCAGCGTGGAGAAGCCGTGCGCCTCGAGAAGATCGTTGAAGAGCTTCATGTTGAGCTCGTTGTCCTCGACGATGAGCACGGTCTTGTTCATCCTGGACCCCTCGGACCGCGAACCGTCGGACATGCCCGCCGCTTGCGTTCGATCGATGCCCGCGTTCTACCCTATACCTATTGACGAATGGTCAAATTGGAAGTCGACGCCGTGAGAACCGAACGGAACTTAGCACGCCTGAGCAGAGCCGAGGCCGAGGAGATCGCCGGGGGCGCGCTCGGCGTGATCGCCGCCGACGAGGAGCGCCTCTGGCGCTTCCTCGATCTCACCGGGCTCGCGCCCGATTCGCTGCGCGCCGCGGCGGCGCGGCCCGGCTTCGCGGCGGCGGTGCTCGACCACGTCGCCGCCGACGAGGCGCTGCTGCTCGACGTCGCGCGTGCCCTCGACGTCCCGCCGGAACGGGTGGCGCGGGCCCAGGCGCTTCTGTCGCCGCAGGCCTTCGAGGAATAGGAGCGCGGGCCATGGGCGCCGAGGCTCCGAGCGCCGTCCTGTGCCGCGACTGCCTCGCCCTCGCCCCGGCGGCGACGGCAGGCCGGCCGCGATGCCGCGCCTGCGGCTCGCCGCGCACCGTGTCGCACGCGGAGCTCCTCGCGCTGTCGATGGCGCACATCGACTGCGACGCCTTCTTCGCGACGATCGAGAAACGCGACGATCCCGCGCTCGCCGACAAGCCGCTCATCATCGGTGGCGGGCGACGCGGCGTCGTCTCGACTTGCTGTTACATCGCCCGCACCTACGGGGTGCGCTCCGCCATGCCCATGTTCAAGGCGCTCGACGCCTGCCCGGATGCGGTGGTGATTCGCCCGAACATGGCGAAATACGCCGCCGTCGGGCGGGAGGTCCGCGCCCTGATGCGCGACCTCACGCCGCTGGTCGAGCCGCTGTCGATCGACGAGGCCTTCCTCGACCTCTCCGGCACGGAGCGGCTCCACGGGGCGCCGCCGGCGGCGACGCTGGCGCGCTTCGCGGCGCGCGTGGAGAAGGAGATCGGCATCACCGTCTCGGTCGGCCTCGCGCCGAACAAGTTCCTGGCCAAGATCGCCTCCGACCTCGACAAGCCCCGCGGCTTCGCCGTGATCGGCGCGGCCGAGGCGGCGTCCTTCCTGGCGGAGCGCTCCGTCGGGCTCCTGCCCGGGGTCGGGGCCGTGGCGCAGAAGCGGCTCGCCCAGGCCGGCATCACCCGGATCGGGCAGATCGCCCGCGCCGACCCGGCGCGCCTCGTCGCCGTCGCGGGCCGCGACGGGCTGCGGCTGCAGGCGCTCGCGAAGGGCCGCGACGATCGGAAGGTCGAGCCCGAACGCGAGACGAAGAGCGTCTCGGCCGAGACGACGTTCGAGACGGACATCGGAGCGCTGGAGGCTTTGGAGCCGATCCTCTGGCGCCTCTCCGAGAAGGTGGCGGCGCGGCTGGTCGCGGAGGGGCATGCGGCGCGCGCGGTGACGCTGAAGCTCAAGCAGGCCGACTTCAAGCTGCGCACGCGCACGGTCTCCGGGCTGCCGCCGACGCAGCTCGCGAGCCGGCTCTACGAGGCGGGGCGTCGGCTGCTCGTCGAGGAATGCGACGGCGCCGCCTTTCGGCTGATCGGCATCGGGGCGGGCGATCTCGACGATCCGGCGCTCGCCGACCGCGGCGACCTCGCAGACCCGAACGCACCGCGCGAGAAGAGCCGCGCGGAGGCCATCGCCGCCCTGCGCGCTCGCTTCGGCGACGCGGCCGTGCAGCGGGGAATCGTGCTGAGGGACAAGGATCGCTGACGGGGCCCGCCAACGAAAAGGGCGCCCGGCAGGGCGCCCTCTCGTGGTTCCGTAGCCGCGCGCGTCGCCTCAGGCGCTGGCGCTCTGCTCGCCGCGCTCGGCGTGGATGAGGAGAGGACCGGACTTGCCCTCGATCGTCTCGGGGCTGATCACCACCTGCTCCACCGATTCCATGCCCGGCAGGTCGTACATCGTGTCGAGCAGGATCGCCTCGAGGATCGAGCGCAGGCCGCGCGCGCCGGTCTTGCGCTCGATCGCCTTGCGGGCGACCATCTTGAGCGCCTCGTCCTGGAACGTGAGCGTCACGTTCTCCATGTCGAACAGGCGGGCGTACTGCTTCACCAGCGCGTTCTTCGGCTCCTTCAGGATCTTGACGAGCGCCTCCTCGTCGAGGTCCTCGAGGGTGGCGAGAACCGGCAGGCGGCCGACGAACTCGGGGATGAGGCCGAACTTCAGCAGGTCCTCGGGCTCCACCTCGCGGAAGATCTCGCCGGTGCGGCGGTCGTCCGGCGCGGCGACCTTGGCGCCGAAGCCGATGGAGGAGCCCTTGCCGCGCTGGGAGATGATCTTCTCCAGCCCCGCGAAGGCGCCGCCGCAGATGAACAGGATGTTCGTCGTGTCGACCTGCAGGAATTCCTGCTGGGGATGCTTGCGCCCGCCCTGCGGCGGCACGGAGGCGACGGTGCCCTCCATGATCTTGAGGAGCGCCTGCTGCACGCCCTCGCCCGACACGTCGCGGGTGATCGAGGGATTGTCCGACTTGCGGGAGATCTTGTCGATCTCGTCGATGTAGACGATGCCGCGCTGCGCCCGCTCGACGTTGTAGTCGGAGGCCTGCAGGAGCTTGAGAATGATGTTCTCGACGTCCTCGCCGACGTAGCCCGCCTCGGTGAGCGTGGTGGCGTCGGCCATGGTGAAGGGCACGTCGAGGATGCGGGCGAGCGTCTGGGCGAGCAGCGTCTTGCCCGAGCCGGTGGGCCCGATGAGCAGGATGTTCGACTTGTTCAGCTCGACGTCGGAATGTTTCGAGGCGTGCGCCAGGCGCTTGTAGTGGTTGTGCACCGCCACCGACAGGACCTTCTTCGCGTGGCCCTGGCCGATCACGTAGTCGTCGAGGACGGCGCGAATCTCCTTCGGCGTCGGCACGCCGTCGCGGGACTTGACCAGCGAGGTCTTGGATTCCTCGCGGATGATGTCCATGCACAGCTCGACGCACTCGTCGCAGATGAACACCGTGGGCCCGGCGATCAGCTTGCGCACCTCGTGCTGGCTCTTGCCGCAGAAGGAGCAGTACAGCGTGCTCTTCGAATCGGTGCCGCCGGTCTTGCTCATGTCCCATCTCCAATGCGAGCCCGGATTGCGAGGCCCGGGCCGTTCTCAGTCATATAGGCGGCGGGCTAACAAAATGTAGCCCCGTTCTCGAACGCATCCGTCCGCACGGCCCGCGCCGCGCGCCCGGCCCCCCCGCCAGGGTCAAGCGACGCGCCCGATCGGCGGTTCCGGCTTCATGCAAACACGCGCGGGCGCGCCGATCAATAGGCGAACGGGCGCGTGCGACATAAGCCGCACACGCCCGTGCAGATGGCATGGCGACGGGCTCAGACCGGCGCCGCTTCCGGACGCTGCGTCAGCACCTCGTCGATGAGGCCGAACTCCTTGGCCGCGTCGGCGGTCATGAAGTAGTCGCGCTCCAGCGCGTTCTCGATCGCGGCGAGGTCCTTGCCCGTGTGCTTGACGTAGATCTCGTTGAGGCGACGCTTCAGCGCCTCGATCTCGCGGGCGTGGATGAGGATGTCCGTCGCCTGGCCCTGGAAGCCGCCGGAGGGCTGGTGGACCATGATCCGCGCGTTCGGCAGGGCGAATCGCTGGCCGGGCGTGCCGGCGCAGAGCAGCAGCGAGCCCATCGACGCCGCCTGGCCGACGCACAGCGTCGAGACCGGATTGCGGATGAACTGCATGGTGTCGTAGATCGACAGGCCCGAGGTCACCACGCCGCCGGGCGAGTTGATGTAGAAGGAGATCTCCTTCTTCGGGTTCTCGGCCTCGAGATAGAGGAGCTGCGCCACGATGAGCGACGCGGAATAGTCCTCCACAGGGCCGGTCATGAAGATGATGTTCTCGCGCAGGAGGCGCGAATAGATGTCGAAGGCGCGCTCGCCGCGGGCCGATTGCTCGACGACCATCGGCACGAGCGTGTTGTTGTAGACCTCGAAGGGATCTCTCATCGTCTCACGGCTCCCGGTGACGGACGGGCCGCGCCGGAGGGCGCGGCCGCTCTTTGTCTTCGTGAGGTGGGTTGAAGAACCCGCCCGATCAAGCCTCGTCGGACTTCGCCGGCTCCGCCGTCTCGGCGCTCGCCGTCGGGGAGGCGCTCTCCTCCTCCTCGTCGGCGAACAGCTCCTCGCGGGAGACCGTCTTCTCGTCCACCTTCACCTCCGAGAGGATATGGTCGACGACCTTCTCCTCGAACAGGGGCGCACGGATCTCGGCCAGGGCCTGGGGGTTCTTCTGGTAGAACTCCCACACCTGGCGCTCCTGGCCGGGATACTGCCGGGCGCGCTCGATCAGGCCCTGGGTGACCTCGTCGTCCGAGACCTTGATCTCGTTCTTCTCGCCGATCTGGGCCAGCACGAGGCCCAGCCGCACGCGCCGCTCGGCGATCTTGCGGTACTCGACCTTGGCCTCCTCCTCCGTGGTGCCTTCGTCGGCGAAGGACTTCCCGGAGCGCTGCATGTCGGCCATGACCTGCTGCCAGACGCTCTGGAACTCCTGGTCGACGAGCGTCGGCGGCAGCTCGAAGGCGTACTTCTCGTCGAGCCGGTCGAGCAGCTCCTTCTTGACCTTCCGGCGCGACTGGGCGTCGAAGTCCTTCTGGACGGCGCCGCGCAGGGCGTCCTTGAGGGCGTCGAGGCTCTCCATGCCGTAGGTCTTGGCAAACTCGTCGTCGAGGGTCACCTCGCCCGGCGCCTGGATCTCCTTCACGGTGACCGCGAACGACGCCTCCTTGCCGGCGAGATGCTGCGCCGGATAGGCCTCGGGGAAGGTGACGACGACCGTGCGGTCCTCGCCGGCCTTGGCGCCCTTCAGCTGCTCCTCGAAGCCGGGGATGAAGGTGCCCGAGCCGATCTCGACCGTGACGCCCTCGCCCTTGCCGCCCTCGAACTCCTCGCCGTCGATGGAGCCGACGAAGTCGACGACCACGCGGTCGCCCTCGTCCGCCGCCGCGTCCTCGCCCTTGGGCTCGAAGGGCTTCGTCTGCGCGGCCATGCGGTCGAGGCCTTCCTGGACCTCGGCGTCGGAGACCTCGGCGACGGGCTTCGTCACCGCGACGTCCGAGAGATCCGCCAGCTCGAAGGCCGGCAGGACCTCGAGCGCCACCTTGAAGGCGAGATCGGTCTTGGCGTCGAGCGCCTTCTCCATCTCGTCCTTGTCCTCGGGGAACTCGTAGCGGGGCTGGTTGGCGAGCTTGAGCGCGTTCTCGTCGACGATCTTGCGCTCCGCCTCGGCGACGGCGTTCTGCACGACCTCGGCCATGACCGAGCGGCCATAGAGGCGGCGCAGATGCGCGACCGGCACCTTGCCGGGCCGGAAGCCGTTGATCCGCACGCGGTCCTTCAGGGTCGCGAGCTCGTCGCCGAGCCGCTTCTCGAGCTCGGAGGCCGGCAGGACCACCTGGAATTCCCGCTTCAACCCGTCCGACAGCGTCTCCGTCACCTGCATCGCGTCTATCCGTTCTCGTCCTCAGAAATGCGCGTGAGGCCTCCAGCGCTCCCGACGATCGGGGCACGGCCGCAGGCCGCGCCGCCCCATCGTACCGGAAAGCTCCGGAAACCCCGTTTCCGACGGCCTTGGTGCGGGCGGAGGGACTCGAACCCCCACGACTTTCGCCACCGGAACCTAAATCCGGCGCGTCTACCAATTCCGCCACGCCCGCGCCTCGGGGCGGCGGACCGCCCCTCACCGGGTCGCGGCTCTATATCACGCCCGAACGCGGACGCACCAAAAAAATCGAGCCACCCTCACGCGTCGCGCAGGAGGGCGTAGATCACCACCGCGACGAAGGCGCCGCCCACGACGAGCGTGCTGGCGGCGAGGGAGAGATTCAAGTCCTCGACGAAGGCCGCCCCGCCGATCGCGAGGCCGGCGACGAACAGGAGACGCAGCATGCGACGATCCTCCGGCCGGATTGTCCCGAAACGGCACGAATCGGGCCCGTCCGGGCGGCATCGCGCGCGTTCCGCAGGGTGAGGCGCAAGCGGCGTGCCGGGGGTGGGCGGTGGAGTTCAGGCCGACAGGAAGCCCGCGAGCACCCCCGGCAGCGCCTCCGGCAAGTCCTCCGCGATCAGCCCCGGCCCCAGCCGCTCGGCGCAGCGCCCGTGCAGGTTCACCGCCGCGCAGGCGGCCTCGAAGGCGGGCATGCCCTGCGCCAGGAGGCCGGCGGCGAAGCCGGCGAGCACGTCGCCGGCGCCGGCGGTGGCGAGGAAGGGCGTGCCCGTGGCGTTGATCGCGGCGCGGCCGTCGGGGGCGGCGATGACGCTGTCGGGGCCCTTGTGGACCAGGATCGCGCCGGTGGCGGCGGCGCCGGCGCGGGCGGCTGCGAGCTTCGAGGAGGCCTCGCGCGCGGGCGCATGGGCGGAGAAGAGCTTGCCGAACTCCCCCGCATGCGGGGTCAGCACCGCCGCGCGCATGCGCCGGCAGGCGGCGGCGAGGGCCTCGTGCTCGCCGGCATAGGCGGTGAGCGCGTCGGCGTCGAGGACGAGGGCGCGCTTTGCGGCGTGCGCGGCGCGTGCCGCCGCCTCGACCAGCGCCCGGGCGCGGTCGCGGCCGAGCCCGGGGCCGAGCGCCACGACGGTGATCCGCTCGTCGGCGAGGAGCCCCTCCAGATCGGCGGCGTCGTCGCAGGGGCGCAGCATGATCGCGGTGAGCTGGGCCGCGTTCACGGCGAGCGCGTCGCGCGGCGAGCCGACGGTGACCGCGCCGGCGCCGATCCGCAGCGCGCCGCGGGCGACCATGCGCGCCGCGCCGGTGGCGTCGGCGGGGCCGGAGAGGACGAGGGCGTGGCCACGGGAATATTTGTGCGCGTCGAGCGCCGGGCGCGGGAAGCACGGCTCCCACAGGGGCGCCTCGTCGGCGAAGGTCGTCGGCGCGAGGCTCGCGATCACCCCGTCCGGGATGCCGATGTCGGCGAGGCGCAGGCGGCCGCAGAGGGTGCGGCCGGGCAGGAGCAGGTGCCCGGGCTTGCGCCGCGCGAAGGTGACGGTGACGCTCGCCTGCGCGGCGTATCCCCTCACCGCGCCGGTGTCGCCGTCGAGGCCCGACGGCACGTCCACCGCGACCACGGGCGCGCCGCTCTGCGCGACGGCGCGCAGGAAGGACGCCGGGTCGCCCTCGATCGGGCGGGCGAGCCCCGCGCCGAACAGGGCGTCGATCACGAGATCCGCCGCGGCGGGATCGGCGGCGCAGAGCGGGATCGTGTCGCCGGGCCAGCGCGAGGCGGCGTCGGCGGCGTCGCCCTTCAGGGCCTCGCGGGCGCCCAGCAGAGCGACGACCACGGCGTGGCCCGTCTCGGCGAGGAGGCGCGCGGCGACGAAGCCGTCTCCGCCGTTGTTGCCCGGTCCGCAGGCGACGAGCACGCGGCGCCGGCTCTCGGAGGCGGGCGGCAGCAGCTCGGCGGCGGCCGCGGCGACGGCGGCGCCCGCCGCCTCCATCAGGGCCGGGCCGGAGACGCCGCCGGCGATCGCGCGACGGTCGGCCTCGTGCATCTCGGCCGTCGAGAGCAGACAATGCATCATTTTTCGCCGCCTCCTGCCTGCCTCGCGCCCCCTCTGCGCGGCCGCGACTCAGAGCGTATCGCCAGACCGCCTCGGGGATAGGCGATTGCACAGAATATGTGCAATCGCCGCCGCAAAACCGATCAGCTCGCCTTCTCGCCTGCGCGCGCGTGGTGATATGACATCCTGCGCGGACCCGCGGCCCGCGCCGAAGACGCTCAACCGACGACCGAAGGCGAAGCCGACATGCGAAAGATCGAGGCGATCATCAAGCCGTTCAAGCTCGACGAAGTGAAGGAAGCGCTTCAGGACGTCGGGCTGCAGGGGATCACGGTCATCGAGGCCAAGGGTTTCGGCCGCCAGAAGGGCCATACCGAGCTCTATCGCGGCGCGGAGTACGTCGTGGACTTCCTGCCCAAGGTGAAGCTGGAGATCGTGCTGGCCGACGAGCTCGTCGAGAAGGCCGTCGAGGCCATCCGCAAGGCCGCGCAGACCGGCCGCATCGGCGATGGCAAGATTTTTGTATCGACGATCGACGAGGCGATCCGCATCCGCACCGGCGAGACCGGGGCAGACGCGATCTGACCCGCGCTCACCCGCCAAGACCAAGCCGCGGCCGCCCGGCCAGCGGAAACACAATCCTGCCCTGAAGACCCCCTGAGAAGAGGACTACCCGGACATGCAGACCGCCAACGACGTGCTCAAGGCGATCAAGGACAACGACGTCAAGTACGTCGACTTCCGCTTCACCGATCCGAAGGGCAAGTGGCAGCACGTCACGTTCGACGTGTCCTTCGTGGACGAGGACACCTTCGCGGACGGCATCATGTTCGACGGCTCGTCGATCGCCGGCTGGAAGGCCATCAACGAATCCGACATGACGCTGATGCCGGACCCGGAGACGGCCTGCATCGACCCGTTCTTCTCGGCGACCACCATGTCGATCGTCTGCGACGTGCTCGAGCCCGCCTCCGGCGAGCCCTACGGCCGCGACCCGCGCGGCACCGCCAAGAAGGCCGAGGCCTACCTCAAGACGCTGGGCCTGGGCGACACCGCCTTCTTCGGCCCCGAGGCCGAGTTCTTCGTCTTCGACGACGTGAAGTTCGCCGCCGACCCCTACAACGTCTCCTTCCAGGTCGACTCGACCGAGCTGCCGACCAACGGCATGCGCGCGTACGAGGGCGGCAACATGGGTCACCGGATCCAGATGAAGGCCGGCTACTTCCCGGTCCCGCCGCTCGATTCCGGGCAGGACATGCGCTCGGAGATGCTCGCGGCCATGGCCGAGATGGGCGTCAAGGTCGAGAAGCACCACCACGAGGTCGCCTCGGCCCAGCACGAGCTCGGCATGAAGTTCGACACGCTGGTGCGCATGGCCGACCTGATGCAGGTCTACAAGTACTGCATCCACAACGTCGCCGCCTCGTTCGGCAAGTCGGCGACCTTCATGCCGAAGCCGGTCTACGGCGACAACGGCTCGGGCATGCACGTCCACCAGTCGATCTGGAAGGACGGCAAGCCGCTCTTCGCCGGCGACAAGTACGCCGACCTCTCCCAGGAGTGCCTCTACTACATCGGCGGCATCATCAAGCACGCCAAGGCGCTCAACGCCTTCACCAACCCGTCGACGAACTCCTACAAGCGTCTCGTCCCGGGCTTCGAGGCGCCGGTGCTGCTGGCCTATTCCTCGCGCAACCGCTCGGCGTCCTGCCGCATCCCGTGGACGACCTCGCCGAAGGCCAAGCGCGTCGAGGTCCGCTTCCCCGACCCTACGGCGAACCCCTACCTCGCCTTCGCCGCGCTGCTGATGGCCGGTCTCGACGGCATCACCAACAAGATCGACCCCGGCTCGGCGATGGACAAGGACCTCTACGACCTGCCGCCGCGCGAGCTCAAGAAGATCCCGACCGTCTGCGGCTCGCTGCGCGAGGCCCTCACGGCGCTGGACAAGGACCGCGGCTTCCTCAAGGCCGGCGGCGTCTTCGACGACGACCAGATCGACGCCTATATCGAGCTGAAGATGCAGGAAGTCATCAAGTTCGAGCACACGCCGCACCCGGTCGAGTACGTGATGTACTACTCGGTCTGATCCGGCGTCCGGACGACCTTCCGAAACACGGGAAGCCGGGGCCTCGCGCCCCGGCTTTTCGTTTCGGGGCGCGAGGGGTGGACCGCTCGTGGGTCGCACGGCATCGACGACGCGACAGGCCTGTGCGCCTCTCACCCCCGCACCCTCTCCACGAGGGATAGCCGATGCACACGTCTATGGCTTGAAAGGTGTAGGAGCGACGCACAGTCCTTCCTTCCCTGTAGGGGAAGGTGGCGCCGCGCGTAGCGCGGTGACGGATGGGGCGCGGCGCGAAGCGACGCGTTCCGCGAAGCGGAACCTCCGGGCGGCGTCCCTCGCGACCGTCGCATTTCGGCTTCGCCGAACGCGCGTGCCGCGCGCCCCATCCGTCTCGGCTTCGCCGAGACACCTTCCCCTACAGGGAAGGAAGAAAGTCGGCGCGCTCCGCGAACCCTTCCGGACCAGCACTTTCTCGGCCCTCTGCGGTCCGGACCATTCGGGAAGCGACCAGCTACGAGGAGAGGGGAGACCGTCGCCGCTTCCGCCTGCGGGTCGCGCGCATCCGAGGGAGCGCCCTCGCCGCAGAGGCGCCCTACCCCGCCGCCATCTGCGAGCGCTGGGCCCAGCCGGTCATGCGCTTCTCGACGATGGCGGTGGCGGCGTACATGATGACGCCCAGCACGGCCAGCGCGATCAGGGCGGCGAACAGGAGCGGGACGTTGAAGTCGGCCGAGGCGCGGGCCATCAGGTTGCCGACGCCGAAATTCGAGGCGTTGTACTCGGCGATGACGGAGCCGACGAAGGCGAGCGTGATCGCCACCTTCAAGGAGCCGAAGAAATAGGGCATCGCGCGCGGGATGCCGACCTTGACGATGATGTCGCGCTTCGAGGCGCCGAGCGCGCGCAGCACGTCCTCGGTCTCGGGCTCGATCGTGGCGAGGCCCGTCGCGACGTTCACGACGATGGGAAAGAACGAGATCAGGAAGGCGGTGAGCACCGGCGGCAGCCAGCCGACGCCGAACCAGATCACCAGGATCGGCACCACGGCGACCTTCGGGATGGCGTTGAAGCCCACCAGCAGCGGGTAGGAGCCGGCGTGCACCAGCCGCGAGGCGCCGAGCGCCATGCCGAGCAACAGCCCGAAGCCGACCGCCAGCGCGAAGCCCGCGATCGTCATCCAGGCGGTGTGGAACGAGTGCAGCATCAGCGGATCGCGGAACTGCCAGAGCGCCTCCGCGACGACGCTCGGCGCCGGCAGCACGAAGACCGACATGCCGGTGATCCGGACCAGGATCTCCCACAAAACGAAGAAGCCGATGGTGAACAGCCACGGCGCGGCGGCGAGGGTCGCCCGGCGGCGGCGCTTCTGATGCGTCATGGTCGCTCCCCGGCGCCTCAGGCCGCCTGCCGCGCGTCGGCGATGTGGCCGCGCAGCTCGTGGACGATGTCGGTGAACTGGGAGGTGTACATCACCTCGATGTCGCGCGGGCGCGGGATGTCCACCTCCCGCTCGGCGATGATCCGGCCGGGCCGCGCCGACATGCAGAACACGCGATCGGCGAGGAACACCGCCTCGCGCAGGTCGTGGGTGACGAGGATCACGGTGAAGCCCTGCTCCGCGTGCAGATCGCGGATGATGCACCACAATTCCTCGCGCGTGAACGCGTCCAGCGCGCCGAAGGGCTCGTCCAGCATCAAGAGCTTCGGCTCGTGGATCAGCGCGCGGCACAGCGAGGCGCGCTGCTGCATGCCGCCCGAGAGCTGCCAGGGATATTTCGACCCCTGCCCCTTCAGCCCGACCTCGGCGAGGAGATGCTCGGCGCGGGCGACGTATTCGGCCTTGTTGCGGCGCAGGCGCGCGCGGTGGGGCTGGACGATCTCGAGCGGGAGCAGCAGGTTGTCGAGGGTGGTGCGCCAGGGCAGCATCACCGGGTTCTGGAAGGCCATGCCGGCGAGCTTGACGGGCTTCGTCACCTCCTCGCCGCCGACGATGACGGTGCCCTTGGCGGGAAACTGCAGGCCGGTGGCGAGCTTCATCACGGTCGACTTGCCGCAGCCCGACGGGCCGACGATGGCGGCGAACTCGCCCTCGCGCACCTTCAGCGACATGTGCTCGACCGCGGGCGCGCCGTCCTCGGCGCCGGAATAGATGTGGGTGACGTCGTGGATGTCGACGAAGGCCTGCAAGAACACTCTCCCGAGGAACGCCTCCTCTTCCCGAAGGCGAGGCCCCGGCGCGGACGCCGGGGCCGGCATGGTCTCGTACGCCGGAAGCGGAGGCTCAGTTGAGCATCCGCTCCTCCTTCGGCGGCAGGTACTCGGACGTGAACACGTCCTCCAGCGCCGGGCGGTTCTCGAAGTCGAAGGTCAGGTCGATCTGGTCGAGGGCCGCCTCGTAGCGCTCCGGATCGATGTCGCCGAAGCCGCGCTCGGCGGTCTCCTCCGTGAGGATGTTGTTCTCGATCGTCATGCGCCAGCGGTCGGCCTCGACCTCCTGGCGGGCGACGTCGTTGTACTGCACCACGTAGGCCGCCCCGGCTTCCGGATCGGCGATCGTGTCCTCGAGCCCGCGCAGGAAGGCGCGCAGGAAGCCGGCCACCGCCTCGGGATCGGACTCGAGGAAGTCCGGATCGGCCATGATCACGTTGCCGTAGAGCTCGACGCCGTAATCGCCGAAATTGATCACGACGATGTCGTCCTCCGGCACGCCGCGGGCGGCGAGGTTGATGGCCGAGGACATCGAGAAGCCGAACACGGCGTCGACCTCGCCCTGGGCGAGCATCGGCTCGCGGACGGGGAAGCCGACGTTCTCGAACGTCATGTTCCAGGCCTCCTCGTCGATGTCGTTGACGTCCTTGAAGATCGGCCACTGGGCGTAGGCGGCGTCGGCGGCGGGCGCGCCGAAGGTCTTGCCCTCGAGGCTCTCGAGATCCTCGGTGATGCCGCGCGAGGCGCGCCCGACGATGGCGAAGGCCGGCTTGTTGTAGACCATCATCACCGCCTTGACCGGCTCGGAATCCGGCGAGGAGCGGTAGCGGATCAGCGAGTTGAAGTCGCCGAAGGCCATGTCGTAGGGCCCGGACGCGACGCGGTTGATCGACTCGACCGAGCCGGCGCCGGCGTCGATGGTGACGTCGAGCCCCTCCTCCTCGAAATAGCCCTTCTCCAGCGCGGCCAGGAACGGCGCGGACGGGCCCTCGAAGCGCCAGTCGAGGGAGAAGCGCAGCGGCGTCAGGTCGCCCTGCGCGAGCGCGGGCGCCGCGGCGAGGCCGGAGAGCGCGACGCCTCCGGCGAAGGCGGCGAGCAGGCTGCGGCGGGTGAGGCGGGCGAGGCGGGATGTCATCGGATCGACGCTCCTGGGGACTCGTGCGGGTCGGTGGCGGCTGCGCGGCTTCTGGCAAGGGCCGTGCCGGTTCGGACGGGTCCGTCGCGGCCCGACCATGCAAGCACAAAGCGCCGCTGCGTCAAGCGCGTTGCCGCTTTGTTGGGCAGAAATGTGGAATACGCCCGCACAAGACGAAAGCAATTCGAACATCTGTGAAGTGTAAAAAGAGGCGGTGCGGTGATCGGGCCGCGCCGCGCCGATTTGGCGCCTCCCGAGGGCGCGCGGAGCGCCGGCGCCGACGGGTGACCCGCGCCTACCCTCGAACCGGCAGCGCCCCGTCGGTCTTCACCTCCTCCATCACCGCGTAGGTGCGCGTCTCGCGCACGCCCGGCAGCGCCAGCAGCACGTCGCCGAGGAAGCGGCGATACGCCGTCATGTCGGAGACGCGGGTCTTCACCAGGTAGTCGAAGCCGCCCGCCACCATGTGGCACTCGAGCACCTCGGGCGCGCGGCGCACCGCTTCGGCGAACCGTTCGAAGACGTCGGGCGTCGTCTTGTCGAGGGAGACCTCGACGAAGACGAGCAGGCCGAGCCCGACGCGGTGCGGGTTGAGCCGCGCCGAGAAGCCCTCGATCACGCCCTCCTTCTGCAGCCGCCGCAGGCGCTCGCCCGTGGCGGTGGGCGAGAGGCCGATCCGCTCGGCGAGATCGACGGCGGAGATGCGCCCGTCCTCCTGCAGGACGGCGAGGATGCGGTGGTCGGTCCGGTCGAGATCCGCGGGTTTCACGGCCATACGCCTCTCCAGCCGCGGAAGATGCGGCCGTACCTAGAATACGCCACTGGAGGCGCGGCGCAAGACGGATTATGCTGGACATATCTCCGGCGCATCGTCGCCGATCCTCTCGGGAGCCCGCCCATGGACGCCGCCGCCCCTGTTCCCGTGCCCGCGTTCGCCGCCCCCTATGCGGAGGACGACGTCGTCCTCGCCCGCCGCCTGTTCGCGCAGGCGCCCGCCGACGCCGCGACCGAGACGCGCGCCGACGGTCTCGCCCGCGACCTGATCGGCGCGATCCGCGCCGAGGAGCGCGGCTTCGGCGGCGTCGAGGACCTGCTGCGGGAATACGCGCTCTCCACCCGCGAGGGGCTCGCGCTGATGGTGCTCGCCGAGGCGCTCCTGCGCGTGCCGGACGCCGAGACCGCCGACCGGCTGATCGAGGACAAGCTCGGCCAGGGCGACTTCGCCCACCACGAGGCGAAGTCCGGCGCCTTCCTGGTCTCCGCCTCGGCCTGGGCACTGGGGATCACGGCGCGCGTCATCCGCCCCGGCGAGACGCCGGAGGGCATCCTCGCGCAGATGACGAAGCGGCTGGGCCTGCCCACCGTGCGCACGGCGACCCGCCGGGCCATGCGGGTGCTCGGCTCGCATTTCGTGCTGGGCCAGACCATCGAGGAGGCGCTGAACCGGGCGCGCTCCGGCAAGGCGCGGGTCTACCGCTATTCCTTCGACATGCTGGGCGAGGGCGCGCGCACGGCGGAGGACGCCGAGCGCTACTTCCGGAGCTACGCCGACGCCATCGACGCCATCGGCCGCGGGGCGGGCAACGAGCCCCTGCCGAACCGCCCCGGCATCTCGGTGAAGCTCTCGGCGCTGCATCCGCGCTACGAGCCGCTCTCGCGCGAGCGGGTGCTGGCCGAGCTGACGCCGCGGGTCGTCGATCTCGCCCGGCAGGCGAAGGGCTACGACCTCAACTTCACCGTCGACGCCGAGGAGGCGGACCGGCTCGAGCTCTCGCTCGAGGTGATCGAGGCCGCCTTCGCCGACCCCTCCCTCGCCGGCTGGGACGGCTTCGGCCTCGCGGTGCAGGCCTACCAGAAGCGCGCCCTCGCCGTGATCGACCACGTGGCGGCGCTGGCCGAGCGCTTCGACCGGCGCATGATGGTGCGCCTCGTCAAGGGCGCCTATTGGGACACCGAGGTGAAGCGCGCCCAGGAGCGCGGCCTGCCGGACTATCCCGTCTTCACCCGCAAGGCGATGACGGACCTGAACTTCACGGCCTGCGCCGAGCGCATGCTGCAGGCGCGCCCGCGGCTCTTCCCCCAGTTCGCCACCCACAACGCGCTGACGGTGGCCGAGATCGTCGCCCGTGCGGGCGACGGCGAGGGCTACGAGTTCCAGCGCCTGCACGGCATGGGCGAGGCGCTCTACGGCCGCCTGCGCGAGCGCTCGCCGGGCATCGGCTGCCGCGTCTACGCGCCGGTCGGCGGCCACCGCGACCTCCTCGCCTATCTGGTCCGCCGCCTGCTCGAGAACGGCGCGAACTCCTCCTTCGTCTCGGTGGCGGCCGATCCGAGCGTGCCCGTCGAGCAGCTGCTCACCCGGCCGCAGGACGCGATCGGCGATCCGCGTCGGGCGCGGCACTCGAAGCTGCCGCTGCCGCGGGACCTCTACGGGGCCGAGCGGGCCAATTCGCGGGGCGTCGAGCTCGGCGACCGCGCGGCGCTCGCCGCCTTCGCCGAGGAGATCGAGGCCGGCCGCGCCGGCGAGGCCGAGGCCGCGCCGATCGTCTCCGGCAAGCGCCTCGACGGCGCGCGGCGCCCGGTGACGAGCCCGGTCGACGGCCGCACGACCGCCGGCCACGTGGTCGAGACCCGGCTCGAGGACGCCGACGCCGCCGTCGCCGCCGCCGCGGCGGCCTGGCCGCGCTGGGCGGGAACCGCGGCCGCGACCCGCGCCGGCGCCCTGAAGCGCCTCGGCGACCTGCTCGAGCGCGACCGCGGCCGCCTCGTCCACCTGATGCAGGTCGAGGCCGGCAAGACCATCGACGACGCGCTCGCCGAGATCCGCGAGGCGGTGGATTTCTGCCGCTACTACGCGATCGAGGCCGAGCGCCTCTTCGGCGCGCCGCGGGACCTGCCGGGGCCGACCGGTGAGACCAATCGGCTGACGCTGCGTGGGCGCGGCGTCTTCGTCGCGATCTCGCCCTGGAACTTCCCGCTCGCCATCTTCACCGGCCAGATCGCCGCCGCGCTCGCCGCCGGCAACACGGTGGTGGCGAAGCCGGCCGAGCAGACGCCGCTCGTCGCCGCGCACGCCGCGCGGCTGTTTCACGAGGCCGGCGTGCCGGCGGACGCCCTCGCCTTCCTTCCCGGGGACGGCTCCGTCGGCGCGCGGCTCGTGGCGCATCCCGCCATCGCAGGCGTCGTCTTCACCGGCTCGACCGAGGTGGCGCGGCTGATCGCCCGGGCGCTCGCGGCGAAGGACGGGCCGATCGTCCCGCTGATCGCGGAGACCGGCGGCATCAACGCCATGATCGTCGACGCGACCGCGCTGCCCGAGCAGGTGGCCGACGACGTCGTCATGTCCGCCTTCCGCTCCGCCGGCCAGCGCTGCTCGGCCCTGCGGCTGCTCTGCGTGCAGGAGGACGTCGCCGACAAGATGATCGCCATGATCGCCGGCGCGGCGCGCGAGCTGAAGGTGGGCGATCCGCGGGACCTCTCGGTCCAGGTCGGCCCGGTGATCGACGCGGAGGCGAAGGCCGGGCTCGAGGCGCATATCGCCAAGAGCGCGAAGGCCGCGAAGGCGACGCATCTGGCCATGAAGGGGCCCGCCGAGGGGACCTATGTCGGCCCGCATCTCTTCGAGCTGGCGAAGCCGGAGGACCTCGGGGTCGAGATCTTCGGGCCGGTGCTGCACGTGATCCGCTACCGCGCGCCGGACCTCGACCGGCTCCTCGACGCGATCGACGCCAAGGGCTACGGCCTGACGCTCGGCGTGCATTCGCGCATCGAGGCCACGGTCGAGCGCGTGGTGCGGCGGATGACGACGGGCAACGTCTACGTCAACCGCAACATGATCGGCGCGGTCGTGGGCGTGCAGCCCTTCGGCGGCCACGGCCTCTCCGGCACCGGCCCCAAGGCCGGCGGCCCGCACTACCTCCTGCGCTTCGCCACCGAGCAGGTGGTGACGATCAACACCGCCGCGGCGGGCGGCAACGCGGCCCTGATCGCGATGGAGGAGTGAGCCGGCATGCGAAAAGCGCCCGCGGCGGGGCCACGGGCGCTCCGGGTTCGTTCGGCCGGTGACGGCCCGGTCGGCTCATTTGGAGCCCTTGTCCCCCTGGCGCACCCCGTGAGAGCGCGACAGAGCCGGCTCCTGGCCCTCGTGGTCGAGGGCGCCGGAGGGCGGCGCCTCGGGGGACGGGTGCGGATGCATGCCCTCGTCCGCCGTGCGGTGCTCGGGGATGTCGGCGTGCGGATCGTTCTTGCGCTTCATCTCGAGCGCCTTCTCGGCGTTCTTCTGCTGCTCGGTCTTCTCGCCTGCCATGGCGATCGCCTCCTTATTTCCTCGACGTCTCGTCCGGGGTCTTGTCGCCCGGCTCGGCCGGCTCGCCGGTGATCGTGCGCTCGAGATCGCTGATCCCGGAGACGTGCCGGTGACCCATGTGGGTGTCGGCGTGGCCGTGGCCGTGCTGGCGGGGATCGTTGGGATCGCCCGCGTGCTTGTCCGGCGCGTCCGAGCCGTCTTCCGCGTGCTCGCGCGCCGTCTGCTCGCGCTCGAGCTCCTCGGGCGCGCGGCCCGGATGCTCGCCGAAGGTCTCGTCCGTCGTCGAGGGCTTGCGGGTGAGCGGGCTCTGCTTGGGCGCGTGGCCCATCTCCTGGTTCCGCTTCAGCGCGGCCCGGGCCTTCTCCTCCTCGGAGCGGGGATCGTGCATGGCGCCCTCCTTTCGGCTGCTTCCTGTGGGCCGCTCGGCCATCTCGGAAAGGCAACGCCGGGCGCGGAAGCCGCGTTCCGCCGGGTTCGGCGCCCCGGTGCGTCGGGCCGCGCGCTGGAGCTTCGCGCCGCGATCTGGCACACTTCCGCATCGGGAGGCGAACGACCGCAAGGTGGCGCCACACGAGGAACCCATGACCGAATCGCCTGCAGGAGGCCGTACCGGCCATCGCGCCTGGCCGGAGATCGCGGCCGTCGCCACGGGCCTCCTCCTCACCGCCATCGCGACGCTCCTGATCTGGCGGAGCGCCGCGGACCGCCGCGCCGCCGAGCTCGCGGGCGCGGCCGACAGCTACGCCATCGCGGTGGAGCGCCGGCTGGCGCTCGGCGCCCAGGTGCCGCGCGCGCTCGCCGCCCTGATCGAGGCGCAGGGCGGGACGGTCGGGCGCGCCGCCTACGAGAGCTTCGTCGCCAATCTCCTCGACGAGGCGCCGAGCCTGGTGATCACGGGCTGGTTCCCGGCGACCCGCGTCGCGGACGTCCCGACCTTCGAAGCGCGCCTCGCGTCCGAAGGCTACGCGCAGACGCGCCTCCGGGGGCCAGACGGCTGCGATCCGCGCGCGGCCGCGCGGCCGCTCTACCCGACGGCTCTCGTCGCGCCTCTCGCCGGCAACGAGGGCGTGATCGGCTTCGACATCGGCTGCATGGACAATCGCCGGGCCGCGGTGGAGCGCGCCCGCGACACGGGCCGCACCTCGGCCACGCGCCGGCTGGTGCTGGTCTCGCCGCCGGGCGTCAGCGCGGTCAACCTCTATGCGCCCGTCTACCGCGAGGCCGCGACCGGCGACTCGGTCGCCGCTCGGCGCGAGGGCTTCATCGGCGCGGTGGGCGTGGCGATGCGTCTCGACCTGCTCGTCGGCGACGCCTTCGCGCCGCTCGTGTCGGCGCCTCTCTTCGTCAGCCTCCACGATCTCGACGCCCCGCCGGCGGACCGGCTCCTGCTCGAGGCCTCGGCGCAGACCCGCTCCGTGGTGCGGGATCCTCTCCCCGTCGATCCCGCGGCGGCGGCGCTCGAGCGCGGATTCGACTTCGCCGGCCGCCGATGGCTGCTGCGCTTCGAGCCCTTGCCCGGGGCGCTCGCGGTCTCGCCGCTCCTGCCCGGCCTCGTGCTGATGAGCGGCCTGCTCGCCACCTTCGTGGCGTCGGGCGCGCTCTGGATGCTGCGCCAGCGCGCGCTGCAGGCCGCGTCCGCCGCGACGCACGCGACGAAGCTCAACCGCGTCCTGCGCGACAGCGAGGAGCGCATGCGGCGCATCCTCGACAACCTGTTCGCCTTCGTCGGGATATTGGAGCCGGACGGCACCGTGCTCGAGGCGAACCGGGCGCCCCTGCGCGCGGCCGGGCTCGACATCTCCGACGTGCGCGGCAAGAAGTTCTGGGAATGCTTCTGGTGGTCGCACGACCCGGCGATCCAGGCCGATCTCGAGGCCGCCGTGGCGCGCGCCCGGGCCGGCGAGACGGTGCGCTACGACGTCCCGGTGCGCGTCGCCGGCGACGGGCGGATGATCATCGACTTCCAGCTCGCTCCCGCCCGCGACGAGGCCGGGCGGGTGACGCACATCATCCCCTCGGCCATCGACGTCTCCGAGCGCAAGAAGGCGGAGGACAGCCTGCTGCTGCTCGCCGCCGAGGTCGACCACCGCGCCAAGAACATGCTCGCCATCGTCCAGGCCATGCTCAACCTCGCCCGCGGCGACGACGTGCCGACCTTCCGGGCCGCGCTGCAGGGCCGCATCGCCGCCCTGGCGCGCGCGCACACGCTGCTCGCCGACAGCCGCTGGGAGGGCGCCGATCTCGGCCGGCTGGTCCACGAGGAGCTCGCCCCCTACGGACCGGGACGCGTCGAGATCGACGGACCGGCGGCGCGGATGACGCCGCCCGCGGCGCAGGCGATCGCCATGGCGCTGCACGAGCTCGCCACCAACGCGGCCAAGCACGGCGCCCTGTCGACGCCGGAGGGCCGCGTGTCCGTCACCTGGCGGCCGGCGCACGAGGGCGCCCTCGCCCTGACCTGGTCGGAGACCGGCGGACCGACGCCGCAGCCGCCGAAGCGCCGCGGCTTCGGCTCGACGGTGATCGCGCGCGCCGTCGAGGGTCAGCTCGACGGCGCGCTCGCGCTGCGCTGGCGCGACGAGGGGCTGATGTGCCGGATGACCATCCCGCCCCATTGCCACGGCCCGCCGCCGCCGGCGGAAGCCGCCGCGGAGGCCTGATCGGCTCGACGAAGAAGCCCGGCGGACGCGCGTCCGCCGGGCTCGATGACGTCGCCGGGATGGCGCCGCTCAGTAGCGGTAGTGCTCCGGCTTGAACGGGCCGGTCTCCTTGACGCCGATGTACTCGGCCTGGTCCGGACGCAGCTTGGAGAGCTTGGCGCCGATCTTCTCGAGGTGGAGCATGGCCACCTTCTCGTCGAGGTGCTTGGGCAGCACGTAGACCTTGTTCTCGTACTTGCCCTGGTTCGTCCACAGCTCGATCTGGGCGAGCGTCTGGTTGGTGAACGAGGCGGACATGACGAAGGACGGATGGCCCATGGCGTTGCCGAGGTTCACCAGGCGCCCCTCCGAGAGGAGGATGATGCGCTTGCCGTCGGGGAACTCGATCTCGTCGACCTGCGGCTTGATGTTGTTCCACTTGTAATTGCGCAGGGCCTGAACCTGGATCTCGTTGTCGAAGTGGCCGATGTTGCAGACGATGGCGCGGTCCTTCATGGCGCGCATGTGGTCGGCCGTGATCACGTCCTTGTTGCCGGTGGCGGTGACGAAGATGTCGGCGCGCGGGGCGGCGTCCTCCATCGTCACGACCTCGTAGCCCTCCATGGCCGCCTGCAGGGCGCAGATCGGGTCGACCTCGGAGACGACGACGCGGCAGCCGGCCTGGCGGAGCGACGCGGCCGAGCCCTTGCCGACGTCGCCGTAGCCCGCGACCATGGCGACCTTGCCGGCCATCATCACGTCGGTGCCGCGGCGGATGCCGTCGACGAGCGACTCGCGGCAGCCGTACAGGTTGTCGAACTTCGACTTCGTGACCGAGTCGTTCACGTTGATGGCCGGGAAGAGCAGCTTGCCCTCCTTGGCCATGATGTAGAGCCGGTGCACGCCCGTGGTCGTCTCCTCCGAGACGCCCTTGATCGAGGTGGCGAGCTCGTTGAACCAGCCCTTCGGCTTCTCGCCCAGCAGGCGATGGATCAGCGCGAAGAGGATCTCCTCCTCCTCGGAGCCCGGCTTCGACAGGAAGGCGGTGTCGCCGTCCTCGGCGCGCTTGCCGAGATGGACGAGCATGGTGGCGTCGCCGCCGTCGTCGAGGATCATGTTGGGCATGCCGCCGCCGTGCCAGTCGAACAGCTTGGCGGTGTAGTCCCAGTAGTCCTTCAGGCTCTCGCCCTTCCAGGCGAAGACCGGGATGCCGGCGGCGGCGATGGCCGCGGCGGCGTGGTCCTGCGTCGAGTAGATGTTGCACGACACCCAGCGGATGTCCGCGCCGAGCGCCTTGAGCGTCTCGATGAGCACGGCCGTCTGGATCGTCATGTGCAGCGAGCCGGCGATGCGCGCGCCCTTGAGCGGCTGGCTCGGCCCGTATTCCTCGCGCGTGGCCATCAGGCCCGGCATCTCGGTCTCGGCGATCGAGATCTCCTTGCGACCCCAGTCTGCGAGCGAGATGTCCTTGACGATGTAATCGTGCGCCATCGTGAAAAATCCTCTGCGTATGTCGGTTCGCGCCCCCTGTAGCAGAGGACGGACCGCATGGCAATCAACATATAAACATGTCTTTATGTCCTTTCCGCGGCGACACGGACGCCGCGGAGCGGAGGCGGCCGCCTCAGCGCGTCGCGGTGAGGATCTTGAGCGCGAAGACGCCGAACACGCCGGCGAAGGCGAGGTCGATGCCGCGCAACAGCCGCGGACGGGCGCGCACCGTCGCGAGCACGCGCTCGGCGCCGAGAATCATCAGCACCGCGAGCGGCACCGAGACGGCGATGAAGTAGAGCCCCAGGAAGACGAGCTTGCCCGTGGCGTCGGGGTCCCCGGCGACGACGAACTGGGGGAGGAAGGTGACGAAGAACAGGATCACCTTCGGGTTCGTCAGGTTGACGCCGAGCCCCAGCAGCCAGGTGGCCCGCAGGCCGATCCGGTTCGGCCCGGTCGCCTTCACGCTCAGCGCCGAGCCGTTGCGCACGGCGTCGACGGCGAGCCAGAGCAGGTAGAGCCCGCCGACCCATTTCAGGACCGCGAAGCCCGTCTCGGACGCCGCGAGCAGCGCCGAGACGCCGAGCGCGGCGAGCAGCGTGTGCACCGCGGCCCCCGTCATGGCGCCGGCCATGGCGGCGATCCCCGCCGCACGGCCGCCCTGCACGGTCTTGGCCAGGAACAGGCTCATGTCCGGCCCGGGCGTGGCGAACAGCACGACGGAGGCCGCGGTGAAGAGGAACAGGGTGTCGAGGTCGGGAAGGAAGCTGAAGGCGGAGAAGCTCATGCGGCGCCTCGGAGGCGTCGGCGCGCGCCGGCGCGCCGTCGGACGCCTACATGCCGCGCCGCGGGCGCGGGCGCCAGGGGGAACGCCGGGCTCCGCTCGAAAAAAAGGCCGCCTCGGCGAGGCGGCCTCTTGCAGGCGGGGAAGAGCTGCGGCGCTTCCCTCGGGAGGAACGGATACGCTCGGGAAACGGGATCGGGACGATCGGCCCGGCGCGAGCCGGTCAGTGCGACCCGGTGAGATGGCACAGGCGGCAGACGTTGGCGATCTCGACGCTGTCCTGCTTGTCGTAGGCGATGACGCCGTCGCGGCGCAGGCTCGAGAAGGCGCGGCTGACCGTCTCGATCGTCAGGCCGAGATAGTCCGCGATCTCCTGGCGCGTCATGGCGAGGTCGACGCGGGTCGCGCCCTCGCCCTTCACCGGGCCGGCGCAGGCGAAGCCGCCGCGATTGGGCACGAGGCGCATGATGAAGGTCGCGACGCGCTCCTGCGCCGACTTGCGGCCGAGCAGCAGAGCGTGGTCGTGCAGAGCGCACATCTGCTGGCGCAGGCGGGCGAACAGCCGGTCCCGCAGGGGCGCCTCGGAATCGATGGTGCGCTTGTCGTAGACGACGACCCGAACCGCGGTCAGCGCCTCGGCGGCGACGTCCGAGACGTCCGTGGCCGAGAGCCCGAACACGTCGCCGACGCCGAGCACCTCGATGATCTGGCGCCGGCCGTCGGGCAGGAGCTTGAACAGGATCACGCCGCCTTCCAGCACCTCGTAGACGGAGCTGGCGGCGTCGCCCTCGTCGAGAATGAGCGCGCGGTGATGGTAGGAGAAGACCTTTCCCTTCTCCGGCTTCTCCGCGGCGGGCGCGCCGGAGAAGCGCAAGCTCCAGCCGGAATCGAACTTCGCGTTGGTGAAATCGGAGCGGTAGTGACGCGCATCCATATGACAGATCCTCGACAGGGTGCCCGGGGGAACGGAGCGATCGAACGCGTCGAGGATTACGGCGAGCGGCCCCGATGCGCATCGGGAGATGCCCTTAAGCATGATGCCGTCGGGAAATTCCCGCGGGCGAAAATGCCGCAGAGAAAGGCGCGGTTCACGGAGCGTTCGAAGAAGGCATGCCGCGACCGCTACAGAAAAGCGGTGATCTCCTCCGCCTCGAGCGGCTTGCGCAGCAGCGGCGTCGTCGGCAGCCCGCGCAGCATCGCGTCGATGTCGGCCCGCGGCTTGCCGGAGATGGCGACGATCCGCGGCGCGCGCTCCTGGGCCGAAAGCCAGCGGATCACGTCGGACCCGGAGATCCCCGGCAGGCCGAGATCGACGAAGACGATGTCGCGCGGTCCCGGCGGGCCGGCGCGCAGGAAGCTCTCCCCGTCCGCGTAGGCGCGGGCGGCGAAGCCGAGGGCGGACACGAGCTCGATGAGGGAGTCGCGTACGCCGAAATCGTCTTCGACGATGTGAATTCTCACAGGGGGCCTCTCGCCTTCGGGCGGCATTCTACGCGACGTTCCAGGTCGAAACGGTACCCACTCCATGTCAGGATCGCCTTGAGCGGTATCAAGTAAGCAGTTATCCCGGCGTGGGCGTCGGTCGAAGGCGGGGGAGCGGCAGCGACTATGCACGGCCCGCGGCCCGCCGCTCAAGTATCGCACAAGCACGTATGCGGATGCGTCCGGAGACGGCTATGCAACGCGCGGCCCGTTCCGGCCGTTGCTCGACGGGCGTCACGGGCGGCTCCGTCAGCCGGCCAGCGCGTCGATCTCCTCGTCGGTGAGGCTGCCCGGCACGATGACGACGGGGAGCGGGAACGTGCTCGCGGCGACCCCGGCGAAGTTGGTCACGAGCGGGCCCGGGCCTTCGCTGGAGGTGCCGGCGGCCAGCACCATGAAGGCGATGTCCGCGTCCTCGTCGATGAGCTTGAGGATCTCGTCCTGCTTCTTGCCGACGCGGATCACCCGCTCGGGCTCGACGCCCGCGGCCTCGCGAGCGAGCTCGGCCGCCTTGTCCAGCTGCTCGTTGGCCTCTTCCTCGGCCTCCGCCCGCATGACGTCCCCGACCCCGAGCCACTCGAAGCTCTCCGGCGGCGCCGAGACCGCGAGCATCACGAGCTTCGCGCCGAGCCGGGCGACGCGGCGAGCGGCGAAGCGCACCGCGCGCGAGCATTCCGGCGTGTCGTCCACGAAGACCAGGAACTTCGGGCGATGGCCCTGCTCGTAGGACCGTCGACGAGAGAAAGGCATGCAGCGGCTCCGCCGTCCCGCGGCGCCCCACCGCGCCGCGCAGCGATGCTGCCTCTCGACGCCGCGCGAGGCAAGCGCGGCCGTCGGGAGAGAGCGCCCGCGCCGGCCCGCGCGTTGATCTCCCGCATTGATTTCGCGCGCCGAAGGGGCGAGCGTCGGCCGTATATTTCACAGGAGCGCGCTGCGTATGGAGCATCATGTCGGCATCCCCCATCTGCGCGAGATCATCGTCTTCCTGATCGCGGCCGGCGTGATGGTGCCGTTGTTCCACCGGATGCGGATCAGCCCGGTGCTCGGCTATCTCGTCGTCGGCGGCGCGATCGGGCCCTTCGGGCTCGGCCTGTGGGCGGCGGATTTCCCCGTCCTGCACTGGGTCGTCATCGACGATCTCGCGGGCGTGCAGGCGCTCGCCGAGCTCGGCGTGATCTTCCTCCTCTTCGTCATCGGGCTCGAGCTCTCGCTGGAGCGGCTGTGGGCCATGCGCCGGCTGGTCTTCGGGCTGGGCTCCGCGCAGATCCTGATCACGGGGACGATCATCGGCGTCATCGCCTGGGAGTTCGGCAACTCGATCCCCGCCTCGATCGTGCTCGGCGCCTGCCTCGCCTTGTCCTCGACCGCGATCGTGATGCAGCTCCTGATGCAGCGCCGTCGGCTCGGCACGCCGCTGGGGCGCTCGTCCTTCTCGATCCTGCTGATGCAGGATCTCGCGGTGGTGCCGATCCTGTTCGTCGTGGGCGTGCTCGGCGCCAAGGTCGAGGGCAATCTCGGGCTCGACCTCGCGATCGCGCTGGGCAAGGCGGTCCTGACCATCGGCGGCATCTACGCCATCGGCCGGCTGGTGCTGCGCCCGGCCCTGCGCATCGCGGCGCAGACGCGCAGCCCCGAGATGTTCATGGCGGCGATCCTGCTCACCGTCATCGGCATCTCCGCCATCACCGGCGCCGTCGGCCTGTCGATGGCGCTCGGCGCCTTCCTGGCGGGGCTTCTGCTCGCGGAAACCGAGTACCGGCACACGGTCGAGGTCGACATCGAGCCGTTCAAGGGCCTGATGCTCGGCCTGTTCTTCATGTCGGTGGGCATGGGGATCGACTGGCGGGTGATCGCGCAGGAGCCCTTCTGGATCGGCGCCTCCGTGATCGGCCTGTTCGTGCTCAAGGCGCTCGTCACCGCCGGCCTGTGCCTCGCCTTCGGGCTGGGCCGCTCGACGGCCATCGAGACCGGGCTGCTGCTCGGCCAGGGCGGCGAGTTCGCCTTCATCGTGGTCGGCCTCGCCATGAGCCTGACGCTCATCCCGCTCGACGTCGGCCAGTTCATGCTGATCGTCGCGGGCCTGACCATGCTGGTGACGCCGCTCGTCGCGGGCGCGGCCGAGCGGCTGGCGAGCCTGCTCGACACGGGCTCGTCGGACGTGGCCGCGCACGCGGTCGAGACCATGGGCAAGGTCGAGGGCCACGTCATCCTCGCCGGCTTCGGACGGGTGGGGCGCACCCTGGTCGAGTCGCTCCAGGCGGAGGCGCTGCCCTTCGTCGCCATCGACGCGGACGCCCCGGCCGTCGCCGCGGCGCGCAAGCAGGGCCTGCCGGTCTATTACGGAGACGCCTCGCGGCTGGAGATGCTGGAGCGCGCCCATATCGAGCGGGCGAGCGCCGTGGTGCTGACGATGGACAGCCCCCAGGCGGCGGAGGCCATCGCCAAGGCGATCCGCAAGGCCTGGCCGATCATCCCGATCTACGCCCGCGCCCGCGACCGGGCCCATGCGGCGCGCCTGATCGAGGCGGGCGCCACGGTCGCGGTCCCGGAGGCGTTCGAGGCGAGCCTTCAGCTCGCCGGGCGCGTGCTCGAAGGCTTCGGCGTCGACGAGGACGTGGTGCGCCGCCGGCTGGAGCAGCAGCGGGACATCGCCGCGCTCGGGCCTCTCAGCGGCGGCGTCGGCGCACGAGGCGCAGGACTTCCCTGAAAAGGATGGCGCGGCGCAGGAAACGGAACATGACGGCGTCCTTTCGGCTGATGTCGGGGAACACCGTCAACCGTCGGCGCGCGCCGGGGTTCGACGCGAGCGGCGGGTCGCCGACAAACGGGCGCGCGATTGCGAAATCTCAACCGGCGGCTCCGACGGGGAGGAGAGACTTCCTGTCCCACCACGGAAGGAGGTTCTCATGACCCTGATCCACCGCACGCTCCTCGCCGTCGCCGCCGCGCTGATCGCCGCGCCCGCCTTCGGGCAGGTGACCCAGCAGGAGGAGATCACGCAATACGACCAGCCGCAGCAATGCGACTGCTTCTTCCTGCAGGACCGCGTGGCCGTGCCCGGCGTCGGCCGCTCCGAGGGCGGCGAGCTCACCCCGCGCCAGGAGATCACCCAGTACGACGCCCCGGCGCAGTGCGACTGCTTCATGGAGCAGGGTCGGATCGTGATCGAGGATCCGGAGGCGACCGGCACGATCATCGTGCGCCGCCCCCTCTCGGCCCGCGAGCTGGAGACCCTGTACCAGGACGGGAACGGCAGCGACTGAGCGCCCCTCAGGCGCCGAGGCGCGCGTCCAGCGCCTCGGCCGAGCCCAGCGCGATCTCGCCGCGCCAGCGGGCGAGATCGCCGTCTGGCGCCTGAAAGCGCTCGAGGCGCCGCCAGGGGCCGTCGCGGTCGCGGGTGCGCGCCTCGCCGCCCGCGGCCTCGACGAGCGCGATCCCGCCCGCCACGTCCCAGACGTTGGGCGCGGCGAAGCGCGCCGCGGCGAGCAGCCCGGCCGCGACGAAGGCGCACTCGATCGCGGCCGAGCCGGTCTTGCGCAGGTCGTAGGGACCCGCCTTGCCGGCCCCGCCGTGCGGATCGCCCGCGAGGCGACGGCGCACGGCCGGGTCCGGCGCGGGATCGAGCGGCGTCTCGTCGAAGCCGAGCCCGCCGCCCATGCGGGCGTGATACACGCCGGCGCGGAGCGCGTGGCTCGTCGAGCACCACAGCGCCCCCGCCACGGGCCGGCCGCGATGCAGCACGCCGATCGAGGCGGCGAAGAGCGGAAAGCCGTTGACGAAGTTCGTCGTGCCGTCGACGGGGTCGACCGCCCAGATCACGTCGTGGCCGCGACCGGGACGCTCCGGCATCTCCTCGCCGATCACGTCGTGATCCGGGAAGCGCTCGGCCAGCGTCGCGCGGATCAGCGCCTCGACGGCGTGGTCGACCTCGGAGACCGGGTCGAGCCAGGCGCCCTCCTCGCGGGTCTTGTAGCGCACGTCCCGGCGGCCACCGAGCGCGGAGACGATCTCCGCGCCCGCGAGGCGGGCGAGCACGATGGCGGTGCGCTCGATGGCGACCAGCGTGTCGTGGGGCAATGGGGCGTCGGTCTCGGAGGAGGCTTGGTGGGAGGAGGCGGTCATGGCGGGTCTCTCCGTCGGGGTCTCGCGCTCACGGCGCACGGCGCGGCGGCGGGACGAGCACCGCGATGGGGTGGGCGCGCGCGGCGATGGCGAGCCGCTCGGAGGCGCGCGCCTCGCGCATGTCGTCGTCGACCCGCAGCGCGGCGCCCTCGGGCGGCGCGAGCGTCACCTGCCGCGCACGACGGCGGGCGAGCGGCGCAGGCGCGTCGCCACCATGCTCCAGCCAGGCCAGGAAGGCGCCGCGATCGGCGGCGGGCAGCGTCGCGATCTCGAGCACGCCCGAGCCGGGCCGCATCGCGGAGAGCCGCAGGTTCGGGCCGCTGAGCCCGACGTTCAGCACGGCCGCGAGCAGGACGTCCTCGGCCACCGGCGCGGCGCCGTCGAGCCCCAGCGCCACCCGGATCGCCGGGGCGTCGCGGACCGCCTCGGCGAGGCGCGCGCGGCCGTGGGCGAGCTTCGCCGCGCCGTCGAGCCCGGTTCCGCCGGCGGCCGCGAGCCCCGCCGCGAGCGCGCCGACGTCCACGGTCTCGACGAAGGGCGTCTCGCCCGAGCCGTCCGCGACGAGGCCGAGCCGGAACGCCGCCGGCTCGGCCGCGCCGATCCCGGCGACGAGGTCGCGCCAGGGCCGGCAGACGCCGATGGCGCGGGCGAGATTGTTCGCCGTTCCCAGCGGCAGGAGGGCGAGCGGCGGCGCGGCGCCGTCGAGGCGCGCCATCGCCTTCGCCACGGTCCCGTCCCCGCCGGCGACGACGACGAGGTCGACAGGCTCGGTGCGCGCGGCGGCGAAGGCGGCGTCGAGATCGTCACCCTTCGCGGAGACGGCGCGTGCGGCATAGCCGGCGGCGCGCAGGGCGTCCGTGATCGCCTCGCAGGGAACGGGTCGATCTCCGGCTGTCGGGTTGTGGACGAGAAGCGCGGTCCGTGCGGGCGTCATGCGGGCTGAGACGCGCCGCACGCGCCGGAGTTCCGCGCACGCGTCTACTCGTCCTCGCCGAAGCGGCCGGCGAGGAGCGCCGCGAGCGCGTCGAGCACGCCCTCGGCCTGCGGGCCCGTCGCGTCCACGCGGATCGTCGTGCCCTGCGCGGCGGCGAGCGTGAGGAGCCCCATGATCGAGCGGCCGCCCACCGTCTCCCCGCAGCGGGAGACGCTGACCTCGGCCTCGAAGCGCTCCACGGTCTGGACGAACTTCGCGGAGGCGCGGGCGTGGAGGCCCTTGCGGTTGACGATGGCGAGCTCGCGGCTCAGCGCGCCGGCGGCGGGCGCCTCGTCGGCGGGGCACTCGTCGAGATCGGGGCGGGGCTCGGCGCTCATCTCATTTCCCCGCGAGCACGTGGGAGGCGACGTTGATGTACTTGCGCCCGGCCTCCTGCGCGTGGAGCACGGCCTGCGCCAGCGGCTCGAGATCGCGCACGCTCGCGAGCTTGATCAGCATGGGCAGGTTGATGCCGGCCACCACCTCGACCATGCGGCCGTTCATGCAGGACAGAGCGAGGTTCGAGGGCGTGCCGCCGAACATGTCGGTGAGCACGACGACGCCCGCGCCGGACTCGACCCGGCGCACGGCGTCGAGGATGTCGCCGCGGCGCGCTTCCATGTCGTCGTCGGGGCCGATCGTGATCGTCTCGATCTGCTCCTGGGGGCCGACCACGTGCTCCAGGGCGGCGCGGAACTCCGTCGCCAGCTGGCCGTGGGTGACGAGCACCATTCCGATCATGTGGACCTGCATCCGTCGCTCGGCTGAGCGGAGCCGCTATTTTGTGCACTGCGAAGCCGAACGCAAGGGCATCCCGCCATTCCGCCAGCCGTTCACGTCACCAGTGTGACAGATAATCCCCCAAGGCGCTCCAGCGCAATCGCCGCAATTCCGTCGTCGGCGAACGACAGGAGACGCGGCAGTCTGACGCGGAGAATCGTGGCGTCAAGCGCCTCCGCATCGGGCAGGCGCGGCGGCGGCGTCGCGTCGCGGTCGATCACGAGGCGCAGGACCGCCGCCTCCTGGTGCGTCACGGCCAGGATCCCGAGCCCGCGCCGCTCGATCCGCCCGGCCAGAACGGGGTGCGGCCTCGCGACGAGACGCCCGTGCCGATGCGCCACGCGCACCCGGTCGTCGCCGACGAGGCGGGCATGGAGCCCGCGCAGGCGCGCCGCGTCCAGGATCTCGAGCGCGAGCCGCGACTTCCCCGCGCCCGACGGTCCCCGGATCAGGATCCCCGCCTCGCCGACGACGACGCAGGTGGCGTGGAACGTCGTCTCCTCGCTCGCGACCGGCGTCTGCGCCGCCGGCGCCATCACCCGCGCTCCCGGGCGGGGAGCGTCACCACGAAGCGGGCGCCGAGGCGGCGGGGCTCGCCGTCGGGCCCGGCGGCGCCCAGGCGGTTCTCGGCGCGGATCGTGCCGCGATGGGCCGCGACGATCTGGCGGGAGATCGAGAGGCCGAGGCCCGAGTTCTGGCCGAAGCCCTGCTCGGGCCGGTCGGTGTAGAAGCGCTCGAAGATGCGCTCCAGCGCGTGATCGGGGATGCCCGGCCCCTCGTCCTCCACCGTCATGCGCACGACCTCGCCCTCGCGTTCCAGCGCGACCCGCACCGTGCCCCCGGGCGGGGAGAAGGAGCGGGCGTTGTCGAGGAGGTTGCGCACGACCTGTCCGAGGCGGCCGTCGTTGCCGAGCACGACGAAGCCGCGCCCCTCGCCGTTCGCGCCGCCTTGGGCCCCGCCCTTGCGCGGATGCGGCCGGCGGATCTCGAGCGCGATCGGCGCGTCCTCGGGACGGCGCACGTCGTTCGAGATCGAGACCACCGCGCCGAGGAGCCTCGCCATGTCGACGGGCTCCGCCTCCGAGCGGGCGAGCTCGGCGTCGAGGCGGGAGGCGTCCGAAATGTCGGAGATCAGGCGATCCAGCCGGCGCACGTCGTGCTGGATGATGTCGAGGAGCCGCGCGCGCGAGTCGTCGGACCGCGCGAGCGGCAGCGTCTCCACCGCGCTGCGCAGCGAGGTGAGCGGGTTCTTCAGCTCGTGCGCGACGTCGGCGGCGAAGCTCTCGATCGCCTCGATCCGGTCGTAGAGCGCCTCCGTCATCTCGCGCAGCGCGCCGGAGAGATGGCCGATCTCGTCGGCGCGGCCGGTGAAGTCCGGGATCTCCTGACGCGACTTGATGCCCCGGCGCACCCGCTCGGCCGCCTCGGCGAGGCGCGAGACCGGCCCGGCGATGGCGTTGGCGAGGAGCAGCGAGAGCACGATCATCACCGCCGCCGCCACCATGAACACCTGGAGCAGCGCGAAGCGCTCGGAGGCGATGATGGCGTCGATGTCGCCGCCCTGCGTCGAGAGCAGCAGGACGCCGCGCACGGCGCGCTGGCGCTGGATCGGCACCGCCACGGAGACGATGGTCTCGCCGGCGGGGTTGAGCCGCACGACCGAGGAGCGTTCGCCGGAAAGCGCCTGGCGCACCTCCGGGAAGGTCCGTCCGTCCGTCGGACCGATGGTCTCGAGCGAGGGCGCGGCGCGCGGCGCGAAGACGTCGCGCACGGCGATCCAGGCGCGCTCCAGCGCGGATGGCGGCTCGGTCTGGATCGGCGGGAGGTCGAGGCGCAGGATGTCGCCGCGCGAGTAGAGAGCGCGGGTGTCGAGCAGCAGGATCGCCTCGCGGTCGTAGACGCGCGCGCGGGTGCGCGTCGGCGTCACGAGTCGGCGCAGGAGGGGGGCGACCTGCTCCGGGTTGATCGAGAACTCGAGCGGCGAGAACAATTCGTCGGTGAGGACGGAGCTCTCGCCGGTCTGCATCTGCAGGAGCCGGTCCGGGTCGATCAGGATCGTGTCGGAATCGACGGTGGCGGAGGCGGCGATGGCGCCGGCGATGATCTCGCCCTGGGTCAGCAGGCTCTGGACGCGGGCCTCGATCAGCCCCTCGCGAAACTGGTTGAGGTAGAGGAAGCCGAAGAAGAGCGCGACGAGCCCCGCGAGGTTGAGCACCACGATGCGGCGCACGAGGCTCGACGAGGCCCGGCTCGTCGCCCGGCGCCAGGTGGCGCGCAGCTTCAGGACGAGACCCCTGCGCGCCCGCCGGCTGGCGAACCCGGTCTCCCCGCGCGGGAGCTCCGCCGGAAGCGGGCCGGCCGAGAGCTCGCCCGCCGCGCCGTCGCGCCGGACGTGGTCCTCGTCGTGCCCGTGCCGGCCTGCATCCACGCGCGACCCCGTTCTCTCGGGTTTTCCGAATCCGCTCAGGTTTCCTTGAAGCGATAGCCCACGCCGTAGAGCGTCTCGATCATGTCGAAGGACGTGTCCACCGCCTTGAACTTCTTGCGCAGGCGCTTGATGTGGCTGTCGATGGTGCGGTCGTCGACATAGACCTGGTCGTCGTAGGCGGCGTCCATCAGGGCGTTGCGGCTCTTCACCACGCCGGGGCGCTGGGCGAGCGACTGCAGGATCAGGAACTCGGTGACCGTCAGCGTCACCGGCTCGCCCTTCCAGGTGCAGGTGTGGCGCTCCGGGTCCATCACCAGCTGGCCGCGCTCCAGCGCCTTCGTGTCCGGCTCGCGCGCGACCGTGACGTCCTTGGGCGCGAAGCGGCGCAGCACCGCCTTGACGCGCTCGACGAGGAGGCGCTGCGAGAACGGCTTCCGGATGAAGTCGTCCGCGCCCATCTTCAGGCCGAACAGCTCGTCGATCTCCTCGTCCTTCGAGGTCAGGAAGATCACCGGCAGGTCGGACTTCTGCCGCAGCCGGCGCAGCAGCTCCATGCCGTCCATGCGCGGCATCTTGATGTCGAAGATCGCGAGGTCGGGCGGGGTCTGCCGCAGGCCGTCGAGGGCGGAGGCGCCGTCGGTGTAGGTCTGGATGCGATAGCCTTCCGCCTCGAGCGCGATGGACACCGAGGTGAGGATGTTGCGATCGTCGTCGACGAGGGCGATGGTGGGCATCGAAGCTCCCGATGTCTGTCGGCCGGCGCTGCGCCGGACGGCGCGGGGCGCGTATCGTCCCGCGACGCTTCCGAGAGGGTGCGGCGAACCGATCCGCCCCTCTCGCCACAATGTGCAAATCGGCCGAATTTATGGCGGTTTACCACGGATCACCGCATGTGGGCAAAGCGGGGCGGGTTCGAAAGAGGGACGGAGTCGATGGCCGGCGAAAAGAATCTGGGCGAGAGCGGGGTCTCCGAGGAGGCGCGCGCCATCCTCGAGCGGGTGGGGCCGGACCCGTCCTACGACGGGCTCACGGTGGCGAAGACGCTTTTGCGCGCGATCCGTTCCGGCGCGCTGGCGACGCTCGACCGCGAGAGCGGCTTTCCCTTCGCCACCCTCGTCACCGTGGCGACCGACGTCGACGGCGCGCCGCTCTTCCTGATGTCGCGCCTGTCCGGCCACACGGCGAACCTCGAGCGCGACGAGCGCGCGAGCGTGCTCCTCGCCGAGCGCGGCAAGGGCGACCCCCTCGCCCATCCCCGCCTCACCGTCCTCGGCCGGATCGCCCGCACGGACGATCCGCGCGCCCGCGCCCGCTTCCTCGCCCGCCATCCGAAGGCGCAGCTCTATGCGGGCTTCGGCGATTTCGCGATCTTCCGCATGGACGTCGAGGGCGCGCATCTCAACGGCGGCTTCGCCCGGGCCATGGCGGTCGGCGCGGGCGACCTCCTCACCCGCATCGACGACGCCGAGAGCCTGCTCGCGCTCGAGGAGGGCGCGGTGGCCCACATGAACGAGGATCACAGCGACGCGCTCGCCCTCTACGCCACCCGCCTCGCCAAGGCGCCGGAGGCGGACTGGCGCGCCACCGGGATCGACCCCGACGGCATCGACCTCGCCGCCGGCGACCTGACGGCGCGCGTGCCCTTCCCCGAGCGCGTCGCCGAGGGCGGGCGGCTGCGCAAGGCGCTGAAGGAGATGGCCGATCGGGCGCGGGAGATGGACGTGTGAATGCGCCGGCCGCCCCGCCCCTGCGCATCCGCCCGGCCACGCCGGCGGATGCCGACGCCGTCTCCGCCGTGCTCGCCGCCTCCTACGGAACGCTGTTCCAGGGCTGGTACGCTCCCGCCGTGCTCGAGGCGGCGCTGCCGCTGATGATCCGCGCCAACCCCGCGCTCCTCGCCTGCGGGACCTATCGTGTCGCGCAGGACGAGACCGGCCGGATCGTCGCCTGCGGCGGCTGGACGGCCGAGGCCCCCGGCGGCGCCGAGAGCCCGCCGGACACGGGCCACATCCGCCACGTCGCCACGCATCCCGACCTTCTGCGCCGCGGCGCGGCGCGCCTCATCGTCGAGACGGCGCTCGCGGAAGCCCGCGCCCGCGGCAAGAGCCGGATGGAGTGCCTCTCGACGCTCCAGGCGGAGGCGTTCTACGCGCGCATGGGGTTTGCGGCGGTGGAGCGGGTGGTCGCGCCGATCGGGCCCGGCGGGTTCCCTTCGGTCAGGATGGTGCGGTCTTTCTGATCCACGTCTTCGCGCCCCCCGCCCAAAGTCGCGCTTCCCCTGCTGTTGCAGCGTCGCTCCCGACCCTCTAAACCCTTGTTCCACGTGCGGAATGCGCAAAAAATCATGCATCCGCACGCAGAACGGGGGCGTTGACCGTCCGCTCGCGACGCCTCGGCGGCGGGCGCAGGGTCACGATGAGGCAAGCTCACGAGAAGGAGGGCGAAACCCGTGGAGAATCTCGGCGTCTACAACAGCGCTCAGGGCGCGGACACGTTCGGCCTGCGCAAGCTCGCGCGCGTGTACTGGAACCTCGAGGCGCCCGCGCTCTACGAGCGGTCCATCGCGCGCGGCGAGGCGCAGCTCGCGGCCGGCGGGTCGCTCGTCGCCGAGACGGGAGTGCATACGGGCCGCTCGCCGAAGGACAAGTTCCTGGTGCGCGACGCGACGACCGAGAGCACGGTGTGGTGGGACGCGAACGGCGCCATCACGCCCGAGCAGTTCGACGCGCTGCTCGAGGACTTCCGGGCCCACGCCGAGGGCAAGGAGCTCTTCGCGCAGGACCTGTTCGGCGGCGCCGATCCGGCCTACCGCGTGCGCACCCGCGTCTACACGGAATACGCCTGGCACTCGCTGTTCATCAGGAACCTGCTGCGCCGGCCCGAGATCGACACGGTGCGTTCGTTCGTGCCCGAGCTCACCATCATCGACCTGCCCTCGTTCAAGGCCGACCCCGCCCGCCACGGCTGCCGTTCCGAGACGGTCATCGCCATGGACCTCACCCGCAAGATCGTGCTGATCGGCGGCACGTCCTATGCGGGCGAGATGAAGAAGTCGGTCTTCACCTACCTGAACTTCGTCCTGCCCGAGAAGGGCGTCATGCCGATGCACTGCTCGGCCAACATGTCCGAGCCGAAGGACGTGGCCCTGTTCTTCGGCCTCTCCGGCACCGGCAAGACCACGCTCTCCAACGATCCCGGCCGCCCGCTGATCGGCGACGACGAGCACGGCTGGGGGCCGCAGGGCGTGTTCAACTTCGAGGGCGGCTGCTACGCCAAGACCATCCGCCTCTCCGCCGACGCCGAGCCCGAGATCTACGCCACCACCCGGCGCTTCGGCACGGTGCTGGAGAACGTCGTCCTCGACCCCCACACCCGCGAGCCGGATTTCGACGACGCGTCCAAGACCGAGAACACGCGCTGCGCCTACCCGCTGGACTTCATCCCGGGCGCCTCCGAGAGCGGGCGGGCGGGCCAGCCCAAGAACATCGTCATGCTCACCTGCGACGCCTTCGGCGTCTTGCCGCCGATCGCCAAGCTGACGAGCGCCGAGGCGATGTACCACTTCCTGTCCGGCTACACGGCGAAGGTCGCGGGCACCGAGAAGGGCGTGACGGAGCCGCAGGCGACGTTCTCCACCTGCTTCGGCGCGCCCTTCATGCCGCGCCCGCCGTCGGTCTACGGGAACATGCTGCGCGAATTGATCGCGCGTCACCACGTCGACTGCTGGCTCGTCAACACCGGCTGGACCGGGGGCATGCACGGGGTCGGACGGCGCATGCCGATCCGCGTCACGCGGCGCCTCCTCTCGGCGGCGCTCGACGGGTCGCTGGCGAAGGCGGATTTCCGGCAGGACCCCTATTTCGGCTTCGCCGTGCCCACCTCGGTGCCGGGCATCGAGCCGCACATCCTCTATCCGGTCAAGACCTGGCAGAACAAGGCGCTGTTCGCGCAGACGGCGAAGAAGCTGATCGGCATGTTCGAGGAGAACTTCAAGCGCTTCGAGGCGGACGTCGACGACGACGTGCGCGCCGCCGCGCCGTCCATGTCGATCGCGGCCTGAAGCGGGCGGCTCACGCGCCGCCCGCGAAGGGAAAGCGCCCGGCCGGCTCCCACGGGCCGCCGCGATAGCGCCACAGCAGCAGCCCCTCCCCGGTGACGGGGAAGGGCGCGAAGCCCGCCTGGAGCCTGGCGAGCAGCGCCTTCGCCGCGCGCGGATCGACCTTGTTCTGGATCGTCACGTGCGGCGCGATCGCCTGCGCGTCCTGCGGGCCGAGAGAGGGCGCGAAGCGCCGCGCCAGCGCCCGGCGCAGGGCGACGACGCCCTCGCCCTCCAGCCGATAGGCCACGCCGCGCCCGAGAAAGCGCAGGCCCGCGCAGGTCATCGGCAGCGGCCCGCGCGCCGCCGCCGCCTCCGCCAGCCCCGCCGCGATCGCCTCCTCCTCCGCGCCCGGCAGCTTGTGGAAGAGGGTGAGGTGCGCCGGGATCAGGTTCCGCTCGGGCGGGAAATGCGCGCGCCGCGCGGCGTCGAAGACCGCGAAGGCGGCCTCGTCGAGGGCGAGGGTGACGATCAAGGGGTCCATGAGGGGGAGGTAGGGCGCGGACCCGCCGACGGCGCGCCGTCGACCCCGGTTTTACGCGCGCGCCTTCTCGGCGTATGCTTCGACGCTTGGCGACGGTCGCGTCCACGAGGCCCGATCGTCGTCGCGGACCGCCGCCGCGTCCGCCGAAAGCCGCGCCATGTCGCTCGCCGCACGCCTCGCCGTGCTGATCCTCGCCGCCGTCCTGCCCCTCGTCGTCGCCCTCCTCGCCGGACAGAAGGACCTCTATCGGGAGATGGAGGCCGACGTGCGCGCGGAGGCGCTGCAGCAGGCCCGTTTCCTGGCCGGAGACCTGTCGCAGCTCGTCGACGGCATCCGCCAGGTCCAGGCCGTGCTCGCCGGCACGCCGCAGATCCGCGGCGGCGACGCCGAGGGCTGCAGCGAGACCCTGCAACGCATCGTGGACGGGCAGGCGCTGATGAACAACGTCCTCGTCGCCGATGCGAAGGGCGACATCTGGTGCGACGGCGTGCACCGGCCGGAGGACGTGCGCATCTTCAACGTCGCGGATCGCCGCTACTTCCGGCGGGCGCGCGCCGAGCGGGCCTTCAGCGTCGACGGCTACGCCATCGGCCGCTCGACGGACGCGCCGGTGGTGCACTTCGCGACGCCCGTCGAGACCGCGACGGGCGGCTTCGCCGGCGTCGTGATCACCGCGGTCGACCTGCGCGCCCTCGCCGCGCGGCTGCAGCGGCCGATCTGGACCGACGGCCAGGCCATCCTCGTCGCCGATCGCGACGGCGTGGTGCTGGTGCGCCATCCCGACAACCAGGCCTATCTCGGCCGGCGCATGACGCCGGAGCTGCTCGCGCTTCTCGACGATCCGGGCGCCGGAGGCGTCGAGATCGCCGCCACGGTGGACGGCGTGCCGCGCGTGATCGGCTACGTGCCGCCCGCCGCCAACCCCGGAGGCTTCTACGTCGGCGTCGGCGTGAGCCGGACGGAGGCCTACGCCATCCTCGACCGGGCGAACCTCCAGGGCGTGCTGCTGACGCTCGGCGCCGGTGCGGCCGCGGCGCTCGCCGCCTGGCTGGTCGCGAGCCGGACGGTCCGCCGGCCCGTGGGCCAGCTCCTCGCCGCGACGGAGCGTTGGCGGGGCGGGGATCTCTCAGCCCGCGCGGACCTCTCGGGCGCCGGCGAGATCGCCGAGCTCGGCCACGCCTTCGATGCGCTCGCGAACGACCTCGAGGGCACGCTCGACCGCAAGGAGATGCTGCTGCGCGAGCTCGCGCACCGGACGATGAACAACCTCCAGGTTCTCGGCTCCCTGCTCACGCTGCAGAAGCGCAGCGTCGGCGACGACGCGGCCCGCCGCGAGCTGGACGAGGCGGCCGGCCGCGTGAAGGCGATGGCCGCCGCCTACCGCAACCTGCACCGTTCCGACCACGCCGGAGCCGCGGTCGATTTCGCGCAGCTCCTCGACGAGCTCTGCGCCAGCATGCAAGACGGGCTGATGCGCGAGGGCGCCCGGATCGAGGTGCGTTCGATGCCGCTCGTGCTCACCGCCGATCGCGCGATGCCGCTCGCGCTCGCGGCGAACGAGCTCCTCACCAACGCCGTGAAATACGGCGGCGCGCGCGACGTGGTGGTCGAGCTCGCGCCGGAAGAGGCCGGCTGGCGTCTCGCCGTCGGCAACCAGGGCCCGCCGCTGCCGGAGGGCTTCGATCCGAGCCGCAGCTCCGGCTTCGGGCTGCGCATGGTGGCCACCATGGCCGAGCAGGCCGGCGGGCGGCTCGCCTGCGACTCGCGGGACGGCTGGACGCGATTCACCGTGCTGTTCGTCCCCGCCGTGCCGGGGAAGCGAGCGGACGTCGCCGAGGCCGGCGGCGAGACCGCGTGAGCCGCGTGGGCGCGCGGCGCTCTTGCCGCTTGTGAGCGCGCGCCGGCGCGCCTATGGTCCCGCGCACTTTCGGGATCGGGGAGGCCGAGGCGCGTGGGCGTTGCGAGCATGACGGGATTCGCCCGCGAGGCGGGCGCGACGGGCGCCGTCTCCTGGGCGCTCGAGGCGAAATCGGTCAATGGCCGCGGGCTCGACGTGCGCCTGCGCACGCCGCCGGGCTTCGACGCCGTCGGCGAGGAGGCGCGCCGGATCCTGTCGAAGGCGCTCGCCCGCGGGCAGGTGCAGCTGTCGCTGACGCTCCAGCGCGCGGCGGGCGCCCCGAAGGTGCGCGTCAATCGCGAGGTGCTGCAGGGCCTGCTCGACGCCCTCGCCGAGGTCCGCGTGCCCGACGGGATCGCCCCCGCCTCCCTCGACGGGCTCCTCGCCGTGCGCGGCGTGGTCGAGCTCGACGAAGGCGAGCGCGACGCGGATCCCGCCGCGCTCGATGCCGACCTGCGCGCCGCGCTGCCGCGGCTCGCGGAGGCGCTCCTCGCCGCGCGACGCGAGGAGGGCGCGGCGCTGGAGAGCGTGATCGAGGGGCATCTCGCGACCATCGCCGATCTCGTGGCGCAGGCGGAGGCTCATCCCGGCCGCAGCCCGGAGGCGATTCGCGCCCGGCTCGCGGCGCAGGTCGCGGCGCTCGGCGAGACCGGCGGCGGCCTCGACCCCGCGCGGCTCCATCAGGAGGCGGCGCTGCTCGCCACCCGCGCCGACATCCGCGAGGAGCTCGACCGGCTCTCCGCCCACGTCGCCCAGGCGCGGGCGCTCCTCGCCGAGGGCGGCGCCGTGGGCCGGCGCCTCGATTTCCTCGCCCAGGAATTCGGCCGCGAGGCCAACACCCTGTGCGCCAAGGCGAACGACGTGACCCTCTCGCAGATCGGGCTCGCGCTCAAGCACGTCGTCGACCAGCTGCGCGAGCAGGTGCAGAACGTGGAGTGATTCGGATGCCCTCCGAGACGAGCCGCACGCGACGCGGCGTGATGCTGATCATCGCCTCGCCCTCCGGCGCGGGCAAGTCGACCCTCGCCCGCCTCCTGCTCCAGACCGACAAGGACATCACCATGTCGGTCTCGGTCACCACGCGCCAGCGCCGCGCGTCCGAGGTCGACGGCGTGCACTACCGCTTCATCACCGTGCGCGACTTCGAGCTGATGCGCGAGCGCGGCGAGCTGCTCGAGCACGCCGAGGTGCACGGCAACTTCTACGGCACGCCCCGTGCGCCGGTCGAGCAGGCGCTGGAGGACGGCCGCGACGTCCTGTTCGACATCGACGTCCAGGGCACGCTGCAGCTCTACGAGACCATGCGGCCGGACGTCGCCTCGGTGTTCATCCTGCCGCCCTCCATCGCCGAGCTCGAGAAGCGCCTCGCCCGCCGGGCCGAGGACGACCACGCGACCATCCGCCGCCGGCTGAAGACGGCGCTCGGCGAGATCGCCCGCTGGCGGGACTACGACTACGTGCTGGTCAACGACGATCTGGAGCGGACCTTCCACGATCTCGAGGCGATCCTGAAGGCCGAGAGGGTGCGCCGGACGCGCCGCGAGAATCTGGCGCCGCTGGTCGACGGGCTCGTCGGGGATCTCGAGACCGTGCTCGCCTCGGAGGCGTGACCGGCAGCGACGCGCCGCCGCGACCCGCGCTCTTGCCCGCGGGCCCCGCCGCTGCTAGTCGCCATGGCGAAGCCGCCCTACCCGGACGGGGCGGCCTGGGAAAACCCGAACGTGCTCAACCGCTTCCGCACCGACGAGACCCGCCATGCGCGGCGCCTGGCGCGCATCGCCCGGTGGGATCGCCCGATCGAGGGCGTGGCGGGTCGGCTGCGGGCGTGGGCGAACATGATGCTCGTCGACCACGGCGTCTTCCGGCTGGCCTATCTCAACCTGCACAAGGTGTCGGAGACGCTCTGGCGCGCGGCCCAGCCGGCGCCGCATCAGCTGGCGCGCCTGCGCGACAAGGGCCTGCGCACGGTGGTCTACCTGCGCGGCGGGCGCGAGCACGGCTCCTGGCAATTGCAGAAGGAATGCTGCGACGCGCTCGGGCTCACCCTCGTCGACTTCGTGGTGCGCTCGCGCGCCGCGCCGGACAAGGAGACGATGCTGCGCGCGCGGGAGTTCTTCGCGTCGGTGCAGTACCCCGCTCTCGTCCATTGCAAGTCGGGCGCGGACCGCGCCGGCTTCGTCTCGGCGCTCTACCTCCTGGTCCACGAGGGCCGCAGCGCCGACGAGGCTCTGGGGCAGCTCTCCCTCGCCTACGGCCATTTCCGCTTCGCCAAGACCGGCATCCTCGACGCCTTCTTCGAGGCCTATCGCGACGAGGGCGAGGCGCACGGGCTCTCCTTCGAGGAGTGGATCGAGACCCGCTACGATCCCGAGCGGCTGGAGCGGGACTTCAAGCCGGGCGTCCTGTCGGACATCCTGGTCGACAAGGTGATGCATCGCGAGTGAGGGATGCGGCCTCGCCGCCCCCGCCGTCCCGCCGCACGGCCCCCGCGCCGTTCGCCGCCGGCACCAGCACCGGCACGAAGCGCGTGCCGCGCCGGGTCTGGCGCACCATGAGCGGCCGGTGCAGCTGCTTCGTCGCCTCGACCACGTGAACACCGGCGAAAGGCAGGTTGAGCCGCGTGCCGATCCGCTCCCAGGCGGGCGCCGAGGAGCGCAGCGTCCGCGAGCGGAGCGGCGGGACGTAGAGCGTCTCCGTCCAGCTCTCCGGCGTGAACAGGGTGCGGCGCATCAGGGCCTTCAGCTGGCCGCGGGAATAGGGCTGGCCGTGGCCGAAGGGGGTGACGTCCATGCGCGCCCAGAGCCCCCCGCGATTGGGCACTACGGCGGCGAGCCGGCCGCCGGGGGCGAGCACCCGCCAGATCTCGTAGAACAGCTCGTTGGGGTCCTCCGAGTTCTCGAGCGCATGGACGAGCAGCACCCGGTCCATGCAGCCGTCGGGGAGCGGCAGCATCAGGCTGTCGGCGAGGCAGGAGGCCGAGCGGCCGTCCGCCGGCCAGGCCTCCACGCCCTGCGCCGCCGGCATGAAGGCGAGCGTGCGCTCGGCCGTCCCGCGCGCGGCGTCGAGATAAGGCGTCGCGTAGCCGAGCCCCATCACGCGCGCGCCGGCGCTCGGCGCGAGAAAGCCCGCCAGCGCGCGCCCGACGAATCGCTTCGCGGTCTCGCCGAGGGGGCTGTCGTAGAACGCACGCAGCGCGACGACGTCCAGGGTCATGCTTCGCGCTCTCCTCCCTGAGACAGGAATGACGCGCCGCGGCGCGATGCGCAACCCGGGGCGCAGCCATGCGCGGATCGGCCCTCGCATTTCGGGCCGCGATCGACTATGTAGCCTTCACGCGCGCGGCTCGCTCGGCCGCCTTTCTCCTCGTCAGACGTCGGACTCGATCGGCGACGCCGGCCTCCATGGCCGGTCGGGGAGCCTTCTGCACGGTACGAACGACCACATGCCCTTTCCCGCGACCCATCCCCTCATCGCCGAGGCGCTCGACGCGCGCGGCTATTCCGAGCCGACGCCGGTGCAGGCCGCCGTGCTGGCGCCCGGGCACGAGGGGCGCGATCTCCTCGTCTCGGCCCAGACCGGCTCCGGCAAGACCGTCGCCTTCGGTCTCGCCCTCGCAGAGACGCTGATCGGGGCCTCGCCGCTCCTGGTGCCCTCGCTCGCGCCGCGCGCGCTGGTGATCGCGCCGACCCGGGAGCTCGCGCTCCAGGTCGAGCGCGAGCTCGCCTGGCTCTACGGCGAGACCGGCGCGCGCATCGTCGCCTGCGTCGGCGGCATGGATCCGCGGCGCGAGCGCCGCGCGCTCGAGGTGGGCGCGGACATCGTCGTGGGCACGCCGGGGCGCCTGCGCGACCATCTCGAGCGCGGCGCGCTCGACCTCTCCGGGCTCGAGGCCGCGGTGCTCGACGAGGCCGACGAGATGCTCGATCTCGGCTTCCGCGAGGACCTGACCTTCATTCTCGAGGCCGCGCCGGCGGAGCGCCGCACGCTGCTGTTCTCGGCCACGATCCCGCCGGACATCGCCAAGCTCGCCCGCGACCACCAGCGCGACGCCATGCGCATCGACACGGTGCGGCGCGACACGCCGCACGCCGACATCGCCTACCGCGCCATCCGCGTCTCCCCGCGCGAGGCGGAGCTCGCGGTGGTCAACGTCCTGCGCTATTTCGAGGCGCGCGGGGCCATGGTGTTCTGCGCCACCCGCGAGCAGGTGCGCCACCTCCATGCGAGCCTCGTCGAGCGCGGCTTCGCCGCCGTGGCGCTCTCGGGCGAGCTCTCCCAGGCCGAGCGCGGCCACGCGCTGCAGAGCCTGCGCGACGGGCGCGCCAAGGTCTGCGTCGCCACCGACGTCGCCGCCCGCGGCATCGACCTGCCGCATCTCGACCTCGTCGTCCACGCCGACCTGCCGAACGACCGCGACACGCTGCTCCATCGCTCGGGCCGCACCGGCCGCGCCGGCCGCAAGGGCGTGTGCGCGCTGATCGTGCCCGTGAACCGCCGCCGCAAGGCGGAGGGGCTGATCGCCGCCGCGCGCATCGACGTCGAATGGTCCGGTCCGCCGACCTTCGAGGACATCCGCGCCGAGGACCGCAAGCGCTTCCTCGCCGACCCGTTGCTCTCGCAGGCGCCGGCCGAGGACGAGCTCGAGACGGCGCGCGCGCTGATGGCGGAGAAGTCCCCCGAGGAGATCGCCGCGGCCCTCGTTCGCCTCCACCGCGCCCGCCTGCCGGCGCCGGAGGACGTCTGCGATCCCGGCGAGCGCCCGCAGCGCCGCCCGCGCGAGGAGCGCGGCGAGCGTCCCGAGCGGGGCGCGAAGCCCTACGAGCCGCGCGGCTTCGAGCCGCGCGAGCGACAGCCCCGAGAAGCGCGCGAGCGCCAGCCGATGGCGTGGTTCTCGCTCAGCGTCGGCCGCCGCGCCAACGCGGATCCGAAATGGCTCCTGCCGCTGATCTGCCGCCTCGGCGGGATCACCCGCGACGAGGTCGGCCCGATCCGCATCTTCCCCGAGGAGACGCGGGTGGGCATCGCCCTCGACGCCGCCGACCGGTTCGCCGAGGGCGCGCTCGGCGCCAACGACGAGAACGTCCGGGTCACCCGCGCCGAGGGCGCGCCGGGACCGCAAGGCGGCTTCGGCGACAAGCGCGGGTCCGGCCCGCGCCGGGACGGGCCGAAGGGCTTCGGCGGGAAGGGGTCCGGCAAGGGAATGGGCAAGGGCTTCGGCAAGGGCGTCGAGAAGGGAGCCGGGAAAGGTCCCGGCTGGAAGGGCGCGGCGACGGGCGCCGCCGCCGCCGACGCCCGCCCGCCGCGCAAGGAGCGCCGCCACGCCGGTGCGTGACGGCGCACCGCGTCCGGCGAGACCTCACCCGCGGGTGAGGTCGCCGAGCAGGCTCGCGGCGACCGTCAGCTTCGAGAGCGTCAGCCCCGACGAGACGATGCCGTCCACCGCGGTGCGGATGCGGGTGACGTCGGGGCGGCGCGCGCACCAGGCCTCCACCGCCTCGCGGCCGGAGCCCTCCTCCTGGGCGATCTCGGCGGTGAGCCGGCGATGGGCGTCGGCGACGCCGGAGAGCGCGCGCTCGAGCGCCAGGCGGTCGTAATAGTCCGCGATCGGCACGTCGCGCCCCTGCGCCGCGAGGACGCCGAGCCGGAACGTCTCGTCGAGCGCGAAATAGGTCGCCGCCACGTCGCGGATCGAGCGCCCCGCCTCGCCGGCGATGAGCGTGATGTCCGGCGCGGCGACGAGGATCGGCAGCGCGGCGAGCCGGCTCGCCAGCATCTCCGGCACCGCCTGCGCGGTCAGCGTCGCCGTGCGCTCGCGCCAGAGCAGCTGCGCCGCGTCCGGCAGGCAGTCGACCAGCGCGTCCTCCACCGCGACGACGCCCTCCCGGAAGCGCCCGACGATGGCCTCGAGCGGCGCCTCGTCGAGATCGACGTTGCGGATGAACCAGCCGATGCGGTTCATCGCGAGCTCCTCGAGCTCGGCGTAGAGCCGCAGCTGCATCGACCCGGTCGCGATCGTGTCGAGCCCGTCGACGCCGGCGTTGAGCGCGACGAGGCCGAAGGAATCGCGGGCCGCCGCATAGGCCGCCGCGATGGTCGGCGCGTCGGCGCCGGTGGCGTCGGCGAGGCGGGCGATCACCGTCGGGCCGCCCCGATTGACGATGGCGTTGGAGAGCTGGGTGGCGATGATCTCCCGGCGCAGCCGGTGCGTCTGGATCGCGTCCTCGAAGCGCTCGCGCAGCGCGGCGGGGAAGTAGCGGTCGAGCTCGCGGCCGAGATAGGGGTCGTCCGGCACGGCGCTCTCGAGCAGCTGATCGTAGAGCTGCAGCTTGGCATAGGCGAGGAGCACCGCGAGCTCGGGCCGCGTCAGGCCCTCGCCGGCCTCGGCGCGGGCCGTGAGCGCAACGTCGTCGGGGAGCTGCTCCACGCTGCGGTCGAGCCGGCCCTCGTGCTCGAGCCCCTGCATCAGGCGCCGCACGAAGCCGACGTCTCCCGCCCCGCGCCGCTCGGCAAGCGAGAGCGAGAGCGTCTGGAGGTAGTTGTTGCGCAGGACGAGCCCGGCCACCTCCTCCGTCATGTCGGCGAGAAGCGCGTTGCGGGCCTCGGGCGTGAGCCGCCCGTCGCGCTCGGGCGTATCGAGGGCGATCTTGATGTTGACCTCGACGTCGGAGGTGTTGACCCCGGCCGAGTTGTCGATGGCGTCGGTGTTGAGCCGCACGCCGTGGCGGGCCGCCTCGATGCGGCCGAGCTGGGTGACGCCGAGATTGGCGCCCTCGCCGATGACCCGCGCGCGCAGCTCCGCCCCCGTGACGCGGATCGCGTCGTTGGCGCGGTCGCCGACCTGCTCGTCGCTCTCGCCCGCGGCACGGATGTAGGTCCCGATGCCGCCGAACCAGAGCAGGTCGACGCGCATGCGCAGGATCGCCCGCATCACCTCGAAGGGCGTCGCCGTGCGCTGGTCGAGGTCGAGCAGCGCGCGCATCTCGTCGGAGAGCGGAATGGCCTTCATCTGGCGCGAGAACACGCCGCCGCCCTTGGAGATCTTCGCCGCGTCGTAGTCCGCCCAGGAGGACCGGCCCATCTCGAACAGGCGCTGGCGCTCGACGAAGGAGGCCTCCGGATCCGGGTTCGGATCGATGAAGACGTCGCGGTGGTCGAAGGCGGCGACGAGCTTGACCGCCCGCGAGAGCAGCAGGCCGTTGCCGAAGACGTCGCCCGACATGTCGCCGACGCCGGCCACCGTCACGGGCTCCGACTGCACGTCGACGTCGATCTCGCGGAAGTGCCGCTTCACCGCCTCCCAGGCGCCCCGCGCCGTGATGCCCATCTTCTTGTGGTCGTAGCCGTTGGACCCGCCCGAGGCGAAGGCGTCGCCGAGCCAGTGGCCGCGCTCCAGCGAGATGGCGTTCGCGGTGTCGGAGAAGGTCGCCGTGCCCTTGTCGGCGGCCACGACGAGATAGGGGTCGTCGCCGTCGTGGCGCACCGTGTCCGCCGGCGGGCGGGTGTCGTCGCCGACGATGTTGTCCGTGAGCTCGAGCAGGGTGTCGATGAAGACCTTGTAGCTCTCCCGCCCCTCCTCGAACCAGGCCTGGCGGTCCTCGTGGGCGGGCGGGAGCTTCTTGGGCACGAAGCCGCCCTTGGCGCCCACCGGCACGATGACCGCGTTCTTCACCTGCTGCGCCTTGACGAGGCCCAGCACCTCGGTGCGGAAGTCCTGCGGCCGGTCCGACCAGCGCAAGCCCCCGCGGGCGACCTTGCCGAAGCGCAGGTGCACGCCCTCGACGCGGGGCGAGTAGACGAAGATCTCGTAGAGCGGCCGCGGCAGCGGCATCGCCTCCACCCTGGCGCAGGCGAACTTGAAGGCGATGGTCCGGCGCGGATGGCCGCTTGCCTCGAGCTGGAAGTAGTTCGTCCGTAGCGCCGCCTCGACCAGGTTGACGAAGCGCCTGAGGATGCGGTCGTCGTCGAGGCTCTGCACGGCGCCGAGCATCTCCTCGATCGTCTCGCGCGCGAGGCTCTCGGCCTCCTCGCGCGGGCGCGTCTCGGAGGCGCGGGGGTCGAAGCGGGCGTAGAAGTAGGCGACGATCGCCGCGGCGATGGCGGGATGCCGCGCCAAGGTCGTGGCGAGGTAGTCCTGGCCGTAGGGGATGCGCACCTGGCGCAGGTAGCGGCCGAGCGCGCGGATCATGGCGACGTCGCGCCAGCCGAGCTCGGCCTCGAGCACCAGCTTGTTGAACCCGTCCGACTCGGCGAAGCCGCGGAAGAGCGCGAGCAGCGCCGCCTCGATCGGCTTCTCGATGCGCTCGATGGTGATCGGCCCGCCGGCGGCGCGGGTCAGCGTCATGTCGTGCAGCCAGACCCGCTCCGCCTCGCTCGCGCCGGCGGGGACGACGCGGTAGGTCCGCTCGTTCACCACGTGGAAGCCGAGATTCTCCAGAAGCGGCACGCGCTCGGACAGGGGCAGGCCGGCGCCGCGGGAGAGCACCTTCAGGTTCACGCGCGTTTCCGGATCGCCCTCGCGCCGGTAGAGATCGACCGCCCGCGGCCGCTCGGCCGAGACGCGCTCCACGATCAGGATGTCCCGGATCGCCTCGTGAGCGGAGAAGGCTTCGCGATAGGCGGCGTTGAACGCGTCGGCGTAGCGCGCGGCGAGGTCCCGTCCCCGAGGGCCGCCGATCTCCTCGCGCAGCGCGTCGCGCAGCGCGTCGCCCCAGGTGCGCACGATCGCCCCGACGCCGTCCTCCAGAGCCTCCCGCGAGACGTCCGGCGTGGCGCCCTCCTCGCGGCCGATGATGTAGTGCGTGCGCGCGAGCGGGCCCTCCGGATAGGCCGGGTAGGCGGCCGACACGCGGCCCTGGTAGACGCCGGCGAGGAACTCGCCGACCCGGCGGCGCACCTGCGTGTCGTAGCGATCCTTCGGGATGAAGACGAGGACGGAGACGAAGCGGTCGAACTCGTCCGGCCGCGCCAGCACGCGCACGCGTGGCCGATCGGACAGGTTCATGATCTCCAGCGCGAAGCGGTAGAGCGTCTCCTCGTCGATCTGGAAGAGCTCGTCGCGCGGATAGTTCTCGAGCACGTTGATCAGCGCGCGCCCGGCATGGCTCTGCGGGTCGAAGCGGGCACGTTGGAGCACCTTCTCGCGCTTGAGCCGCAGCACGGGCACGTCGTCGGTGGATTCGGTGTAGGCGCTCGCGGTGAACAGGCCGACGACGCGCAATTCGCCCATCACCTCGCCGGTGTCGGAGAACAGCTTCACGCCGATATAGTCGAGATGCGCCCGGCGGTGGACGCGGGACTTCACGTTGGCCTTGGTGATGATCAGCGCCGAGGGCTTCTGCAGGAAGGCGCGCACCTCGGGCGTCATGGCGACGAGCTCGCGCCCGCGGCGCAGCACCTTGACCGAGCGATCGCGCAGGATGCCGAGGCCCGAGCCCTCGATCGGCTCTGCGGCCACGTCGCCGTGGGGGAAGCGGTACTCGCGCACGCCCAGCAGCGTGAAGTTGTCGGCCGCGATCCACTCGAGAAAGGCCAGCGCCTCCTCGGTCTCCTGCTTCGGCAGGGGCGGGGGCGTCTCGCGGTAGCGCCGAATCGCGCCGTGAAGGCGCTCGCGCATGGCCGGCCAGTCGGCGACCGCGACCGCGACGTCGGAATAGACCCGCTCGAGCCCGGACCGCAGCCGCTCCAGCGCGGCGTCGTCGACCTCGTCGAGATGGATGTGGATCAGGCTCTCGCGGATCGCCCCTTGCGGCTCCACGTCGTGGGCGGGGCCGAGAAGCTCGAGGAGGCGCCCCTCTCCGTCCCGCCGCACGGCGAGGATCGGATGCGCGACGAGGCGCGGCTCGTGGCCCTGGTCGACGATCTCGGCGAGCGTCGAGTCGAGCAGGAACGGCATGTCGTCGTTGACCGCCTCGATCACGGTGAGCTCGAGGGCGCGATCGGCGCGCGGAAACTCGCGGTCGACGACGGCCAGATCGTGCCGCGGCGCGTGCGGATCGATCACGCGCGGCTTGCGCAGATGGGCGAAGGCCTCCGCGGCGAGGGCCGCGAGCTCCTCGGGGCCGTAGCGGTCGAGATCCTCGCGCGGCGTCTGCCCGAACAGGTCGTCGACCGTTCGGGGCGGGGTCTGCTCGCTGCGCTTCTCCTCGAGCGCCGCCATCGCCGCGGCGATCGCCGCCGTCTCCTCGCCCTCGATCCGGTCCATCCCGCACGCCCCTCGCTTCGGCTGTCGTCGGTTCGGCTACGGCCAGGCTTGGCATAGGCCGCACCCGGCTGCAACAATTCGCCACACACCAACGCGTGAGGAAGGATCCCGTCCCATGGCCGAGCCGAAAAGACCGGAAGCGGGGGCGCCGCCCCTGCGTCAGCGCGCCGAGAAGGCTCCCACCGCACTCGACCTTCCGCAAGGGGATCTGTCGCCGGACATGCGGGCCTATTTGGCCAAATGCGACGAGAAGATCGGCTTCGTGCCGAACGTGCTCGCGGCCTACGCCCACGACGACGCCAAGCTCTCCGCCTTCGCCGCCTTCTACAACGGCCTGATGCTCGCGCCCTCCGGGCTGTCCAAGCTCGAGCGCGAGATGATCGCGGTCGTCGTCTCGGCGGCCAATCGCTGCGTCTATTGCGTCGTCGCCCACGGCGCGGCGGTGCGGCAGATGTCCGGCGATCCCGTGCTCGGGGACACGCTCTCGGTGAACTGGCGCGCCGCGCGTCTCGCGCCGCGCCACCGCGCCATGCTCGCCTTCGCCGAGAAGGTGGCGCTCGCCTCCTGGACCATCGAGGAGCCGGACCGCGAGGCGCTGCGCGAGGCCGGCTTCTCCGACGTCGACATCTGGGACGTCGCCGCGGTGGCCTCGTTCTTCGCCATGTCGAACCGCCTGGCCTCGGCGACCGACATGCGCCCGAACGCGCAATATCACGCCAGTGCACGTGATATGGCCGATTCTTGATTGCTTTATAGCTTCACCCTAGCGTGTAATGCCCGTCCGTCACGGCGAGCGTGGCGTCGAGCGGAGGGAAGCGATATGCCCGGGAGGAAACGCAGCAGGAGCAATCAGGGCGGAGTCGGCGGCGGTGGCGGCGACCGGCCCCGCATCATGCCGGTCGGCGGCGGCGGGACCACGGGCGCGACCGTGGTGCGGCTCAATCGCGAGGCCCGCCATCGCGGGCTCGGCGCGTTCGAGGACATGAAGCTGCGCATCGCGTCGACCGCGGACGTCACCGCCGAGGCGGCTTTGGCCAGCACGTTCGACGGCGCGGACATGATCGTGTTCGAGCGCTTCGGCATCGCCATCGTCCAGGCCGACCCCGATCGCATGGCCGCAGCCGTCTCCGCGGGCGTCGCCGAGCACGGCGTCGTCTCCGCGCGTCCCGAGCGGATCTACCGCGCCATCGGCGCCGGGCGCGGTCCGCGCACCTTGGCGGGCGCGAGCCGGGACTACCTCCTCGGCTACCGCGCGGGCGTCGACGCGCTCGTCGAGGATCTGCTCGGGGGCGAGGCGGGCGGCGCGGGGGCGCGACGCGCGGAGGAGCCGCAGGACCCGGAGGAGATCACCGAGACCTGGGGCCTGCGCGCCACCGGCGTGACCGGCTCGTGCTTCAGCGGACGCGGTATCAAGGTCGCGATCCTGGACACCGGCATCGACGCGGGTCATCCCGATTTCGAAGGCCGCATCGTCGCCTCGAAGTCCTTCATTCCCGACGAGACGGTCGAGGACGCCCAGGGCCACGGCACGCACTGCGCCGGCACCGCCTGCGGGCCGATGCAGCCGGCCGAGAACCAGCCGCGCTACGGCGTCGCCTACGGCGCGGAGCTCTACGTCGGCAAGGTGCTCTCGAACCAGGGCCTCGGCTCGGACCGCACCGTCATCGCGGGCCTCGAATGGGCGCTGAACGAGGGTTGCCAGGTGATCTCGATGTCGCTCGGCGCCGCCGTCGCGATCAACCAGCCCTTCGACGAGAACTACGAGCTGATCGGACAGGACGCGCTCCGGTCGGGCTCGCTCCTCGTCGCGGCGGCGGGCAACGAGAGCCGCCGGCCGACCTTCGTCGCGCCCGTCGGCTCGCCCGCCAACTGCCCCTCCATCTTCGCGGTGGCGGCGGTCGACCGCTTCGATGCGGTGGCGTTCTTCTCCTGCGCGAAGCGCACGATGCATCCCGGCGGAGAGATCAACATCGCCGGACCGGGCGTGGACGTGCTCTCCAGCATGCCGCGCGCTCTCGGCGGCTGGGACTTCCTGTCGGGCACCAGCATGGCGACGCCGCACGTGGCCGGCATCGCGGCGCTCTACGCCGAGTCCGATCCCGGCCTGCGCGGCATGGCGCTGTGGGGCGCGCTGGTGAAGAACGCGCGCCATATCGGCGGCGAGGTGGCCGACGTGGGCGCGGGCCTCGTCTACGCGCCCTGACGCGCGGCGTGCGTCGCGGCGCTTGACGGGCGGCGCGGCCCGGCCGACTTCTAGAGCGCCCGATCCGTTTCGGCGGACCGGGCGTTGTCGGTTCGCGATCGGCATTCATCGCGGGAGGGTCGACATGGCTGAGGACAAGTCGGTGAGCGGGCCGAAGCACGAGGTCACGGTGCGCGTCACGGCCGACGCCCGCAAGGACGTGGAGCAGGTCGCGCAGGAGCTCGCGCGGCGCGGCCTCGGGGACGTTTCGGTCAGCGCCCGTTTCGGGATGATCCACGGCGTGGCCGACGAGAAGGCCGAGGCCGACATCCGCGGTGTCGACGGCGTCGCCTCGGTGAAGCGCTCCCAGACCTTTCGCGCGGTCTGAGGCCCGGCTCGCCTCGCCGCCGCACCGCCCCCACGCTTGCGCCGCACGGCCGGTCCCCCCATCATGACGGGACGATGACGCGCAACGGCGAAAGAACCACGGGGGAGGAGGCGCGATGAGCGACGGCGAGACGGTGCAGCAGAAGCGCGGCGGGACGGTGGTGCCCTTTCCCGCCGCGCGACAACAGGACGCCCGGGTCTCCTTCGACCGCGACGAGCTGCGCGAGATCCTCAACGTCTACGGCCGCAAGGTGGCCGCCGGCGAGTGGCGCGACTACGCCATCGACTTCCGCAAGGACAAGGCGGTCTTCGCCGTCTACCGGCGCACCTCCGAGATGCCGCTCTACCGCATCGAGAAGGACCCCAAGCTCGCCCGCCGCCAGGGCGCCTATTCCGTGGTCGCGTCCTCGGGGCTGGTGATGAAGCGCGGCCAGGAACTGGGGCGGGTGCTCAAGGTGCTCGAGGGCAAGGAGCTGCGGCTGGTGGATTGAGGCAAGCGTCGAGGGGCTGGAAATCGCTGCCTGGATGCGCGATGTGCAGGGGAACAGCCGCGCTTTCCGCGCAATCCGCTCACAGCGTACGAGGTCCAGCCGCCATGCCCTTCTCGACGGACGCCTGGGAGAGCAACCTCCCCGCCTACGAGACCATCCGCACCATGCCCTTCAACGCCGAGCTCGCCGAGGGCCGGCTCGCGCGCGAGCGCTTCACCCACTACATCGTCCAGGACGCGCATTACCTGATCGGCTTCGGCCGCGCGCTGGCGCTCGCCGCCGCCAAGGCCCGCGATCCGGACCGGATCGTCCAGTTCGCCAAGGGCGCGGAGGTGGCGATCGTGGTCGAGCGCTCGCTGCACGGGTCGTTCTTCGAGCGCTACGGCATCTCGCCGGACGCCTTCCAGGCGACGCCGGTGCAGCCGTCCTGCCACCATTACGTCTCCTACCTGACGGCCACCGCCTTCGCCGAGCCCTACGAGGTGGTGCTCGCGGCGCTCCTGCCCTGCTTCTGGATCTACGCCGAGGTCGGCCGCGACATCCACGGCCGCGCCGCGCCGGGCAACCCCTACCAGGCCTGGATCGACACCTATGCGGGCGAGGAGTTCCACGAGGCCGTGCAGGCGATGATCGCCGCGACCGACGAGGCGGCCGAGCAGGCCGCGCCGGCCATGGTCGCGCGGATGCACGAGGCCTACACGGCGGCGACGCGGCTCGAATACCTGTTCTGGGACGGCGCCTACCGGCTGGAGAGCTGGCCGGTCTGAACCGTCAGATCCCGCGCGGCCGGCGCGGGGGCAGCGGCAGCGTCACGGTCGGGCCGGCCGGCGCGGCGGCGCTCGCGGCGGGACCCGGCAGGCCGTCGATCAGCGGCACGTTGCGCGGCGGCGGCAGGATGTCGAGCGGCGTGCCGGCGCTCGCGACCTCGGCGCCGCGCGGCTCCGGCCCCGGCGACACGCCCGCCGGCAGGCCGAGGAAGACGGCGACCGGCTCCACCGGGCGGCGCTGCGGCAGGTCGACCCGCGGCAGCGTGCGGCTCTGCGCCTGGAAGAAGGCGAGGGCGTCCGAGCCGCCCGGCGTCGCGCCGGCGATGACGATGGCCTGGGTGTCGTCGTCGCTCTCCCCGCCCCGGCGGCGGTTCGGGTCGCAGACGATGGGCCGCAGGTCCGGAGGCGCGCTCACGGAGGAGCGCGGCAGGCTGGTGAGGGTGCGCAGGCCGCCGAAGCCGAACAGGCCGCGATTGGAGAAGCCGTATTCCAGAAGCGAGGCGGAGAGCGCCGTGCGCTCGCGCGAGGACATCTGGCCCATGACGACGGCGACCAGCCGCCGGCCGCCGCGCTCGGCGGTGGCGACGACGTTGAAGCCGGACGAGCAGATGTAGCCCGTCTTCATGCCGGTGGCGCCCTGGTAGCGCCCGATGATGCCGTTGTGGTTGTTCATCACGCTGGAGCCGAAGGCGATCGCCTGCAGGCCGAACAGGTCGCGCCGCCGGGGGAAGTCGCGCCACAGCGCCTGGGCGAGGAGCGCCATGTCCCGCGCCGTGGTGCTCTTGCGCAGATCCGGCAAGCCGCTCGGGTTGGTGAAGCGCGTGTCCGCCATGCCGAGCCGGCGGGCGGTGGCGTTCATGCGCTCGACGAAACGGTCGACGGTGCCGCCGACGTTCTCGGCGATGGTCCAGGCCACGTCGTTCGCCGACTTGACCATGATGATCTTGAGCGCGTTGTCGAGCGTGATCTGCGAGCCCGGCTCGAAGCCCATCTTCGAGGGCGGCATCGAGGCGGCGTCGTGCGAGACGGTGAGGAGCGAGCTCATCGACACCCGGCCCTCGCGCACGGCCTCGAGCGCCACGTAGGCGGTCATCAGCTTGGTGAGCGAGGCGGGGTACCACGGCATGGTGCCGTTGCGCTCGAAGATCACGGCGCCGGTGTCGAGATCGGCGAGGAGGAGCGGCGCCTCGTCGATCTGCGCCCGCGCGGGCGCGAGGGCGGCGAGGACGAGGAACGCGGCGAGGAGAACGCGATGGGTCGCAGGAAGGAGCGCGCGCATGAGCAGGGTCTGAGCTCCGGGCTCTCGAGGCGGGCTGTGTCGGACGCGACGCGGCCGGGCGGCGTGTCGCGACCATAACCAAGACGCGCGCCCTTTTCCAGATCGCGAACGGAATTCGCCCCACCGGCTCTTGCGCCCGCCGCCGCGGCGGTGTTCGAGAAACGGGCGCCGCGCGTCGGCGCCCAGCCGGACCCGGACGCCGATGGACCTCTCCCTCCTCTGGATTCCCGTGACGCTCGCCGCCGCCGTGGCGCAGACGGGGCGCAACGCGCTCCAGCGCGACCTGACGGCGCGCATCGGCACGATCGGCGCGACGCAGGTGCGCTTCCTGTTCGGCCTGCCCTTCGCGGCGCTCTTTCTCGCGGGCGTGCTCGCCGTCACCGGCGAGAGCCTGCCGGCGCCGCAGCCGGGGTTCCTCGCCTTTCTCGTCCTCGGCGCGCTGATGCAGATCGCGGCCACCGCGCTGATGCTCGCAGCCATGCGCGAGCGCGCCTTCTCGGTGGTCACCGCCTACCTGAAGACCGAGCCCGTGCAGACCGCGCTCTTCGCCATCGCGGTGCTCGGAGATCCGCTCACCGGCCCGATGCTGATCGCCATCGGGGTGGCCACGGCGGGCGTGATCCTCGTCTCGCACACCCCGGGCAAGCTCGCGAGCGGCGGCCTGCGCCCGGCGCTCCTCGGGATCGCGGCCGGCGCGGGCTTCGGGCTCTCCGCCGTGGGCTATCGCGGCGCCATCCTGGCGCTCGAGGGCGGCGGCTTCGTGGTACGGGCCTCGACCGCCCTCGTCGCGGCCCTGGCGCTGCAGACGGCGATCCTCCTCGTCTACCTCGCCCTTCTCGACCGCCACGCGCTGATCGGCTCGCTGCGGGAATGGCGCGGCTCCGCGACGGCGGGCTTCCTCGGCGCGCTGGCCTCGCAGTTCTGGTTCATCGGCTTCGCGCTGACCTCGGCCGCCAACGTGCGCACCCTCGCGCTGGTCGAGGTGGTCTTCGCGCAGATCGTCTCGCGGCGGCTGTTCGACCAGGCCGCGACGAAGCGCGAGCTCCTCGGGATGGCGTTGATCGTCGGCGGCGTCGGCGTGCTTCTCGTGAAAGCCACCTGAGACCGCGGGTGAGCCCCTCCGCGTGCGCCGCGTGCGGAACTGCGCGCTTGCGAGCCGCGCGACAACGGGTCTAGGCTTCCCTCACGTCCGCGAAGCCGGACGAACGAGGCCGAAACGGTCCGGCACGAGGGAGGACGGCATGGTGAGGGCGAGGCGCGCCGCCGCGCCGGGCGCGGTCGCGCGGATGGGCGCGGCAACGGACGGGAGCGGCCCGTGAGCGGGCTCGGCGAGACGTCGCCCGAGACCTCACAGAAGGCCGGGCGGCCTGCGCGCAATCTCGACGCCGCGCGCCTTGTCGGCCATCTCGAGACCATGTGGCGCATCCGCGCCTTCGAGGAGGCGGCGATCCGCGGCCTGAAGGATGGGCTCGTGCTGGGCGCGATCCACCCCTCCATCGGCCAGGAGGCGGTCGCGACCGGCGTGTGCCTCAACCTCGATCGCGCCGACCTCCTCCTCTCCACGCATCGCGGCCACGGCCATACGCTCGCCAAGGGCGCCGACGCCGGCGCGATGATGCGCGAGCTCTTCGGCCGCGACGGCGGCACCTGCGGCGGCAAGGGCGGCTCGATGCACATCGCCGACTTCTCCGTGGGCATGCTCGGCGCCAACGGCGTGGTGGGCGCCAACATCCCCATCGCGGTGGGCGCCGCGCACGCGATCCGGCTGCGGGGCGGGAGCGAGATCGTCGCCTGCCTGTTCGGCGACGGCGCGATCAACCGCGGCCCGTTCCTCGAGGGGCTGAACTGGGCGAAGGTCTTCGATCTGCCCGTCCTGTTCGTCTGCGAGGACAATACCTGGTCCGCCACCACCCGCACGGCGGACCTCACCGCGGGCGCGGGTGCGGCCGCCCGCGCGGAGAGCCTCGGCATCCCCGCCGAGACGCTGGACGGCAACGACGCGCTCGCCCTCGACGAGGCGGCGCGCGCCGCCGTCGCCGCCCTGCGCGCGGGCTCGGGGCCGCGGCTCCTGCACGTGAAGACCTATCGCCTCACCGGTCACACGGCGGCCGACGCCGCCCCTTACCGCGACCCGGCGGAGGTCGAGGCCTGGCGGGAGAAGGACCCGATCGCCCGCCTCGCGGCGGCGCTCGCCGACGCCGGAATCCCCGCGGAGCGGCTCGAGGCCGCGCGCGCGGGCGCCTATGCCGAGATGGAGGCGATCTACGACGAGGCGCGCGCCGCGCCCTGGCCGCCGGTCGCGGGCGCCTATGCGGACGTGCAGGACGTCGGCCATCCGGCGCAGAGGGCGTTCTGATGGCCGCGAGCACCACCACCACCTACATCGCCGCCTCCACCCGCGCGCTCGCCGAGGAGATGGCGCGCGACCCGCGCGTCTGGGCGCTCGGCGAGGATCTCGGCCGCGGCGGCGTCTTCGGCCAGTACGAGGGGCTGCAGGAGCGCTTCGGCGCGGCCCGTATCGCCGATACGCCGATCTCCGAGGCCTGCATCATGGGCGCGGCGGTGGGTGCGGCGCTCGCCGGCACGCGGCCCGTGGTCGAGATGCGCTTCTCCGACTTCGCGCTGTGCGCCACCGACGAGCTGGTCAACCAGGCGGCCAAGGCGCGCTTCATGTTCGGCGGGCAGGCGAAGGTGCCGCTCGTCGCGCGCCAGCCGGTGGGCATGTGGCGCTCCTCCGCCGCGCAGCATTCGCAGTCGCTGGAGGCCTGGTACGCCCACGTTCCGGGCCTGGTCGTCGTCGCCCCGGCGACGCCCGCCGACAATCTCGGGCTCCTGAAGAGCGCCATCCGGGCGGACGACCCGGTCGTCTATCTCGAGCACAAGGGCCTGTGGCCGCTCGAGGGCGCGGTTCCGGACGGCGAGCACCTCACCCCCATCGGCGTCGCCGACGTGGCGCGGGAGGGGCGCGACCTCACCCTCGTCACCTGGTCGGCCATGCGCTGGCGCTGCCTCGAGGCCGCGCGGGCGCTCGCGGCGGACGGCGTCGAGGCCGAGGTGATCGACCTGCGCACCCTCTGGCCCTGGGACCGCGACCGCGTCCTCGCCTCGGTCGAGAAGACCGGGCGCCTCCTCGTCGTGCACGAGGCGGTGACCGTCGGGGGCTTCGGGGCCGAGATCGCGGCCTTCGTCGCCGAGCATCTGCACGCACGCCTCGAGGCGCCCGTGCGCCGTCTCGGCGCGCCGCGCATCCCCATCGCCTACGCGCCGCCGCTCGAGAACGCGGCGCGGGTGACCCCGGACGCGATCGCGTCCGCCGCGCGGGCGATGACCGCGCCGGCGGCCGCCGACGCGTCGTAAGGAAACGAGACAGGGAGGAACGAACTCATGCGCATCTTCAAGCCCCTGGCGGTCCTCGCGGCCGCCGCCGCGCTCGTGCTGCCGCTCGCCGGCGGGGCGCTCGCGCAGGACTACAAGGAGGAGTACCGCGTCTCCACCGTCGTGCCGCCGCCCTTCCCCTGGGGCATCGCGGCCCAGCGCTGGGCCGATCTCGTCGCCGAGCGCACCGACGGGCGCATCGTCATGAAGCTCTATCCCGGCGCGCAGCTGGTCCAGGGCGAGCAGACCCGCGAGTTCACGGCCATGCGCCGGGGCATCATCGACATGGCGGTGGGCTCGACCATCAACTGGTCGCCGCAGATCCCCGAGCTCAACGTCTTCGCCCTGCCCTTCCTGATGCCCGACTACGCGGCGCTCGACGCGCTGACGCAAGGGCCCGTGGGCGAGCGGATCTTCGAGCTGATCGAGGAGAACGGCGTCGTGCCCCTCGCCTGGGCCGAGAACGGCTTCCGGGAGGTGACGAACTCGCAGCGCCCGATCCGCACGCCCGCGGACATGGAGGGCCTGAAGATGCGCGTCGTCGGCTCGCCGATCTTCAACGACATCTTCTCGGCGCTGGGCGCCAACCCGACCCAGATGTCCTGGGCCGACGCCCAGCCGGCGCTCACCACCGGCGCGGTGGACGGGCAGGAGAACCCGCTAACCATCTACACCGTGCTGAAGATGCACGAGCTCGGCCAGGCCAACGTCACCCTCTGGCACTACGTCGCCGACCCGCTGATCTTCGCGGTCAACCAGGAGGTCTGGGATTCCTTCACGACCGAGGACCAGGAGATCGTGCGCGAGGCCGCCCTCGAGGCCGGCGCGCACGGCATCGAGGTCGCCCGCAAGGGCCTCACCGAGGGCGACCAGAGCCTCGTCGAGGAGATCGAGGGCTTCGGCGTCACCGTGGTGCGGCTCTCCGACGAGGAGCGGCAGGCCTTCGTCGACGCCACGCGTCCCGTCTACGAGGACTGGAAGCAGAGGATCGGCGCGGACCTCGTCGAGACGGCCGAGGAGTCGATCGCCAATCGATGATCGGCCAGCGACGCGGCGCCATTCTTCTCCTTCCCTGTAGGGGAAGGTGGCGCCGCGCCGACAGGCGCGGTGACGGATGGGGCGCGGAGCGAAAGCGACGCGTTCCGCGAAGCGGAAATCCACGGCTGCCGGCGGCCGCGCCCGTCCTCGGCTTCGCCGAACGAGCTTCGCGCGCCCCATCCGACTCGGCTTCGCCGAGCCACCTTCCCCTACAGGGAAGGAGCGGAGCGGTCGCGCGGAACGCGATACGACCCCATACGAGCCGACCATGAGCACCGATCGAGATCCCGCTCGAAATCCCGCCCGAGACCCGCGCGACGCGACCCGCACGGAGACCGGCACGGATCTCGCGCCGCACGCGCGCGTTCCGGTGAAGATCGAGGAGGCGCTCGGCGCCGCCGCGATGGCGCTGATCGTCGCGATCTCCTTCGGCAACGTGGTGGTTCGCTACCTCACCAACGCCTCCTTCGCCTTCACCGAGGAGTTCTCGGTCTTCCTCCTCGTGTTCATGACCTTCGTGGGCGCCTCCGCCGCCTTCGCCACGAACGAGCACATCCGCATCACCTTCTTCCTCGAGCGCATGGGCCGCCGCGGGCGGATCGCGGCGGAAGCCGTGACGCTCCTCGCGACGACCGCGATGTTCGCCCTCGTCGTCTATTACGGCGGCCAGGTGACCTTCGACGAATGGTACTGGGAGGAGACGTCGCCGGGTCTCGGCTACCCGGCCTGGATCTACACGGTATGGCTGCCGCTGCTCTCCCTCGTGATCATCGGCCGGGTGATCGGGCGCGGGATCGCGGTCTTCCGCGGGCGGGCGCGCTGATGGATCCGAACCTGATCCTGCTCCTCGCCTTCGCGGCCCTCCTCGTCATCGGCACGCCGATCGCGGTGGCGCTCGGCATCGCCGGGGCGATCGGCATCGTCATCGGGCTCGACCTCACGGCGCTGGCGATGGTCGGCACCAACACCTACAACGCCATCGCCAAGTACCCGCTGATCGCGATCCCGCTCTTCATCCTCACCGGCATGGTGTTCGAGCGCTCCGGCGTCGCGAGCCGGCTCGTGACCTTCGCGCAGGCGATCGTCGGGCCGCGGCGGGGCGGGCTCGCGCTCGTCGCGATCCTGGTCTGCCTGATCATGGGCGGCATGTCCGGCTCCGGCGTCGCCGACGCGGCGGCGGTCGCGACCGTGATGCTGCCCTCGATGATGAAGGCGGGCTACCCCAAGCCCTTCTCCGCCTCCGTCATCGCCGCCTCGGCGGCGACCGCGATCCTGATCCCGCCCTCGATCGCGCTCATCGTCTACGCCATCCTCGTGCCGGGCGTCGACCTGCGCGCGCTGTTCGCGGCGGGACTGCTGCCGGGCCTCCTCGTCGGCGCGGCGATCGCGGTCCCCACCCTGCTCCTCTCCCGAAAGCACGATTTCGGCGCGAACGAGGGCTTCAAGCGCCCGCCCTTCTGGCAGAGCTTCTACCGGGCGCTGCCGGGGCTGATGGCGCCCGTGATCATTCTCGGCGGCCTGCGCTCGGGCCTGTTCACGCCCACGGAGACCGCCGTGGTCGCCGCGGTCTACGGGCTGATCGTCGGCACTCTCTTCTACCGCAACATGGGGGTCGCCGAGGTCTACCGCACCTTCGTCGATTCGGCGAAGATCTCGGGCGTGCTGATGCTGATCATCTCGCTCGCGGGCCTGTTCGCCTGGGCGGGCTCGACCATGGGCGCCTTCCGCGCCGCGGCGGACCTGATCATCTCGCTGTCGGATTCCGAGTGGATCACGCTCCTCGTCGTGATGGCGCTGCTGCTTCTCGCGGGCATGGTGCTCGACGGGGTGTCCATCTTCCTGATCACGCTGCCGCTGCTCGTCCCCGTCATGCAGACCTTCGGCTGGTCGCAGGTCTGGTTCGGCGTGGTGATGGCGATCAACATCGCCATCGGCCAGGTGACGCCGCCGGTGGCGGTGAACCTGATGGTCACCGCCAAGGTCGCGAACGTGCCGATGGAGACCACCTTCCGCTGGGTGTTCTGGCTCGTCGGCGCGATGGTGGTCGCGCTCGCCTTGGTGATCGTGTTCCCCGAGATCGCGCTGTGGCTGCCGCGCGTGCTCGGGTATCGGGTGACGTGAGATGGGGGGACGCCAACGCTGTCATCCCCGGCCGGAGCCGCGCAGCGGCGCAGGGGAAGGGGACCCAGCGCAAGAATTCGCGCCGAAGGCGCTCGATTGCCGCCGACCAGGCGGCTGGTCGCCGCCGAAAAGGAGCGCCTCCGGCGCGACGAGTGGTGCTGGGTTCCCTTCCCCTCCATTCGCTTCGCTCATTCCGGCCGGGAATGACAGCGGAGAGCTTCACGAGATGAGGACATCGCGATGACCAACGAGATGACCGGCGGCGAGGTGCTCGCGCGGATGCTGCAGGCGCACGGGGCGGGGCCGATCTTCGGGATGGGCGGCTTCCAGCTCCTGCCCTTCTACGACGCCTGCCGGCGGCTGGGGCTCGCCCACTCGCTGATCAACGACGAGCGCTGCGGCGCCTTCGCCGCGGACGCCTACGCCAAGGTCTCGGGCCGCGTCGGGCTGGTCGACGCGACGCTGGGGCCGGGCGCGACGAACCTCGTCACCGGGCTCGTCGAGGCGCTCAACGCCGGCTCGCCGGTCGTCGCCATCGTCGGGGACACGCACCGCGCCCATTCCTGGAAGAACATGACGCAGGAGGCGCATCAGGCCGAGATCCTGCGGCCGGCGGTGAAGGAGCTGATCCGCGTCGATGTGACGGCGCGCCTGCCCGAGCTCGTGCGCCGCGCCTTCGCGGTCGCGACCACGGGCCGGCCGGGGCCGGTCGCCCTGATCGTGCCCGAGGACGTCTGCCACGACACGCTCGCCGTCGATCCCGAGAGCCTCACGGCCAATACCCGCTACCAGATGGCTCCGGCCTTGCGCGCCCGCCCGGACGCGCACGCGCTGGCCGAGGCGGCGGCGCTGCTGGCGAACGCCGAGCGCCCGCTGATCCTCGCCGGCGGGGGCGTGCACATCTCCCGCGCCGCCGAGGCGCTGCAGGCCTTTGCCGAGCGCTTCTCGATTCCCGTCGCGCACACCATGTCCGGCAAGGGCGCGATCTCCTGCGCCTCGCCCCTCTCGGCGGGCCTGTTCGGCCGCTACGACCGCATCGCCAACGGCCTGATCGCGGAGGCGGACGTCATCCTCGCTGTGGGCTGCAAGCTCGGCGAGATCGCCACCAAGCGCTACACCGTGCCCCCGCCCGGCAAGACCCTGATCCATCTCGACATCGTGGCCGAGGAGATCGACCGCACCTATCCCGCCGCGGTGGCGCTCTGGGGCGACGCCAAGGCGGGCGTCAACGCGCTCAACGACGCCATGGCGGGCCGGTCCCCGCCGACGGGACGCGGCGCCTGGTGCGACGGGGTCGTCTCGCGCATGGCCGCCTGGCGCGAGAGCGCCCGCGAGCGGCTGGAGAGCGAGGAGGTCCCGGTCGCCATGGGACGCCTGATGGGCGAGCTCACCCGCCTCCTGCCCGCGGACGCCGTCCTCGTCGCCGACGGCGGCTTCGCGGCGCATTGGGGCGGGCTGCTGTTCGACCAGAAGCGCGCCGGCCGCGGCTTCCTGCCCGATCGCGGCTTCGCCTCCATCGGCTACGGCCTGCCCGGCGCCATGGGCGCGAAGCTCGCCGCGCCGGAGCGCCCGGTGCTCGCCATCACCGGCGACGGCGGCTTCAACATGGTGCTCGGCGAGCTCGAGACCGCCCGGCGGATGGGGCTCGCGGTGGGGATCATCGTCGTCAACAACGCCGCCTCGGGCTACGTCAAGGCGCTCCAGCACCTGATGTACGGCGAGGGCGCCTACCAGTCCTCCGACCTCGCCGAGACGAGCTACGCCCGCGTCGCCGAGGCGATGGGCTGCGCGGGCGTGCGGGTCGAGACGCCGGACGCTCTCGCCCCCGCGCTGAAGCAGGCGCTCGCGCACCGCGACGGGCCGTTCGTCATCGACCTCGTCGTCACCCGCGATCCCGCGAAGATGCTCCCCGCCGCGGACAGCCGCGCGGTCCAGGTGAAGAAGGGCGACCGTGTCGCCTGAGGCCGCCACCCGCGGGCCGATCCTGGCCGACACGATCACCCGCCTGCCCGAGGGCGCGGCGGGCGCGGTGGTGGTGACGGGCTCGCACGGGGGCGTCTACGCCGCCTACGTCGCCCGGCGCGACGGGGTGCGCGCGGCGATCTTCAACGATGCGGGCGTGGGGAAGGACGACGCCGGCATCGGCGGCCTCGCCTGGCTCGACGACGCCGGGATGGCGGCGGCGACGGTGGCGGCCGCCTCCGCCGACATCGGCGATGCGGCCGACATGCTGGCCCGCGGCGCGATCTCGCACGTCAACGCACGCGCCGCCGCGCTCGGCGTCGCGCCGGAGATGGCCTGCGCCGAGGCCGCGTCGCGCCTCGCGGGGGCGCCGCCCCCGGTGGGACCGTACGCCGCGCTGGCGGAGACCCGCCGCACGCTCCCCGGCGGCGCGCGACCCGTCGTCCTCGTCGACAGCGCCGCCCTGGTGACGCGAGAGGATTCCGGCGCGATCGTCGTCACGGGCTCGCACGGCGCGCTCTTCGGCGGCGATCCGCGGAACGCCCTCAAGGCCGACGCCGCGCTCGCGCTGTTCAACGACGCCGGCGGCGGCGTCGGAATCACCCGCCTGCCCGCGCTCGAGGGCCGCGGGATCGCGGCGGCGACGGTCTCGGCGGCCTCCGCGCGTATCGGGGACGCGCGCTCGACGCTGGAGGACGGGATCGTCTCGGCCGTCAACGCCCATGCGGCGGCGCTCGGCGGGCGCGTCGGCATGACGGCCCGCGACCTCGTCCGGCGCGCCCGAGGCGCCTGAGGCGCGATCGGACGCCGAACGCTCTTGCGGCGGAGCCTTTCGCGTGGTGATGTCCGGCCCCGGGAAGCGTCCCGGGTTGGCGGGACGATCCGTCACCAGCCCGAGCCCAGAGCCCGATGTCCCCCCGCCAGATCGTCACGCTCTCCGGTAGCCCGCTCTCCTTCGACACGCTGGTGCGCGTCGGCGCCGGCCTCGCCGTGCCGCGGGCGGACGAGGACGCGCTCGCGCGGGTGCGGCGCGCGCGGGCGGCGGTGGACGACGCCATGGCCGCGGGCGTCCCGGTCTACGGCGCGACGACGGGGGTCGGCGCCATGAAGGACGTGAGCTGGTCGGAGGACGAGCTCGACGCCTTCAACGCCGGCCTGGTGCGCGCCCACCATTTCGGCACCGGCGCGCCCTTTCCGCTCTCGACCGTGCGCAACGCCATCACCATCCGCATCAACACGGCGCTGACGGGCCGCGTCGGCTGCTCGACCGAGCTCGTCGCCGCCTATATCGCGCTGCTCGAGCGCGACGTGATCCCGGTCGTGCGCCGCACGGGATCGATCGGCTGCGCCGATATCGGCCTCATGGGCCAGATCGGCGCCATGCTCACGGGCGTGGGCGAGGCGATCTACAAGGAGCGCCGGCTGCCCGCCTCCATCGCGCTGGAGGAGGCGGGGCTCGCGCCCATCCGCCTGCGCCCGCGCGATTCGCTCGCCTCGATCTCGGTCAACGCCATCGGCCACGCCGCCGCGGCGGAGGCGACCCGCGCGGCGGCGCACGCGCTGCGCGTCCTCCTCGCCACGAGCCTCGCCACCGCCGGCGCGCTCGGCGCCTCGCGTTCGCCCTGGAAGGCCGTCGCCCATGTCGGCACCGAGCGCGAGGCGACGATCGGCGCCTGGCTCTACGAGAACGCCCGCGGCTGGGACTGGCCGAACGCCACCCACGTGCAGGACCCGCTCTCCTTGCGCATGATGGCGCAGGTCTTCGGCACGCTGTTCCAGAGCCTGCTCGTCTGCGCCAATACCGTGCTCGCAGCCACCGGCCGAACCGACGACAATCCCGTCGTCATCGACGGGGAGGTGCTCACCTCCGGCGGCTCGCTGCCCCTCGACGTGACCGTGTTCATGGAGACGCTGCAGCTGGCGCTGACCCATCTCGCGCGCAATTCCTTCAACCGCTGCGTGCTCCTCGGCAACGGCGTGCGCCGCGAGCTGCCGGTGAACCTCGTGCCGCACGGCGCCATCGCCACCGGCTTCGGCCCGGTGATCAAGCTCGCGGGCGAATTGTTCACGCGCATCCTCTCGATGTCGAACCCGGTCTCGCCGCAGCCCCTCGTCGTCGCGGGCGGGCTCGAGGACGAGGCGGCCTTCCTGCCGCTGGTCAACGAGCGCGTCGACCGGCAGGTGCGCGCCCTGCGCCGCATGGCCGCGCTGGAGGGGCTTCTCGCCGCGCAGGCGATGGATATCCTCGGCGACCGTCCCAAGGGCGTCGCCGGCTTCGTCTACGACCTCGTGCGCAGCCACGCCGCCTTCTACGACGTCGACCGCCCGCTCTCGGCCGAGGTCGAGGCCATCGAAGGGGAGCTCGCCTCCGAGCGCGTGCTCGGCGAGTTGATCGCGCTGGCGCCGCTTCCGGAAATCGACGACGTTTTCGCCCTGCGACCGATCCATTAGCCCCGCTTCACCGTTCCCCGAGAGAGCCCGGCGGCGCCGGGACCCGACGAGAGAGGGAGAACAGCATGCGTCACGTCCTCACGACCCTGTCCGCCGCGGCGTTCCTGGCGGCAGGCGCCGCCCAGGCCCAGGTCGTCGTCTCCTCGAAGATCGACACCGAAGGCGGCGTCCTCGGCCAGATCATCCTCCAGGCGCTCGAGGATGCGGGCGTCGAGACCCAGAACCGGCTTCAGCTCGGCGGCACGCCCATCGTGCGCGAGGCGATCGTCGCCGGCGAGATCGACCTCTACCCGGAATACACCGGCAACGCGGCCTTCTTCTTCAACGAGCCCGACAGCGCGGTCTGGAAGAGCTTCGAGGAGGGCTACGCGCGCGCGGCCGAGCTCGACCGCGAGGCCAACGACATCGTCTGGCTCGAGCCCGCCCCGGCCAACAACACCTGGGCCATCGCGGTGCGCGCCGACCTCGCCGCGGAGCACGGCCTCGAGACGATGAGCGATTTCGGGGAGTACGTCTCCGGCGGCGGCGAGATCGTGCTCGCGGCCTCCGCCGAGTTCGTGAACTCCCCGGCCGCGCTGCCGGCCTTCCAGGAGACCTACGGCTTCGAGCTCTCCCCCGACCAGCTGATCACGCTGTCGGGCGGCGACACGGCGGCGACGATCGCGGCCGCGGCGCGGCAGACCTCGGGGGCGAACGCCGCCATGGTCTACGGCACCGACGGCGGCATCGAGCCTTCCGGGCTCGTCGTCATGGAGGACGACCAGGGCGTCCAGCCGGTCTACGCGCCCGCTCCGCTGGTGCGCGCCGCGGTGCTCGAGACCCATCCGCAGATCCCGGAGATCCTGAACCCGGTCTTCGAGAAGCTCACGCTCGAGACGCTCCAGGAGCTCAACGGTCGCGTCCAGGTCGGCGGCGAGGCCGCGAGCGGCGTCGCGCAGGACTTCCTCATCCGCGAGGGCTTCCTGCAGTGAGGCGAAGCCCGACACCTCCCCGCAGGGGAGGTCGACGGCTCGCAGAGCCGGCGGGTGGGGATGGCGCACCTCACGCGCCCTGACGCGCCCGCCCCTCCGGGCCGCTTCGCGGCCCACCTCCCCTGCGGGGAGATGGCGGGCGGCGCGGGATCGAACGGAGGAGACGCGCATGGCCAGCGGGACAGAGGCCGCCGTCGCGCCGCGGGCGCGGGTCGCGCTCGACAAGCTCGGGGTGCTCCTCGCCGCCCTCGTCGCCGGCGGCGCCCTGGCTCTGCCTTTCGCGACCTTCCGCGCCAACCGGATCGTGCTCGGCGAGGCCCGCGGGATCCTGGAGGCGCTGCCGGCGCTGCCGGGCTGGACGCTGCTCGCCCTCCTCGCCGCCGCCGGCGCGATCGCGCTCGTTCGCACGCCGATCCGCTGGCGGCTCTCGGCGAGCCTCGTCGCGCTCGTCGCGCTCCTCGTCGCCATCGGGCTCGCCGGCTCGTTCCTGACGCCGGAGGGGAACACCTTCGCCCGGGTCTCGCCCGGCTCCGGCTTCTGGGTGCTGGTCTTCGCCTTCGCGCTGATGGCGGCGGACGCGCTCTCGCGGCTCTCGCTCTCGCCGGTGAAGCGGCTCGTCGGGCTCGCCGCCGTCGCCGGCGTGATCGGCGCGATCCTCCTCTCGGGCCTGTGGGACGACCTCTCGATGCTGAAGGAATACGCGACCCGCGCCGACGCCTTCTGGCGCGAGGCCGGCACCCACGTGCTCCTCGCCTTCGGCTCGCTCGCTGCAGCCACCGCGACCGGCATCCCGATCGGCGTCGCCTGCTATCGCTCGCGGCGGCTGCGCGCGCCGGTGCTGAACGGGCTCAACATCGTCCAGACCATCCCCTCCATCGCGCTGTTCGGGCTCCTCATCGCGCCCATGGCCTGGATCGCGGCGAACGTGCCGGGCGCCTCCGCGCTGGGCATCGCCGGCATCGGCGCGGCGCCGGCGCTCGTCGCGCTCTACGCCTATTCGCTGCTCCCCGTCGTCTCGAACACGGTCGTCGGCCTCGACGGGGTGCCGCGCCAGACCGTCGATGCGGCCGCCGGGATGGGCATGACCGCGGGCCAGCGGCTGGCGCAGGTGGAATTCCCCCTCGCCTTTCCGGTGATCCTCACCGGCATCCGCATCGTGCTCGTGCAGAACATCGGGCTCGCCACCATCGCGGCGCTCATCGGCGGCGGCGGCTTCGGCGTCTTCGTCTTCCAGGGGATCGGCCAGACGGCGATGGACCTGGTGCTGCTCGGCGCCGTCCCGACGGTGGCGCTGGCCGTTGGCGCGGCGGTGGTCCTCGACGCGCTGATCGAGCTGAGCGAACGCCCCGGCGTGAGGGAGGCGCGCGGATGATCGAGATCGACACCGTCACCAAGGTCTATGGCACGGCGACCGTCGTCGACCGGGTCTCGCTGACCGTGCCGTCCGGCACCATCGCCGTGATCGTCGGCACCTCGGGCTCGGGCAAGACCACCCTGATGCGGATGATCAACCGCCTGGTGGAGCCGACCTCGGGCGCGGTGCGTATCGACGGGGAGGACAACCATGCCCTCCCCGCCTACGAGCTGCGCCGCCGCATCGGCTACGCCATCCAGGGCCACGGCCTGTTCCCCCACCGCACGGTGGCGCAGAACATCGGCACCGTGCCGAGCCTGCTCGGCTGGGAGAAGAAGCGCATCGCCCACCGCGTCGACGAGCTGCTCGACCTGTTCCAGCTCGAGCCGGAGGCCTTCCGCGAGCGCATGCCGCACGAGCTCTCCGGCGGCCAGCAGCAGCGCATCGGCGTCGCCCGGGCGCTCGCGGCCGAGCCGAACATCCTCCTGATGGACGAGCCCTTCGGCGCGCTCGACCCGATCATCCGCGCCAAGGCGCAGGAGGATCTCCTCGGCATCCAGAAGCGCTTCGGCACGACGATCGTGCTCGTCACCCACGACATGGAGGAGGCGATCCGCCTGGGCTCCTGCATCGCCGTGATGGACGAGGGGCGGCTCCTGCAATACGCGCCGCCCGCCGAGATCATCGCGAAGCCCGCGACGCCGTTCGTGAAGGAGCTGATCGGCGCGGCGGAGCGACCCTTCCGGCTCCTGTCCCTCGCCCATGTGGGCGATCTCGTCGAGGAGGGCGAGGCGCCCGGCGCGCCCGTGCCGGCCGCGCTGTCGGCGCGCGACGCCTATGCGGAGCTGCTCTGGTCGGGCCGCGAGGCCGCGCCGGTGGAGCAGGACGGGGCGGTCGTCGGGCGCGTCACGCTGTCCAGCCTCACGCGACGCGCCGCGAGGCCGTCATGAGAGCCGGGCTCGTCCTGCGGGCCGTGGCGCTCGTCCTTCTCCTCGCCTTCCTGATCGCGCCGGAGGCCTTCACGCCGGTCTTCGCGCCGCTCACCGAGCGCGGCGCGCCGCCGATCTACCTTCAGGCCGACATGCTGGCGCTGGCGGCCAACCACCTCGCCCTCGTCGTCGCGGCGACGGTGGCGGCGACGCTCGTCGCGGTCGGTCTCGCTGTGGTGGTGACGCGCCCCTTCGGCGCGGAATTCCTGCCGCTCTCGCGCTCGATCGCGAATATCGGCCAGACCTTCCCGCCCATCGCCGTGCTGGCGCTCGCCGTGCCGGCGCTCGGCTTCGGCGCGGCGCCGACCTTCGTCGCGCTCTTCCTCTACGGCCTCCTGCCGATCTTCGAGAACGCGCTCACCGGGCTGACCACGCTCCAGCCCACCGTGCGCGACGCCGCCCGCGGCATGGGCATGACCGGCCGGCAGCGGCTCGTGCAGGTGGAATTGCCGCTCGCCCTCCCCGTCATTCTCGCCGGCATCCGCCTCTCCACCGTGATCGCGCTCGCCACCGCGACGATCGGCTCGACGGTGGCGGCCTCGACGCTCGGCGAGGTGATCATCGCCGGCTTGCTGACGAACAACGTCGCGTTCATCCTGCAGGGCGGCCTCGTGGTCGGCGCGCTCGCGGTCTTGATCTACGACGCCTTCCTGTGGGTCGAGCGCGCGCTGGCGCGGCGGATGGGGCGGTTCGCATGAGGGTGAGGACGTCGATCCCGACGCGCGGCAGGCTCCCCTCTCCCTCGTGGAGAGGGGAGCCCGTGGCGGCCCGCATGACGCGTGACGAGACCTTCTGAAAGGGGCCAGAGCAGCCATGTCCGACTTCGATCTCGTCCTCTCCGGCATCGTCGTCCTGCCGCATCGCGTGCTGGAGACCGGCTGGGTCGCCGTGCGGGGCGAGACCATCGCCGCGATCGGGGAGGGCGTCCCGCCCGCCGGGCGCGAGACGCATGCGCTGGGCCGGGCGCTGATCCTGCCCGGGGCCATCGACGCGCAGACGCATTCGCTGTCGCAGAAGGGCCAGGAGGACTTCGTCTGGTCGACGCGCACCGCCGCGGCGGGGGGCGTCACCACGCTCGTCGACATGCCCTACGACGAGGGCGCGGTGGTCAACAAGGCGGCGCAGGTGGCGGCGAAGGCGGCGAACGCCGAGGCGCAGGCGCGGGTCGATTTCGCCCTCTACGGCACGATCGACCCGGAGGAGGGCGTCTACCGCATCCCCGAGCAGGTCGAGGCCGGCGTATGCGCCTTCAAGTTCTCGACCTTCGGCACCCACCCGACGCGCTTTCCCCGGATCGACCCGCCGCTCCTCGCCGACTGCTTCGCGGCCGTGGCGAAGACCGGGCTCGCGGCCGGCGTGCACAACGAGGACGACGAATCGGTGCGCGCCGGCATCGCGCGCACGCAGGCGGCGGGCATCACCGACTGGCGGGCCCACGGCCTCTCGCGCCCGCCGCTGACCGAGCTCCTCGCCATGGCGCAGATCTACGAGACCGGCGTCGCCACCGGCTGCCCGGCGCACGTAGTGCACTGCTCGCTCGCCCGCGGCTACGAGCTCGCGGCGAGCTACCGCGCACAGGGCTTCGCCGCCACCGCCGAGTGCCTGATCCACTATCTCGTGCTCGCCGAGGAAGAGGACATGCCCCGCCTCGGCGGGCGGGGCAAGGCCAACCCGCCGATCCGCTCCGCCGCCGAGCGCGAGGGCCTCTGGCGGCAGGTCGCGGCGGGGAACGTCTGGCTGGTCTCGACCGACCACGTCTCCTGGTCGCTCGACCGCAAGAGCCACGCGAACATGTTCGACAACGCGTCCGGCGTACCGGGGCTGGAGGCGCTGGTGATGGCCTTCGTCGCGGGCGCCGTGAAGCGCGGCGTGCCGCTCACCTGGGCGGCGCGGCTGATGGCGGCGAACCCGGCGCGGCATTTCCGCATCGACCACGTCAAGGGCGCCCTCACCCCCGGCCGCGACGCGGACATCTGCGTCCTCACCCCCGAGCCGATCACGTTCGACGCGTCGAAGACCGGCCACAACGTGATCGGCTGGTCGCCCTACGACGGGATGACCTTCCCCTACCGCGTCGCCGCCACCTGGTCGCGCGGCGCGCAGGTGTTCGACGGGACGCACGTCGCCGATCCCGGGCGCGGGCGCTTCGTGCGCCCGCCCCTCACCCACATCCTCGCAGAAGACAGAGCATGAGAGCCAATCTCCCGGTCGACCCCGCCCGCCTCGCCGCCGACATCGACGGCCTCGCCGCGATCACCGAGCCGGACCGGCCGTGGACGCGCCGGGCCTTCACGCCGATCTTCCTGGAGGGCCGCGCCTTTCTCGAGGCGCGCATGCGCGAGGCCGGCCTCGAGCCGCGCCTCGACGCCGCCGGAAACCTGATCGGTCGTCGCGCCGGCGTGAAGCCCGGGCTCGGCACGATCATGGTCGGCTCGCATTCGGACACCGTGCCCTCGGGCGGGCGCTACGACGGCATCGCCGGCGTCGCCGCGGGGCTGGAGGTGGCGCGCGCGCTCACGGACCGGGGCGTGACGCTCGACCACGATCTCGAGGTCGTCGACTGCCTCGGCGAGGAGGTCACGGTCTTCGGCGTCTCCTGCGTCGGCTCGCGGGGCATGGCGGGGCTCGTGCCCGAGGCCTGGCTCGCGCGCCGCGACGCGGACGGGCGTACGCTGCCCGAGGGGATCGCCATGGTCGGCGGAGACGTGGCGAAGCTCGCGCAAGCGACGCGCGACGACGTCCGGGCGTTCCTCGAGCTGCACATCGAGCAGGGGCCGGTTCTCGAGGCCGAGGGCGAGGACATCGGCGTCGTCTCCGCCATCGCCGGCATCACCCGCTTCGAGATCGTGGTCGAGGGCCGGGCCGATCACGCCGGCACCACGCCGATGACCGGCCGCGCCGACGCCCTCGTCGCGGCCTCGCGCATCGTCGGCGAGATCCGCGCCCTGGCGCGGGGCCTCGCCGCCGGGCCGGAGCATTTCGCGGCCACCGTCGGCGAGTTCGCCATCGAGCCCGGCGCGGCGAACATCGTGCCGTCCCGGACCCGCATGCTGATCGACGCGCGCGCCGAGAACCGGGCGGCGATGGAGACCTTCGCCGCGCGTCTCGCGCAGATCGCGGCGGAGGTCGCAGCCGCCGAGGGCGTGACGATCGCCCCGCCGGGGCGGGTCTCGGACGCCATGCCGACCCCGCTCGACCCGCTCGTGATCGAGACGCTCGCCGCCGCCTGCGACACGGTCGGCGCCCGGCGCCGGCCGATGGCCTCGGGCGCGGGCCACGACACCGGCTGGATGGCGAAGATCGCCCGGGCCGGCATGATCTTCGTGCCCTGCGCCGGCGGGCGCTCGCACGCGCCGGAGGAGAGCGCCGAGATCGCAGACGTGGCCCTCGGCGCGGCCGTGCTGGCGGAGGCGGTCATCCGCCTCGACAAGAGCCTGCAAGACATCCGAGAGGAGACCTGACGCATGGGCCGCATCCTCACCGAGACCGACGTCGAAGCCGCCGTGAAGGGCGGTTCCGTCTACGCCGCCGGCGGCGGCGGCTGGGCCGACCACGGCCGCATGCTCGGATACGCCGCCGTCTCGATCGGCAAGCCCGAGCTCGTCTCCATCGACGAGCTCGCCGACGACGATTGGGTCGCCACCGCCGCCGCCATCGGCGCGCCGGCCTCGACGACGCCGTGGGAGATGCGCGGCGTCGACTACGTCAAGGCCGTCGAGCTCCTCCAGGAGGCGCTCGGCGCGCGGGTGGCGGGGCTGATCGTCGGCCAGAACGGCCGCTCCTCGACGCTCAACGCCTGGCTCCCCTCCGCCATCCTCGGCACGAAGGTGGTGGACGCGGTGGGCGACGTGCGCGCGCACCCGACCGGCGACATGGGCTCGATCGGGCTCGCGGGGAGCCCCGCGCCGATGATCCAGACGGCGGTGGGCGGCAACCGCGCCGAGAACCGCTACATCGAGCTCGTGGTGCGCGGGGCGACCGCGAAGGTCTCGCCGATCCTGCGCACGGCCTCCGACCAGTCCGGCGGCTTCATCGCCTCCGCCCGCAACCCGGTGCCCGCGTCCTACGTGCGCGCCAATGCGGCGCTCGGCGGGATCTCGCTGGCGCTCGCGCTCGGCGAGGCGATCCTGGCCGCCGAGACGAAGGGCGGTTCCGCCGTGATCGACGCGATCGTCGAGACGACGAAGGGCGCGATCATCGCGAAGGGCGCGATCACGAGGAAGGCGGTCGTCTACACCAACGAGGCCTTCGACATCGGCACCGTGACGGTGGGCGCGGGCGACGGGGCGCGCACGCTCCACGTCATGAACGAGTACATGGCGGTGGAGGACGCGGGCGGCGCCCGCCTCGCGACCTTCCCGGACGTGATCACCACGCTCGACCCCGCCGGCGAGCCGCTGTCCGTGGGCCAGCTGCACGAGGGCATGGAGGTCGTGGTGCTCCACGTGCCCAAGAGCGTGATCCCGCTGGCCTCGAGCGTCCTCGACCCGGCGGTGTACCCGTCGGTGGAGAAGGCGATGGGGATCGCGATCGCGCGATACGCGCTGGACGGGGGGTGAGGTGCGCATCGGTGTCATCCCCGGCTGGAGCGCCGAAGGCGCGCAAGGGAAGGGGACCCAGCGCAAGGATTCTGCGCCGCAGGCGCTCGATCGGCGGCGACCAGCCGCCTGGACGGCGGCGGCGGAGCGCCTGCGGCGCCCCATTCTCGCGCTGGGTCCCCTTCCCCTGCGCTCGCTTCGCTCGCTCCGGCCGGGGATGACGGGCGTTGCCGCTCATCGGTGCCCGGTGAAAACATAGGAATCCGCCATGCCGACCCATAACCCCCGCCACCCGAACTTCCCCATTCCCGGCGGCGAGGCGCTGCGCGCCAAGGGCTGGCGGCAGGAGGCGCTGCTGCGGCTGCTCGAGAACGTGCTGGCGGTGGGCGAGAACCCGGACGAGCTGATCGTCTACGCCGCACTCGGCAAGGCGGCGCGATCGTGGCCGGCGCACCGGGCCATCGTCGAGACGCTGCTTTCCATGGACGAGGACCAGACCCTGGTGATCCAGTCGGGCAAGCCGGTGGGGCTCATCAAGACCCATACCGACGCGCCCCTCGTCATCATGGCGAACTGCAACATCGTGGGCCAATGGGCCAAGGCGGAGATCTTCTACGAGCTGGAGAAGAAGGGCCTCATCGCCTGGGGCGGGCTCACCGCGGGCGCGTGGCAGTACATCGGCTCGCAGGGGGTGATCCAGGGCACCTACGAGATCTTCATGCGCATCGCGGAGCAGCGTTTCGGCGGCGATCTCGCCGGGCGCTTCGTGCTGACCGCGGGGCTCGGCGGCATGGGCGGCGCGCAGCCGCTCGCCGGGCGCATGGCCAAGGCCGCGATCCTGTGCGTCGAGGTCGACCCCGAGCGCGCCCGCACCCGCAAGGCGATCGGCTACCTCGAGGAGATCGCCCCCGACCTCGACGCGGCGCTCGCCATGATCGAAGCCGCGGTGGCGGAGCAGCGGCCGCTCTCCGTCGGCCTCGTCGGCAACGCCGCCGACCTCTACCCGGAGATCGCCCGGCGCGGCATCACGCCGGACGTCGTCACCGACCAGACCGCGGCGCACGACCTCGTCTACGGCTACGTCCCGCGGGGCTTTTCGCTGGAGGAGGTGCGGCGGCTGCGGAAAGAGGACCCCGCCCGGCTCATGCGCGAGAGCCGCGCCTCCATCGTCGAGCACGTGAAGGCGATGCTGACCTTCCAGGAGCGCGGCGCGGAGGTGTTCGACAACGGCAACCTGATCCGCTCCCACGCCAAGGACGGCGGGGTGGAGGACGCGTTCTCGATCAAGATCTTCACAAAAGCCTATCTGCGCCCGCTGTTCTGCCGCGCCATCGGCCCGTTCCGCTGGATGGCGCTCTCCGGCGACCCGGACGACATCCGCGTCATCGACGACCTGGTTCTGGAGATGTTTTCCGGCAACGGCATCGTCACCAACTGGATCGCGCTCGCCCGCGAGCATGTGCCCTTCGAGGGCCTGCCGGCCCGCATCGCCTGGCTCGGCCACGGCGAGCGCACGCGGCTCGCCCGCGCGGTGAACGGGCTCGTGGCGCAGGGCCGGCTGAAGGGCCCGATCGCCTTCTCCCGCGACCATCTCGACGCCGGCGCCATGGCCCATCCGCGGATCATGACGGAGAACATGAAGGACGGCTCCGACGCCATCGCCGACTGGCCCTTGATCAGCGCCATGACCCTGTGCGCCTCGATGGCCGATCTCGTCGTGATCCATTCCGGCGGGGGCGGCTATGCCGGCTACATGACCTCGTCGGGCGTCACGCTGGTGGCGGACGGCAGCGAGGCCGCCGACCGGCGCCTCGACCACGCGCTGACGAACGACACGGCGCTCGGCGTCATCCGCTACGCCGACGCCGGCTACGAAGAGGCGCTCGAGGCGGCGGCGGCGCAGGAGGTGGGGCACATTCGCGTGGAGTGACGGGGCGCGGGCGCGCCCCGTCCCGCGCCGGATCAATCCAGCGAGGCCACCTGCACGCGGGTCATCTGGGCCATGACCTTGCGGCCGTAGCCGTTGCAGAAGCTGGCCTTGCGGTGGATGCCCATGTTGTAGGCCGAGACGCCGCCGCAGCCCTCGCCGTGGCGGTCGAGGGCGGCGCGCAGGTAGCGCATGCCGGCCTCGATGCCGGTGGCGCAGTCGCGCAGGTTGCCGGTGACGCCGACCGAGCGGGCGGTGGCGGGCTTCACCTGCATGACGCCGAGCTCGCCGGCGCGGCCCACCGCGTTGCAGCGATAATGGCTCTCGACGGTGGCGACGGCATGCGCCAGCGCCGGGTCGATGCCGTGGCGCAGGGCCGCCTGCGTCACCATCGCCTGGACCGAGCCCGCGGCGGCGGCCGACGCGGCGGCGGCCCGGGTTTCGGACGGGGCCGCGGCCGGGACCTCGGCTGCGGGAGCCTCCACGTCGCCGCGGGCGGCGGCGTCGGCGAGGAAGAAGGCCTGAGCGGTGGCGGCCGGCGCGGCTGACGCCGCCTCGACCTCGGCGGCCTCGGCAGGCGTGGTCTGGGCCGTCTCGGCCTGGGCGGTCTCCACCTGGGCCGCCTCGGCCTCGATCTCGGCCTCGGCCAGGAACAGGGCCGCATTGTCGTTGGCGAGCGAAGGGGTCGCCAGAATCAAGGCGAGCGCGGTCGCGAGAGCGATTCGCATCGTCTCGTTCTCCTCGAGCAATCATGTCCCGCGTCTTCGGCGGGAGGGATGGGACGCGGGATCGAGCGCCGCCGCTTCGGGGGCGGGCTCTCCGCAAGGACGCGGCCCGGTTCTCCGGACGCGGTCGGGGTGCGCCCTGGAGCGGGCGCGGGGACGACGGCGCCTCACGCGCCGACGCTCACGTTCTCGGGGGCGTTCGGGACGAGAATAAGGCGCGTGTCGGGCGCGGTTCTGACGAGCGCGGCCGAAATTCGGGCGTGAGGGCCGCTATCGCCTCAGCTCACGCCGGCGAGCGCCGCCTCGACGTAGCCGTCGGCGAAAGGCGCCTCGCCCGAGAGCACGCCGCCGGCGAGGGCCGCCTCGGCGAGATCGCCCGCGGTCGCGGGCGCCGTCGCGGCCCCGCGGCGGCGGCGCGGCGTCGCGCCCGTCGGCGGCGTGACCGCCATGCTCTCGCGCGCGCCGGGCTTGCGCTCGGCCGAGGGCGAGCGCCCGAAATGCTCGAGATAGGTCTTCGAGAAGTACGAGGCCGAGACGAAGCCGCAGGAGAGGGCGATCTCCAGCACCGGCAGGCTCGTCTGCCGCAGCAGCTGGCGGGCGCGCTGCAGGCGCACCTTCATGTAGTAACGCGTCGGCGGCTCGCCGAGATACTTGACGAAGAGCCGCTCCAGCTGGCGCTGCGAGAACCCGGCGGAGCGGGCGAGCTCGGCGCAGGGCAGCGGCTCCTCCACCGTCTCCTCCATCTTCTGGATGACGGTGAGGAGCTTGGGGTGGGCGACGCCGACGCGGGCGCGCAGGTCCATGCGCTGGCGCTCGCGCGCCTCGCGGATGCGGTTGTGGATCAGCAGCTCGGTCACCTGCGAGGCCACGTCCGCCCCGTGGTCCTGCGCCACGAGCGAGAGCGCCATGTCGGCCGCGGCCATGCCGCCGGCGCAGGTGAAGCGGTTGCGGTCGATCTCGAACAGCTCCTGGCTGACGTCGAGCTGGGGGAATTCCGAGGTCAGGCCGGAATGGTAGACCCAGTGGATCGTCGCCCGGTAGCCGTCGAGCAGGCCCGCCTTGGCGAGCACGTAGGACCCCGTGCAGACCGCGCCGACGGACGCGCCGAACTTGGCGAGGCGCCGCACGGTGGCGATGGTCTCGCGATGGTCGAAGGTCTGAATCTCGTTGCCACCGCAGACGATGGCGCGGTCGAGCCCGCGCGCCTCGCTCGTCCGCGCATCCGCCGCCACCGCGACGTGGTTCGACCCCCGCACCGGCTCGCCGTCGGCCGAGTACAGCCGCCAAGCGTAGAGATCTCGGCCGGTGGCGTAGTTCGCCAGCCGAAACGGCTCGATCGCCGAGGTGAAGGCGATCATCGAGAAGTTCGGGGTGAGGAAGAAGCCGAGCTGAACGGTCTTTTCCCCGGCGAGCGTGGCCGTCATGTCCACCTCCGAAGCCGAAAGCCGCACAACTATAGTGTTTCCGCCAGGGCTGACGCAAAAACGCTAGTCGTGCAAAAAACGCATAACGGGCTACGAAAGTTCGAGCCATGCGGCCAATGGTCCGCGTCGCAAGGGGTTGCGGCGGGACCGCCATCTCCCGTCGCGCCCGCGCGACGCCGCCCCGCCGCGAGCCGCCCTGCACCGATGGCGCGCACGCGACATCGGATGTCGGAACAGCACAAGCGGCGGGGCGCGCCCCGAAACACGATCGGCGTAATCCGGGCAAGCGCCCGGTCCTCCCTTTCAGAGCGCCGAGGACGTGGCCATGAAGACGCATGCGCGGGTAGTCGTGATCGGAGGCGGCGTGGTCGGAGCGGGCACGCTCTACCATCTCGCCAAGAAGGGCTGGTCGGACGTCGTCCTGATCGAGCGCAAGGAGCTCACCTCCGGCTCGACCTGGCACGCCGCGGGCCTGCTGCCGCTGTTCAACATGAGCTACTCGGTCGGGCGGATCCACAAGTACTCGGTCGAGCTCTACGGCCAGCTCCAGGCGGAGACCGGCCAGGACGTGGGCTTCCGGCGCGTGTCCAACATCCGCCTCGCGCGGACCAAGGACCGCTGGGACGAGTACATGTACTACAAGAACATCGCCGACACGCTGGGCGTGACGGTCGAGGTTCTCACCCCCGAGCAGGTCCGGGAGCTGTGGCCGCTCGCGAACATGGACGGCCTCATCGGCGCCATCCGCCATCCCGACGACGGCTACATCCAGCCGGCCGACCTGACCCAGGCCTTCGCCATCGGCGCCCGCGCCCGCGGCGCGGAGATCTACCGCTTCACCACCGTCACCGGCATCGAGCGCACCGCCGACGGCATGTGGAAGGTGCGGACCGACAAGGGCGACATCACCTGCGAGCACGTGGTCTCGGCCACGGGCAACTTCGCCCGCAAGACCGGCGAGATGGTCGGGCTCGACATTCCCGTCATCCCGGTCGAGCACCAGTACATCGTCACCGAGCCGCATCCCGACATCCTGGCGCGCCAGAAGCAGGGCCTGCCCGAGATGGGCGTGCTGCGCGAGTCGGATTCGGGCTGGTACATGCGCGAGGAGGCCGGCGGCCTCATCCTCGGCCCCTACGAGAAGAAGGCGCCCGTCTGCTACGTCGACGGGCCCGACGCCGAGAGCGAGTACGAGCTGTTCCAGGAGGAGCTCGATCGCCTCGGGCCCTACATCGAGACCGCCATGGAGCGCGTGCCCGCCTTCGGCGAGGTCGGCGTCAAGAAGGTCTACAACGGCGCCATCGCCTACACCCCGGACGGCTCGCCGATCATCGGCCCGGCCTGGGACCTGCCGAACTTCTGGCTGAACGAGGGCCATTCCTTCGGCGTCACCGCCGCCGGCGGCGCCGGCTGGCAGCTGGCCGAGTGGATCGTCGAGGGCGAGCCCACCATCGACATGGGCGGCGTCGACCCGCGCCGCTTCGGCGCCCACGCCACCCGCGGCTTCCTCAAGGCCAAGAACGAGGAAGCCTACGAGAACGTCTTCACCGTCCACTACCCGGACGAGGAGCGGGCCGCGGCGCGCCCGCTGCGCCGCTCGCCGGTCTACGAGCGCATGGCCGCGCTCGGCGCGGTGTTCGGCTCGGTCTACGGCTGGGAGCGCCCGAACTGGTTCGCGCCGGAGGGCTACGGCCTCGACGCGGCGGATCTCGATCAGGACGACGTGCTCCTCAACGAGAACCATCCGCCGGCGAAGGAGGGCGAGAAGCCCCGCGAGCGCTGGTCGTTCCGCCGCTCGAACTATTTCGAGCACGTCGGGAACGAGGTGCGCAACGTCCACGAGGCGGTGGGCATCCAGGATCTCACGGCCTTCGCCAAGTACGAGGTCTCCGGCCCCGGCGCCGAGGCGTGGCTCGACCGCGTCCTGGCGAACCGCCTGCCGAAGAAGATCGGCCGCATCGCGCTCACCCACATGCTGGCGGCGAACGGCGGCACCCGGGCGGAGTTCACCGTCTTCCGCGAGGGGCCGGAAAAGTTCTATCTCGTCGGCATGGGCTCGGCCGAGCGGCACGACTTCGACTACCTGTCGAAGCTGCGCCCCCGCGACGGCTCGGTGGACCTGCAGAAGATCACGACGCAGGTCGGCGTCCTGGCGCTCGCCGGCCCGCATGCCCGCGACGTGCTCCAGAAGGTCACCGACACCGACCTCTCGAACGGCGCCTTCCCCTGGCTGACCGGCAAGTCGATCGACCTGGGCTGGGCCAACGCCAAGGCGCTGCGCGTCAACTTCGTCGGGGAGCTGGGCTGGGAGCTGCACCTGCCGGTGGAGATGACGGCCTACGCCTTCGACCTCCTGATGGAGGCCGGCAAGGCCTACGGCATCAAGCCCTACGGCGTGCGCGCCATGGACTCGATGCGGCTCGAGAAGTCCTACCGCGTGCTGCCGCGCGAGCTCTCGATCGAGTACGCGGCGCTCGAATCCGGCCTCGACCGCTTCGTGCGGCTCGACAAGGAGGACTTCATCGGCCGCGAGGCGCTCCTCGCCTGGCAGGCGCGCGGCTTCGAGAACCGGTTCGTCACGCTCGAGGTCTTCGACGTCACCGACGCCGACGCCCGCGGCAACGAGGCGCTCGTCAAGAACGGCGCGCTCGTCGGCCGCGCCACCTCCGGCGGCTTCGGCTGGCGGACGGGCAAGTCCATCGCGCTCGGCATGGTCCGCCCGGACCTCGCCGAGATCGGCACCGAGCTCGACATCGTCGTGCTCGGCAAGCCGCACCGCGCCATGGTCGTGGGCGAATCGCCCTTCGACCCGGACAACCAGCGCCTCCGGGCCTGATCGGGAGCGCGGCCGGCCCGTGGCGGAAGCCGCGGGCCCGCCGTACGGTCTTCCCTCACCCCTGCTTCTCTCCCCTTCGGGACGAGGAGATGGAGGACGAAACCGATGCTCCCCGAATCCCCCGTTCGCCCGGCGCTCGCGCTTCGCGTCGGTTTCATCCTGGCCCAGAACTTCACCCTCTCCGCGCTCTCGCTCTTCGTCGACCCGCTGCGGCTCGCCGCCGACGAGGGCGATCGCTCGCGGCCGATCCGCTGCTCCTGGGCGATCATGGCGGGGAGCGGCGAGCCGACGCGGTCGAGCTGCGGGCTGAGCGTCGGGCGCACCGCGCCCTTCGTCGACCCGCGCAGCTTCGACTACGTGGTCGTCGTCGGCGGGCTGCTCCATGCCGGCCAGCAGATCGACCCGGCGACGGAGACCTACCTGAAGACCGCGGCGCTCGCCGGCGTGCCCCTGATCGGCGTGTGCACGGGCTCCTTCGTGCTCGCCCGCGCGGGCCTGATGAAGGGCCGGCGGGCCTGCGTCTCCTGGTATCACCACGCCGACTACGAGGCGGAGTTCGACGACACGACGCCGCTCTCCGACCAGCTCTTCCTCGTCGACCACGACCGCATCACCTGCGCCGGCGGGGCGGGCGTCGCGGATCTCGCGGCCTACCTGATCGAGAAGCATCTCGGCCGCTCGGTGGCGCAGAAGGCGCTGCACGTGCTGCTCCTCCAGCACGCTCGCGCGGCGAGCGACGCCCAGCCCCATGCCTTCGCCCTCGACCGGATCGGCGACGAGCGCGTCAAGCGCGCGCTGCGGCTGATGGAGCAGAACATCGCCGAGCCGCTGACCATCGACGCCATCGCCGGCAAGCTCGCGCTGTCCACGCGCCAGCTGGAGCGGCTGTTCCAGGGCCGGCTGCGGCTGCGCCCGGCGGTGGTCTATCGCCAGCTGCGGCTGCGCCACGCGCGCTGGCTGCTCGAGAACACCCGCAAGCCCGTCACGGCCATCGCGGTCGAGACCGGCTTCTGCGACGCCGCGCATTTCTCGCGCCAGTTCAAGAGCTACTTCAACCTGTCGCCGAGCCTGGTGCGCGCCGCCCGCGTCGCCGGAGAGGCGGAGCCCGCGCCGTCCCTCGAGCCGTCCGCCCCGCTCGACCCGGCCACGCCGATCGAGGCGGCGGAATAGGCCGCCCTCATTCGAGGCCCGACAGCGCCCGCCCGGAATGGGCGCCGTGGGCCCATTTCCTCTCCAGCGTCTCGAGGTGCCGCGCCTTGGCGAGGATCACCACCTCGTCGCCCGGCCGCAGCTCCAGGGCGTCGTCGTCGACGACGATCGTCTCCTCGTCGCGATAGACCACGACGGCGCGGCTGCCCTCCGGCAGGCCGAGGCCGGAGATCGGGCCGGCGTCCGGCTTCTCCACCGTGAAGGCGAAGAGCCGCACGTCCCCGCGGATCATGCCGGAGAGGGCCTCGTCGTCGCGCCCCTCGATGAGCGCCGCGAGGCGCCGCGCATTGGCGCGGGCGGGGACGATCACCGCATCGAGGCCGATCTCCCGGCAGATCGGCTCGAGCGATTCGTCCTCGATCTTGGTGACGACCGTGCCGAAGCCGAGGGACCGGCCGACGACGCTCGCGATGATGTTGTCCTGGTCCGAATCGGACATGGCGACGAGCACGTCCGAATGCTCCGGGTCGGCCTCGCGCAGGAGGCCCGGCTTCGAGCCGTCGCCGTGGAGCAGGGCGACGTCGAGCTCGCCCTCGATGGCGGTGAGCCGCTCGCGGCTCTCGTCGATCATCACCACCTCGTGGCCGGATTCGCCGAGCCGTCGCGCGGCGTTGACGGCGGTCTGCGAGGCTCCGACGAAGACGATGCGCATGGGTTGGCCTCCTCGAGCTCAGGCGGGCGTGCGCCCGATCCAGGTCTGCGGGCGCAGGGCGACGATGGCGGCGAGGATCTCGACGCGGCCCACCAGCATCAACGCGCTGAAATAGAGGGAGAAGCCGGGGCCGAGATCCGGCCCGGCGATCCCCGTGGCGAGCCCCGTCGTGGTCAGCGCCGAGGTGACGTCGAACAGCGCGTCGAGCGGCGGATGTCCGGCGAGGATCACCGGCAGGGCGCAGACCGGCGGGGTGATCAGGAAGAGCAGCGCGATCGCCACGGCATTGAGCGCCTCCGCGTCGCTCGGCCGATGCGGGCCGAGCCGCAGGTGCACCACGGCCGAGCGCGGCAGGCTGGCGCGCAGGACCAGGATCTGGACGACGCGCAGCACGACGAGGAAGCGCACGACCTTCATCCCGCCCGCCGTCGAGCCCATGTCGCCGCCCACGAGCATCGAGAGCATCAGCACGAGCTTGCTCGCCGGGTCGAGCGCGCCGACGTCGAGCGTCGAGTAGCCGGTGGTGGTCTGGGCGGAGAGGGCGACGAAGAACAGGTCTCCCGCGCCAGGCCCCTCGCCTCCGGCGATCGCCGAAGCGAGCCACAGCAGCGCGAAGGCCCCCAGCGCCAGGCACACGAGCGCCCGCAGCTCGACGTCGCGGGCGAGATAGGAGATCCCGCGCTCGCGCACCCGGTCGGCCATGGTGAAGGAGACCGCGCCCGCGAGCATCAAGGCGCCGAGCACGATCGGACCCGCCAGAGGGTCGATCGCCCCGGCGCTCTCGGAATCCGGCGCGAAGCCCGCCGTCGAGACGGCGGTGAGCGCGAACAGAACGGCCTCGCCGACGGGCAGGCCCGCCAGCGCGAGGGCGCCGATGCCGGCGAGGGTCAGGGCGGCGTAGAGGCCGAAGAGCTTCCGGACGTGGCGGCGCGCATTGGCGACGAGGTCGTCGGTCTGGCCCTGCGCCGCCGCGAGGTGGCGCGCCGCGACCGAGCCGCCACCGGCGAGCGCCACGGCGAGCACGGTGAAGCCGAGCCCGCCGACCCATTGCAGCCAGGCCCGCCAGAACAGGATCGCGCCCGGCATCTCCTCCGGTCGCGCGGTGACGGTGAGCCCGGTCGTGGTGACGCCGGAGACCGCCTCGAACAGGCCGTGCGCCGGTCCGTAGCCGGCGAACCAGAACGGAACCGCGCCCGCGAGCCCGCCTCCGGCGAAGGCGAGGGTGGTCACGGCGAGGGTCTCGTGCGTGCGCAGGTCCGCCTTGCCGCCGAGCGCGCGGGCCCGCCGGCCGATCAGCGCGAGCCCAATCGCGACGCCCGCGCAGGCGCCGACGACGACGCCATCGCCCAGCGCGACGCCCACGGCGGCCGGAACCGCCGTCAACGTCGCGAGCGCGATGGCGAGGTCCCCGAGCGGGCGGGCGAGCGCGCGCGGGCGCACGGCGTAGCTGAGCGGGGCCGTTCGGCGGCTTCGGCCGAGGCGGCGGATCAGGCGCGTGGCGAGACTCATCGGCGCGCCTCGGTCCCGCCGGCCGCGCCGTCGCGCGCATCCTGTGCGCATGTCGGATTTCCGCGCGCCGCCATGGTGCGACAACGGCGGCCAAGCGCGACCGTTCCGGCAAGGCGACGGAAGGCCTTCGCGCCGCCGAGCCGGTCCGCCCGGCGCACAGCCCGGCTTGAGCGTAAACGACGCGCGTTGTCGCAAAAGCGCTAGAGAACGTCGCCGCCGATCAAGCGCCGGGAGGGCGCTTGCAGGCATGCTGCGTTCACGATCCCGCACCGGTCGACAGTCCCCGGACGAGCGCCGGTCACGAGCGAGCGAACGCCATGCGCCGTTTCAACCTGATGAACCTCCTGAGCGAGGCCACCCGCGCTCACCAGGGCTGGGGCCGCCAATGGCGCTCGCCCGAACCGAAGACGAGCTACGACGTGATCATCGTCGGCGGCGGCGGCCACGGGCTCGGCACGGCCTGGTATCTCGCCAAGGAGTTCGGGATCACCAACGTCGCGGTTCTCGAGAAGGGTTGGATCGGCGGCGGCAATACCGGCCGCAACACGACCATCATCCGCTCGAACTATCTCTACGACGAGAGCGCGCATCTCTACGACCACGCGGTCAAGCTCTGGGAGGGCCTCTCCCAGGACCTGAACTACAACGTGATGTTCTCGCAGCGCGGCGTGATGATGCTGGCGCACAACATCCACGACGTGCAGATCTTCAAGCGTCACGTCTACGCCAACCGGCTCAACGGCGTCGACAACGAGTGGCTGACGCCGGAGCAGGCGAAGGAGTACTGCCCGCCGCTCAACATCGCCCGCGACGCGCGCTATCCGGTGCTCGGCGCCGCCCTGCAGCGCCGCGCCGGCACGGCGCGCCACGACGCGGTGGCCTGGGGCTACGCCCGCGCCGCCGACAGCCGCGGCGTCGACATCATCCAGAATTGCGAGGTCACCGGCTTCCGCCGCGATCCCTCGAGCGGCGCCGTCACCGGCGTCGAGACGACGAAGGGCTTCATCGGCGCCAAGACGGTGGGCGTCGTCGCCGCCGGACACACCTCGGTGATCATGGAGCGCGCCGGCGTGCGCATGCCGCTGACGAGCTTCCCGCTGCAGGCGCTCGTCTCCGAGCCGGTCAAGCCGGTCTTCCCCTGCGTCGTGATGTCGAACGCGGTCCACGCCTACATCTCGCAGTCGGACAAGGGCGAGCTCGTCATCGGCGCGGGCACGGACCAGTACGTGTCCTACTCGCAGCAGGGCGGCCTGCAGATCTCGACGCACACGCTCGACGCCATCTGCGAGATCTTCCCGCAATTCGCCCGCATGCGCATGCTGCGCAACTGGGGCGGCATCGTCGACGTCACGCCCGACCGCTCGCCGATCATCGGCAAGACGCCGGTGCCGGGGCTGTTCGTCAATTGCGGCTGGGGCACGGGCGGCTTCAAGGCGACGCCGGGCTCGGCCCACACCTTCGCCTACACGCTCGCCAAGGGCGAGCCGCACAAGATCAACGCGCCGTTCACGCTCGATCGCTTCCGCACCGGGCGGCTGATCGACGAGGCGGCCGCGGCCGCCGTCGCGCACTGAAGGTCGAACGCCATGCTGCTGATCACCTGCCCCCATTGCGGGCCGCGGCCCGAGCTAGAGTTCCGCTACGGCGGCGAGGCCCACGTGGCGCGCCCGACCGACCCGTCCGCCCTCGACGACCAGGCCTGGTCCGAGTTCCTGTTCGTGCGCGACAACCCCAAGGGTCTCTACGCCGAGCGCTGGAACCACGCCCACGGCTGCCAGCGCTGGTTCAACGCGCTGCGCGACACCCATTCCGACAAGTTCGTCACCACCTACCCCGCCGGCGCGCCGCGCCCCGATCTGGCCGCGGAGGAGATCCGATGAGCGCCCGTCAGCCCTTCCGTCTGCCCCGCGGCGGCCGCATCGACCGGTCCCGCCCGCTGACCCTCACCTTCGACGGCCGGGCCTACGAGGGCTATGCCGGCGACACGGTGGCCGCGACCCTCATCGCCAACGGCGTCCACCTGATGGGCCGCTCGTTCAAGTACCATCGCCCGCGCGGCCTGCTCTCGGCCGGCACGGACGAGCCGAACGCGCTCTTCTCCGTGGATCGCGGCCCCGGCCGGGTCGACCCGAACAACCGCGCCTCCGTGGTCGAGGCGACGGACGGGCTCGTCGTCGGCTCGCAGAACCGCTGGCCGAACCTGTCCTTCGACGTCGGCGCGGTGAACGATCTGCTGTCGCCGGTCTTCGTGGCGGGCTTCTACTACAAGACCTTCATGTGGCCGCGGAAGTTCTGGGACAAGGTCTACGAGCCGATCATCCGCGCCGCCGCCGGTCTCGGCGTCGCGCCGAAGGAGGGCGATCCGGACCGCTACGCCCACCGCCACGCCCATTGCGACGTGCTCATCGTCGGCGCCGGCCCCGCCGGCCTCGCGGCTGCGCTCGCCGCCGCGCGCTCCGGCAAGCGGGTGATGCTCGCCGACGAGCAGTCCGAGCCCGGCGGCGCGCTGCTGCACGACGTGACCTCGACCATCGAGGGGAAGCCGGCCCAGCAGTGGGTCGCCGAGACGCTGGCCGAGCTCGACGGCTTCGAGACCGTCGTCGTGCTGCCGCGCACCACGGCGTTCGGCTACTACAACCACAACCACGCCGCCCTGGTGGAGCGGGTCTGCGACCATCTCGGCCGCGACGCCGCCCGCGACATGCCCCGCGAGCGGCTCTGGCAGGTGCGCGCCGGCGAGGTCGTCCTCGCCACCGGCTCGCACGAGCGCCCGCTGGTCTTCGCCGACAACGACCGCCCGGGCATTCTCCTCGCCGAGAGCCTGCGCGTCTTCGTCAACCGCTACGGCGTCGCCCCGGGCCGCAAGGTCGTGATCGCGACGACGGGCTCCTCCGCCTACACGGTGGCGGCCGACCTGCACGCGGCGGGGATCGCCGTCACCCTGGTCGACGCGCGGCTCGAGGCCGATTGCGCCGAGGACGCCGCCTGGCTGCGCGCCCGCGGCGTCGAGGTGATCGCCGGGCACACGGTGGTCGGCTCGAAGGGCCGGCTGCGGGTCACGGGCCTGATCGTCGCGCCCTTGACCGCGAACGGCTCCGTCGGCGCGCGCCGCACGCTGCCCTGCGACTGCGTCGGCATGTCCGGCGGCTGGACGCCGGCGGTGCACCTGTACTCGCAGTCCCGCGGCAAGCTCGCCTTCGACGCCGAGCGCGACGCCTTCCTGCCCGCGACGAGCGCGCAGGCCGAGCGCTCCGCCGGCGCCTGCGCGGGCGAGTACGACCTCGCCGCCTGCCTGAACGCCGGCTTCGCCGCCGGCGCCGCGGCGGCCGGCGTCGACGCCGCCCGCAGCTTCCAGGCGAGCGCGACCCGCACCGGCTTCCAGCCGATGCGGGTTCTGCCCACCGACGTCGACCCGGGCAAGGTGCGCGCCTTCCTCGACTTCCAGAACGACGTCACCGCCAAGGACGTCAAGCTCGCCGTGCGCGAGGGCTTCCACTCGATCGAGCACGTGAAGCGCTACACCACGACGGGCATGGCCACCGACCAGGGCAAGACGTCGAACATGAACGCGCTCGGCCTCGTCGCCGGGCTGCTCGACAAGCCCCTTCCGGCGGTGGGCACCACCACCTTCCGCCCGCCCTACACGCCGGTGAGCTTCTCGGCTCTCGTCGGCCCGAACAAGGGCGACCTGTTCGACCCGATCCGTCGCACGCCGATCCACGATTGGGCCGTCGAGCACGGGGCGGCGTTCGAGAACGTCTCGCTCTGGCGCCGCGCCTGGTACTTCCCGAAGGCCGGCGAGGACATGCACGCCGCGGTCCTGCGCGAGTGCAGGGCGGTGCGCGAATCGGTCGGCATCTTCGACGCCTCGACGCTCGGCAAGATCGAGGTCGTGGGACCGGACGCCGCCGAGTTCATGAACCGGATGTACGTCAACGCCTGGACGAAGCTCGCCCCCGGCAAGTGCCGCTACGGCCTGATGCTCAAGGAAGACGGCTACATCACCGACGACGGCGTCGTGGCGCGCATGGCGGACGACCGCTTCCACGTCACGACGACGACCGGCGGCGCGCCGCGGGTGCTGGCGCTCATGGAGGACTACCTCCAGACCGAGTGGCCGGACCTGAACGTCTTCCTCACCTCGATCACCGAGCAATGGGCGGTGATCGCGCTGCAGGGGCCGAAGGCGCGCGAGATCCTCTCGACGCTCGTCTCCGACATCGATCTCTCGAACGAGGCCTTCCCGCACATGTCGGTCCGCGAGGGCTACATCTGCGGGGTGCCGACCCGGCTGATGCGCGTGTCCTTCACCGGCGAGCTCGGATTCGAGATCAACGTGCCGGCCGATTACGGCCGCGCCGTGTGGGAGGCGGTCTACGAGGCGGGGCGGCCCTTCGGGATCACGCCCTACGGCACCGAGACCATGCACGTGCTGCGCGCCGAGAAGGGCTTCATCATCGTCGGCCAGGAGACCGACGGCACGGTGACGGCCGACGACGTCGGGCTCGGCGGCATGGTCTCGAAGGTCAAGGCGGATTTCGTCGGCAAGCGCTCGCTGTCGCGTCCCGACGTGGTCGCCTCCGGCCGCAAGCAGCTCGTCGGCCTCGTCACCGAGGACCCGAGCGAGCTCCTCGACGAGGGTGCGCAGATCGTCCTCGACCCGACCGCGCCGAAGCCCGTGCCGATGCTCGGCCACGTGACCTCGAGCTACGTCAGCCCCGCCGCCGGGCGCACCATCGCGCTCGCCCTCGTCGCCGACGGGCGCGCGCGGATGGGCGAGACGGTCCACGTCACCACGATGCGCGGCTTCGCCCGCGCGACGATCACCGAGACGGTCTTCGTCGACCCCAAGGGAGAGCGCGTCAATGCTTGAGACCCGCCACACCGCGACCCGCACCGCGCCCTTCCCGCTGGCGAAGGAGAGCCTCGCCGGCGTGACGATCGAGCCGCTGGCGCCGCGCACGCGCCTGTCGCTGCGCCTGCGCCCGGCCGATGCCGCCCGTATCGGCGCGGTGGCGGGGCTCGCCTTCGACGTCGGCGTCACCGGCGTCTCGGAGGCCGACGGCCGCCGCGCCGTTCGGCTCGGGCCGGACGAGTGGCTGATCCTCGGCCATGCCGACGAGACGGAGGAGCTCGCCGCGCGCATCGCCGCCGATCTCGAGGGCGTGTTCCACGCGCTCGTCGACGTCAGCCACCGCAATTGCGGGCTCCTCGTGCGCGGCCCCGCCGCCGAGGCGACGCTCAACGCCGGCTGCCCGCTCGACCTCGCCCCGTCCGCCTTCCCCGTGGGCACGGCGACGCGCACCGTCTTCGCCAAGGCCGAGATCCTGCTCGCCCGCGTCGACGACGACGCGTTCGAGGTGGAGTGCTGGCGCTCGTTCGCGACCTACGTCCGCGGGTTCCTCGTCGAGGCCGCGCGGGGGCTGTAAGCCGCCGCCGAACAGCCGGAGTTCGAGCCATGATCAGCGTCTTCGAGCTCTTCAAGATCGGCATCGGGCCGTCGAGCTCCCACACCGTCGGGCCGATGGTGGCCGCCGCGCGCTTCCTCACGGACCTGCGCGAGCTGCCCGAGCCGCCGGCGCGGGTGGGGGTGAGCCTGCACGGCTCGCTCGCCTTCACCGGCAAGGGCCACGGCAGCGACACCGCCATCTGCCTCGGCCTGCTCGGCGAGCGGCCGGACCGGGTCGATCCCGACGCGGTGCCCGGCCTCGTCGCCGGGCTCGAGGCCGAGAAGGCCTTCTTCCTCGGCGCGGCGCGCATCGCCTTCGACCCGGCGAGCGACCTCGTCCTCGACACGGCGGAGATGCTGCCGCGGCACACCAACGGGATGCGCTTCACCGCCGAGGACGCGGAAGGCCGCACCGTGCTCGTGCGCGTCTACTACTCGATCGGCGGCGGTTTCGTCGTGGACGACGCGGCCGAGACGGCGCCGATCGACGTCGTCGCGCCGCTGCCCTTCGACAGCGCCGACGCGCTGCTCGACCTGTGCGAGGCGCGCGGGCTTTCGATCGCCGCGATCCAGCTGGAGAACGAGCTGGCCTTGCGCCCGCGGGACGAGATCGAGGCCGGCCTCGACGCCATCGCGGCGGCGATGCTCGCCTGCATCGAGCGCGGGCTCGCCACGGGCGGCGTGCTGCCGGGGCGCTTCAAGGTGCGCCGGCGGGCGAAGGACCTGCACGCCCGGCTCCAGGCCGGCGCGCTGAAAAACGCCAAGTCTCCGTCCGAGACGATGGACCGGGTCTCGACCTACGCCATCGCCGTCAACGAGGAGAACGCCGCCGGCGGGCGCGTCGTCACCGCGCCGACCAACGGCGCGGCCGGCATCGTGCCGGCGGTGCTGCGCTACCTGCGCGAGATCTGCGCGGAGCCCTCCCCGGAGAAGACGCGGGAGTTCCTGCTCACCGCCGCCGCCATCGGCGGGCTGATCAAGCGCAACGCCTCGATCTCGGGGGCGGAGGTGGGCTGCCAGGGCGAGGTCGGCTCCGCCGCCTCCATGGCCGCCGCGGGCCTCGCCGCCGCGCTCGGCGCCACGCCGCTGCAGATCGAGAACGCCGCCGAGATCGCCATGGAGCACCATCTCGGCATGACCTGCGATCCGATCGGCGGGCTCGTGCAGATCCCCTGCATCGAGCGCAACGCCTTCGGCGCCGTCAAGGCCATCGCCGCCTCCTCGCTCGCGATGCACGGCGACGGCCTGCACTACGTCTCGCTCGACGAGGTGATCGAGACGATGCGCCAGACCGGCGTCGACATGCAGTCGAAGTACAAGGAGACGTCCCAGGGCGGCCTCGCCGTCAACGTCGCCGAATGCTGACCCGATCCGCTGGGCCGTATACGAAGCTCAGCCAGGAGCCACGCACATGAAGCTCGAAGATCCGAAGTTCATCCTCAAGTTCTCCTGCGTCGACACGATCGGGATCGTCAACGCGATCTCGGGCTTCCTCGTCCAGAACGGCTGCAACATCATCACGAACCAGCAGTTCGGCGACCGCGACACGGAGCGCTTCTTCATGCGCGTCGCCTTCACGCCGGTGGACTCCGCCACCACGGCGGACCAGCTGCGCGCGCCGCTGCACGCCATCGCCAGCCGCTACGGCATGGAGTGGAGCCTGCACGAGACCTCCGAGCGCCCGAAGGTCGTTTTGATGGTCTCGAAGTTCGGCCATTGCCTGAACGACCTGCTCTACCGCTGGACCATCGGCGCCCTGAAGGTCGACATCGTCGCCATCGTCTCGAACCACCGCGATTTCGAGCGCCTGGCCAACAGCTACGAGATCCCCTTCCACCACATCCCGGTCACGGCCGAGACCAAGCCGCAGCAGGAGGCGAAGCTCGCCGCGCTGGTGGAGGAGACCAAGGCCGATCTCGTCGTGCTCGCGCGCTACATGCAGGTCCTGTCGGATTCGATGTGCCGCTTCCTCGAGGGGCGGGCGATCAACATCCACCACTCCTTCCTGCCGAGCTTCAAGGGCGCGGCGCCTTACACCCAGGCCTATCAGCGCGGCGTGAAGCTGATCGGCGCGACGGCGCACTACGTGACGCCGGACCTCGACGAGGGGCCGATCATCGAGCAGGAGGTGGTGCGCGTCACCCACGAGGACGGCCCGGAGGCGCTCACCGCGCTCGGCCGCGACGTGGAGAGCGTGGTGCTCGCCCGCGCGGTGAAGTTCCACGTGGAGCACCGGGTGCTGCGCAACGGCAACCGCACCGTCGTCTTCCGCTGACGAGAGAAAGGGCGCCCGCGATCCCGCGGGCGCCCTTCGTTGCGAACGCGTGCGCGGGCCTCAGCCCTCGTAATGATCCTTCACCAGCCGGTCGAGCAGGCGCACGCCGTAGCCCGAGCCGAAGGTGCGGGAGATCTCGCTCTGAGGCGCGGCCATGCCGGTGCCGGCGATGTCGAGATGGGCCCAGGGCGTGTCCTCGACGAAGCGCTTGAGGAATTGCGCCGCGGTGATCGAGCCGGCATTGCGGCCGCCGACGTTCTTCATGTCGGCGATCTTGGACTCGATCATCTTGTCGTAGGCGGGCCCGAGCGGCATGCGCCAGACCTTCTCGCCGGTCGCCTTGCCGGCGGCGGCGAGCCGCTCGGCGAGCGCATCGTCGTTGGAGAACAGGCCCGCGTGGTCCTGCCCGAGCGCGACCAGGATCGCGCCGGTGAGGGTCGCGAGGTCGATCATGAAGGCCGGCTCGTACTGCTCGCGGACGTAGGTGAGCACGTCGGCGAGGACGAGGCGGCCCTCGGCGTCGGTGTTGATCACCTCCACGGTCTGGCCCGAGAGCGTCTCGACCACGTCGCCGGGGCGCTGGGCCTTGCCGTCGGGCATGTTCTCGACGAGGCCGATGGCGCCGATCACGTTCGCCTTGGCCTTGCGGGCGGCGAGCGCGTGCATCAGGCCGACCACGCAGGCGGCGCCGGCCATGTCCCCCTTCATGTCCTCCATGCCGCCGGCGGGCTTGATCGAGATGCCGCCGGTGTCGAAGACGACGCCCTTGCCGACGAAGGCGACGGGCTTGTCCTTCTTGCCCCCGCCGTTCCAGCGCATGATCGCGACCCGCGCCGGGCGCTCCGAGCCCTGCGCCACGCCCAGCAGCGCGCGCATGCCGATCTTGCCGAGCTGCTTCTCGTCGAGGATCTCCACCTCGACGCCGAGCTTCTCGAGCTCCTTGGCCTTCGCCGCGAACTCGACCGGGCCGAGCACGTTGCCGGGCTCGTTGACGAGGTCGCGCGCCAGCGCCACGCCTTGGGCCAGACCCTCGCGGATCTTCGCCGCCTTCTTGGTCGCGCTCGGATCGGCGCAGCCGACGATCAGCTTGCCGCCGGTCTCGCCGTTCTCCTCGTCGGCGTCCTTCTTCTTGCCCTTCTTCGACTTGTAGCGATCGAAGGAATAGGCGCGCAGCCGCGCGCCGAGCGTCGTCTCGGCGATCTCCTCGACGCCGGCCTCGAGGCCGGGGAACTCGGCGATCGCGGTCGCCTCGCGCCCGGCCACCTTGCCGGCGACGACGCCGCCGAGGGTGACGAAGTCGAAGGGCTCGCCCTGCGCGCCGCCGCCGATCCCGACCACGATCAGCCGATCGACCGGCAGGCCTGCCGGGGCGGCGAGGGTCATCGCGCTGCGCGCTTTGCCCTTGAAGCGCTCCGCCTTGGCCGCGCGGGCGATCAGGCCGACCGCGTCGCCGAGGATGTCCTTCGCCGTCGGCCCGGGCTCGAGGTCCTCCGCGACGAAGACGACGAGGTCGCCGCCCTCCGGCATGGCGGGGGATTGGAACTCGATCTTGAACGCGTCGGCCATGTGTACCTCGTCGAGGGTGGAAATTCTGCGCCCGAGCCGCGATTCGCCCGGCATTCCGCACAAGTTAGCCGATGCCGACCCTGCGGCAAGGGCGACGCGTTCGGTTTCACAGGATCGGCTGCTTGTATTGGATGAATCCCGTCCGCATGGCGACCTTGTCGTAGAGCGCCCGCGCCGTGACGTTGCCCTCCTGGGTGAGCCAGTAGACCCGGCTCGCGCCGTCGGCCTCGGCCCTGGCGCGCACGGCGGCGATCAGCGCGCGGCCGACGCCGGCGCCGCGCGTCTCCGGCGCCGTGAACAGATCCTGCAGGTAGCAATAGGGCTGCGCGGTCCAGGTGGAGAAGTGGTAGATGTAGTGGACGAGCCCCACCAACGCGCCGTCCCGCTCGGCGACGAAGGCGTGGATCGGGACGGCGGGGTCGTGCAGCCGTCCCCACGTCGTCTCGGTCACCTCGGGGGACACCGTCGCGCCGTAGAACGTCAGGTAGCCGGCCCACAACGCCTCCCAGCCGGCGCGGTCCTCGGGGCGCGGCGGGCGAATGGATGCGGGCGAAGCGGCGTCGGGCATGGCGGTCCTCCGGTGGTCGACGATACGCCCCAAGGTGGCATGCCGCCGCCGTATTGCCAAGCCGGGGTCGTTGCCCGCGGCGTGCGCGACCGCTCAGCCGTTCACGACGTTGCGCGGCTCGCCCTCGAGGAAGCCCGCGATGTTGTCGTGCGTCGTGTCGAGGATGCGCTGCACGGCCTCCTTGGTGTCGAAGGCGGTGTGAGGCGTGATCACCACGTTGGAGAGCCGCAGCAGGATGTGGTCGGCGAGCAGCGTATCGAGCTTGTGCTCCTTGCGGAAGTAGGTGCGCAGCAGCTCCGCCTCCTCGCGCACCACCGGCTCCTGCGGCAGCACGTCGAGACCGGCCGCGCGCAGCTTGCCGGAGGCGAGCGCGTGCAGGAGCGCGTCGACGTCGACCACGGGGCCGCGGGCCGTGTTGATGAGGACCGAACCGTCCTTCATCTTCGCGAACTCGTCCCTGGAGATCAGGTGCTTCGTCTTCTCGCTGCCCGGCACGTGCAGGGTGACGACGTCCGAGCGCGCGAGCAGCTCGTCCATGGCGACGTAGGCGAACCCGATCTCGCGGGCGGCCTCCTCGTCCGGCTTCACGTCGAAGGCCAGCACCTCCATGCCGTAGCCCCTGGCGATCCGCGCGGCCCAGCGGCCGATATGGCCGGTGCCGACGACGCCGAGCGTGCGGCCCTTCAGGTCGAAGCCCTGCAGGCCCTCGTGCGAGAAGTCCCCGCGCCGCGTGCGGTCGGCGGCGGCGACGATGTTGTGGGAGATCGCGCCGAGAAGCGCGAAGACGTGCTCGGCGACCGTGTTCTCGCCGTAGCTCGGCACGTTGGCGACCTGGATGCCCCGCTCCTCGCACGTGTCGAGATCGACATGATCGAAGCCGGTGGAGCGGGTGGCGATCAGCTTGAGATTCTCGAACGGCTCCAGCACCTCGCGGGTGAGCCGCGAATAGATGAAGGTCGAGAGAACCTCGGCGCCCGCCGCCTCGCCGGCATTGCCCGCCTCGAGCGTCTCCTCGCGGAAGACGACGTCGTGCGCGCGGGCGAGATCCGCGAAGGTCTCGCGCTCCCATTCCTCGACCTCGAAGATCGCGATCCTGGCCATGGCTTTCCTCCCTGCGGCGCCGACGCCATGCGGGCGAAACGCGCGAAGCGGCGTTCGGATCGGCCTATTCGGAGGGCGATTCCGGCCCCGCCTGCTCGTCGCGCGCCTGCTCCTCGGCGTGCTCGGCGCGGGCGCGCTTCTGCTCGCTCTCGCGCGCGGGCCGGTCGGGCTTGACCTCGCGCACGAGCTCGAAGGCGAAGCTCTGGCCCGGGCTGATCGCGCGGGCGTGGCCGCGATAGGCGATCACCACGGGCGAGGCGGTCATCACCCGGCTCGACACCGTCAGCCGCTCCTGGTCCACCTCGATGTCGAGCACCTGCCGGCGGTAGCGCACGGTGGTGCGCAGGCAGCGCATCTCCTCCGGCAGGCGCGGGTTGAACAGGAGCGCGCCGGTGGCGACCTCGATCCCCGTATAGCAGCGCTGCATCAGGTCGACGGTGCCCGCCATGGCGCCGAGATGGATGCCTTCCTGGGTGGTGCCCCCCTGCACGTCGGCGATGTCGGCGTCGAGCGCCTGGAGCGCGAGCGCCCAGGAGCGCTGGCGGTCGGAGCGGGCGAGCACCCAGGCGTGGGTGACGAAGCTGAGCGTCGAGCCGTGGGAGGTCCGCCGGCCGTAATACTGGATGTTGCGGAAGATCTGCTCCGGCGAGAAAGCGTAGCCCAGCCGGTGGAAGATCTCGTCGATCTCCTCGCGGCTGAACAGATAGAAGATCATCAGCACGTCGGCCTGCTTGGAGACCTTGTAGTGGTTGGGGTGGTCCCCCTCCGCCTCGAGCAGCCGGTCGAGGCGCTGGATGTTGCCGTACTTCTCCCGATAGCCGTCCCAGTCGAACTCCTTCAGCTGCTCCCAGCCTTCGAACTGGCTGATGATCCCGTCGTCGTGGAAGGGGATGAAGAGGCCACGGCTGATCTCGGTCCAGAGCGCGAGCTCGGCGTCGGTGATCTCGAGCCGGTCGATCAGCCGGGCGCGGTCGTCCGGGGCGAGCAGGTCGAGCACGTCGACGACCCGCGTCAGCAGCCAGGAGGCCATGACGTTGGTGTAGGCGTTGTTGTCGAGCCCGCCCTCCGTGCGCGGGTCGGCGCCGGGATAGGCGGTGTGGAACTCGTCCGGCCCCATCACCCCGCAGATGCCCCAGCGCCCGTCGGGCCGCCGCTCGGCGAGGCTCGCGAAGAAGCGGGCGATCTCCAGGAACAGCTCCGCGCCGTAGTCGCGCAGGAAACCGCGATCGTCCGTCGCTTCCACGTATTGCCAGACATTATAGGCCACCGCCGCGCCGATATGGCGCTGGCGCCAGGAATTGTCGGGAATCCAATTGCCCGAGACCGGGTTGAGGTGGATGCGCTGGCTCTCCTCGCGCCCGTCCGAGCCGCTCTGCCAGGGGAACATCGCGCCCCGCAGGCCGGCCTCCGCCGCCAGCCGCCGCGCCTCGTCGAGGCGGCGGTATCGGTAGCGCAGGAGGGCGCGGGTGAGCACCGGCAGGCGCAGGTTCAGGTAGGGGAAGATGAAGAGCTCGTCCCACATGATGTGGCCGCGATAGGCCTCGCCGTGCCAGCCCCGGGGCGGCACGCCCACGTCGCGGTCGACGGAATGGCCGGACGCGGTCTGCAGCAGGTGGAAGATGTGGAGCCTGAGCTTGAGCTGCGCCTCCTGATCGGCCTCGCTCTCCACCCGGATGTCCGCCTGCTGCCACAGGTGCGCCCACGCCTTCACGTGCGCGGCGCGCAGCTCCGAGAACGGCCCGGCGCGACGCACGTGCTTGACGGCCTCGAGCAACGGCTCGGAGCTCGCCTTGTCCTGCGAGCTGGCGTAGGCGGCGATCTTCTCCACCACCATCGCCTGGCCCTCCCGGGCCGCGACGTCGAACTCGTGCGAGGCCTGGTTCGCCAGCGTCTCGATTCGCGCCGGCACCACCGGCCCGCCGGCCGCCGTCACCCGCGTGCGCGCGGCGAGCGCCACCTCCCGCCGCGCCTGGACGAAGCGGGAGCGCAGCGTGAGCACGTCGCCCTCGACGGCGCCGGTGTCGAGGGTCTCGAGATGCCGGCCGTTCAGCTCCCGGTAGCGCTTCACGCCCCAATTGATCACCGAGCCGTCGAGCCCGGCGCGGATCGTCATCGGGTCGGAGAAGTTCTCCGGCGTCAGCGCCACCCTGAGCGCGGCGAGGTGCGGCGCGTGCATGGAGACGATGCGCTCCTCGTCCCAGCGCACCACGCGTCCGTCTCCGTCGCGCATGCGCACGACCCGGCGCAGCACGCCGGCATGCAGATCGAGCGCCTGCCGGTAGCCGATCTGTTCGACGTCCCCCGGCCGCAGCCAAGGGCCGTCGGCGATGCGGAAGACGAGCGGCAGCCAGTTCGGCAGGTTGACGAGATCCTCGTTCTCGATGGTCTCGCCGGCGATCGTCGTCGCCAGCCGATCGTAGCCGCCGGCGAGATAGCTGCCGGGATAATGCACGTCGTCGGCCAGCGCGTTCGGCGCGGCGGCGCGGGAGACGATGGTGCCGTTCCCGAGCGCGCAGAGCACCTCGCGCAGGCCTTCCTGCTCGGGCTCGAACCCGTCGTAGGAGAGCACCCAGTCGCCGGCTGGCGTGGCGGCGTCGACGATCATGGCGGTCTCCCTTCCGCGCGTTCCGCGAGCATGTCGAGGAAGCGGCGCACGGCGTCCGGGTCGTCGATCGCGTAGTCGGCGGCGGTGGCGCGGGCGCCGTCGCGCACCACGATCCCGATCCCGTCGGCGTCGAGCGCCGCGAAGGCGTCCTCGTCGGTGAGGTCGTCGCCCACGTAGAGCGGGCAGGGCTCGCCCTCACCCATCGGCGTGTGGTCGAGAAGCCAGCGCACGGCCCGGCCCTTGTCCCAGTCCGTACGCGGCTGGATCTGGAAGACCTTCTTGCCCCGGCTCTTGCGCAGCGTCTCGTGCGCCTCCACCACCGAGTCGACGTGGTCCTCGATGCGCGCGACGTCGGCCTCGGCCGCCCCGCGCCAATGCACGGCGATGGAGAACGTCTTGCGCTCGATCCTCGCGCCCGCGATGTCCGCCAGCCGGTCGCGCAGGGCGCCTTCCGCGGCGTCGAGGGCGGGCAGGAAGCGCTCCGCCTCCCCCGGGCGCGCGCGCAGCGAGGCGGGGCCCGCGATGTCGAAGCCGTGCGAGCCGGCATAGTAGATCTCGGGCAGCCGGACGCGGTTCTGCACGTCCTCGAGGTCGCGCCCGGAGATCACCGCCACCTTGGTCGCCCGCCCCAGCCGCTCGAGGGTCGCCTCCATCTCGGGCGAGAGGCCGGCCGCGGTGAAGTCCTCGACGATGGGGGTGAGGGTGCCGTCGTAGTCGAGGAAGACGGCGAGCGGCCTGTCGCCGAGGCGTCGTGCGAACGCGTCGCGCTCCTCGAGCGGGTCGGGCAGCGTGTCGGTGGCGCGCAGGCTCAGGCCGTCGTCGGCCAGGAGGCGGCGCAGGTCGCGGGTGACGAGATCGGCGCCGTGGGCGCGCAGGTCGACGCCGTGCGAATCGGCGCGCTCGTCCTCGCGGTTCACGCCGACGACCAGCCGGAAGCGCCCCTTGGCGCCGGCCTGGACGCCCGACACGGCGTCCTCGAACACCATCGTGCGCGCCGGCTCCGCGCCGAGGCGGCGGGCGCATGCGATCAGCACGTCGGGCTCGGGCTTGCCGGGCAGGTCCGCCTCGCGCGCGTCGATCCCGTCGACCTTGGCGTCGAACAGGTCGCGCACGCCCGCGCTGTCCAGCACGCGCACCGCGTTGCGGCTCGCCGAGAAGATCCCGACCCTGATCCCGCGCCGCTTCAGCGCGTGGATGAAGGCGATGGTGTCCTCGTAGGTCGGCACCGGCTTCTCCTCGAGCCAACGCTGGAAGCGCCGGTTCTTCGCCGTGCCGACGCCCTGGACGCTGTCGAGGCGCTCCTCGCCGGGCTCGCCCTCGGGCAGCGCGATTCCGCGCGAGGCGAGGAAGCGCCGCACGCCGTCGAAGCGCGGCACCCCGTCGACATGCTCGCGGTAATCGGCCCGGGTGAAGGGCCGCGCCGCCTCGCCGAAGGCGTGCTCGCGCACGACCTCGTCGAAGGTCTCCTTCCAGGCGGCGAAATGCGCCTCGGCCGAGTCGGTGACGACGCCGTCCATGTCGAAGATCGCCGCCGCGATCGCCTCCTCGTCCGCACCCGCGATCATCGTCATGCCGCCCTCCGTTCCTGCCGACGCTTCTCGAAGCCGGTGGGCTCCTCGTTCAGGCGCCTGGCGAGGTCGCGCCCGCGCAGCCATTTATAAAGCTCCACCGCGACGAATTTCGACGCCGCGATGGCGAGCAGCGTCCCCCACGTGGCGAGCGAGACCGGCGCGATGTCGAGGATCTCGTTCCAGCCGGGGATGAACATCGAGAGGATATGCACGCCCTGCGCCAGGACCACGGCGCCGACGAGGAGCCTGTTGTCCCGCAGCGGGATGCGGAAGGCCGAGCGGGTCTCCGAGCGCACGTTGAAGGCGTGCACGTTCTCGAACAGGACCATGAGCAGGAGGAGCAGGTTCTGCGCCTCGAACAGCGTCATGTTCAGCTCGTAATAGGCGAACCAGAACACCGCGAAGGACACGAGGCCCATGTAGACCCCCGACGTCGCCACCTCCTCGATCATCAGCCGGTTGAAGATGCGCTCGTCCGGCCGCCGCGGTCGTCGCTCGAGCACGTCCGGCTCGCCCTTCTCGAAGGCGAGCGCCACGTCCTGGATGCCGTTGGTCACCAGGTTGAGCCACAGGAGCTGCACCGGGGTGAGCGGCAAGGGCGTGTCGAAGATCACCGAGAGCGTGAACAGGATCAGCTCGGCGACGCCGGTGGAGATCAGGAGCCACACCACCTTGCGGACGTTGTCGTAGGCGATGCGGCCCTCGGTGACGCCGTTGACGATGGAGGCGAAATTGTCGTCGGTCAGGATCAGGTCGGCGGCGCCGCGGGCGACGTCGGTGCCGCTCTTGCCCATGGCGACGCCGATATTGGCCCGCCTGAGCGCCGGCGCGTCGTTGACGCCGTCCCCGGTGACGGCGACGAAGTGGCCGGCGTCCTGCAGGGCCTCCACGATGGTGGTCTTCTGCCGCGGCTCGATGCGGGCGTAGATCGCCGAGCCGAGGATCGCGCCCGCGCGCCCGCTCGCGCCCTCCTCGCGCCTGCCGATCTCCGCCCCGGTGAGGACGTCGTCCTCGTCCTCGGCGATGGCGAGCCGGCGGCCGATGGCGAGCGCGGTGGAGGGGTGATCGCCCGTGACCATGCGCACGTCGATGCCGGCGTGCCGGCAGCGCTCGACGGCGTCCGGAACGCTCTCGCGCACGGGGTCGATCAGCCCGACGAGGCCGAGGAACGCGAGGCCTCTCAAGGCGGCGGGGTCCGCCTCCCGCGCCGCCGCCTCGTCGACCGGGCCTTCCGCCACCGCGATGACGCGGTAGCCCTCGTCGGCGAGCGCCTTCTCGGCCTTCGAGACCGCGTCCGCGTCGACGTCGCACAGCTCGACCAGCGTCTGCGCCGCGCCTTTGACGTGCGCGACGATCCGGTCGCCGTGGCGGTTGAAGGTCGCGGCGTAACGGCGCTCGGATTCGAAGGGGATGTCGCCGATCTCCTCGTGCTCCTCGAGGAGATCGGCCCGCCTCAGGCCCGCCTTGCCGGCGAGGACAAGGAAGGCGATGTCGACCGTGTCGCCGCTGCCCTCCACCTCGCCGTTATCGACCCGGATCCGGCCCTCGTTGCACAGGGCCCCCGAGACGACGAGCCGGCGCAGCCGCTCGTCGTCCTCCAGCGACACGCCCGCGTCGTCGCGCTGAAGCCCGCCGTCGAGGCGATCTCCCGCGCCGGAGACGGTGACGTCGTCTTCGTCGAGGAAGCGGATGCGCCGGGCGGAGAGCTTGTTCTCCGTGAGCGTGCCGGTCTTGTCGCTGGCGATCAGCGTGCAGGCGCCCAGCCCCTCGACGGCGGGGAGCTTGCGGACGATGACGTTGCGCGCCGCCATCCGGTTCGAGCCGATGGACAGCGCCACCGTGATCGCCACCGGCAGGCCGGCGGGGATGGCCGAGACGGCGAGCGCCACCGCGAGCAGGAAGATGTCGAACAGGTCTTCCCCGCGCAGCGCCTGGGCGCCGCCCAGAACCACGATGATCACCAGGACCGCGACCGCGATGATCCGGGTGAAGCGGCGGATGCGGATGACGAGCGGGGGCTCGCCGCCCTCCTCGGCGAGCGACTCGGCGATGCGGCCCACCTCGGCCTGGACGCCGGTGCGCACGGCGACGCCCCTGGCGCGTCCGCTCGTGACGGTGGAGCCGGCGTGCAGCAGGGTCGCGCGGTCGCCGAGCGGGGCGCCCGCCTCGATATCGGCCTGCGCCTTCTTCTCGACCGCCATCGATTCGCCGGTGAGGAGCGATTCGTCGGCCTTGAGATCGGTGGCGCGCAGCAGGCGGATGTCGGCGGGCACGGACGCGCCGGACGCGATCGCAATCAGATCGCCCGGCACCACCTCCTCGGCGTCCACCTCGCGCGTGTCGCCGCCGCGAACGACGTTCGCCGTGATCCGCATCACCTGGCCGAGCGATTCCGCCGCGCTTTCCGCCTTGTATTCCTGGTAGGCGCCGAGACCCGCGTTGAAGGCGAGCACCAGGAAGATGAAGGCCGCGTCCTCGAAATTGCCGACGAGCAGCGACACCGTCCCGGCGGCGAGGAGCACGTAGATCAGCGGATCCTTGAACTGGCGCAGGATCACCTGGAGGATGGTGTCGCGCTTTTTCTCGGGCAGCTTGTTGGGCCCGTAGCGCTCCCGCCGGCGGCCGGCTTCGTCCTCGCCGAGGCCCTTCTCGGGGTCGGTCTTCAGGGCGTCGATCGCGTCCTGGCGCGAGGCGGCGTGCCAGGGGCGCTCGCCGAGCGCGTCCGGGTCGGGCGGCTCGCCCTTCTCGCGGGCGGCGTGGAGCGTCTCCTCGGGCTCGCGCCGCTCTTCCTCGCGCCGCTCTTCGCCCTCGGGCCTCTTCGCCTTCGGCTCGTCGCGGCGCCCGCCGTCCTCGTCCGATCCGCCGTGAAGCGGCGGCGGCGCCTTCGCCGCCGCGCCGCTCCCCTCGCCGTCGCGTTTCTCGGCCATGCCCCGGCCTCAGCTCAGCACGCGCCGGGCCTCACGCACCATCTGCGCCGCATAGCCCCATTCGTTGTCGTACCAGGCCATCACCTTGACGAGGTCGCCGTCGACCACCTGCGTCATGGACGGATCGAAGATCGAGGCGGCGGGGTCCCGGATGACGTCGGAGGAGACGATCGGCGCCGTGGCGACGACGAGGACGCCCTCGTAGCGGGCGCTCTTCGCCTCCTCGACGAAGACGTCGTTGATCTCCTCGACGGAGGTCGCGCGCTCGGTGACGAAGGTGAGGTCGGCGATGGAGCCCACCGGCACCGGCGCGCGGATGGCGACGCCGTCGAAGCGGCCCTGGTATTCCGGCAGCACCTTCGTCGTCGCGGTGGCGGCGCCCGTCGAGGTCGGCACCAGGTTCGCCGCCGCCGCGCGCCCGCGGCGCCATTTCGAGGCGGGAGCGTCGACGATCTCCTGCGAGGACGTGTAGGCGTGCACCGTCGTCATCGCCGCCTTGCGCACGCCGATGCGCCGGCCCATCACCTCGAAGACCGGGGTGATGCAGTTCGTCGTGCAGCTCGCGCAGGAGAACAGCGTCGCATCGCCGGCCTCGTTCACGCCGTGCACGACGAGGGGGACGTCGCCGCCCTTCGGCGGGGCGGAGAGCAGCACCTTTCGCGCGCCGGCGTCGAGATGGCCGCGCATCTGCTCCTCCCTGCGGAAGATGCCGGTGCATTCGAAGACGAGATCGACGCCCATCTCGCCCCAGGGCAGCGTCGCCGGATCCTTCTGCGAGAGCACGCGGATGCGCCGCCCGCCGACCTCGAGCGCGTCCTCGCCCGCCGTCGCCGCCTGGGCGGGGCGGCCGTAGACCGTGTCGTGGTTGAGCAGGTAGGCGAGGTTGTCGGCGGGGGCGATGTCGTTGACGGCGACCAGGTCGAGCCCGGGCGTGTCCTGGACGATCTTGAGCGTCGCCCGGCCGATGCGACCGAGCCCGTTGATCGCGACGTTCGGCATCGATCTTCCCTTCCGGCGCTGGAGACGCACGGTCAACCACGCCCCGCCGGGCGCGGTTCCGGGAAGAAGAGTGGCTCAGGCCTCGAGGTCAGCCCTTGATCGGCTCGACCGAGATCGCCTTCTTCCAGAAGCTCCACATCAGGTAGAGGCCGGCGAGGCTGAACAGGGCCATCAGCACGTAAGAGATGGTCTCCCCGAGCTCGAACAGGCCGGCGATGGCCCATCCGGCGGCGAGCGCCACGCCGAACACCTCCGCGCCGACGAGGATCATCACCGAAACGACGGTCACGAGATTGCGGGTGTTGGTCTTCGTGCTCTTGCCGGCCAAGGCGGGGCCCTCCTGCGAACGACACGGACGTAATCCACGCCGGGGGCCGGGCGCAAGAGGAATGCGGACGCGGCCGGGGCGCGCGGCCTTGACAGACGGGCCCCGCGGCGCGCCCATCGGCGGATGACGACGAACGATTCCGATCCCGACGCCCCACCGCCCGGCGCCCTCGTGGCGCCCGCGGCCGCGCGCAATCGCGACCCGATCCTCGACGTGCTGCGGCGCGTGCTCCCCGAGCGCGGCGTCGTGCTGGAGATCGCCAGCGGCACCGGCGAGCACGCGATCCACATGGCCCGCGCCCTGCCGGGCCTGATCTGGCGCCCCAGCGACCCGAGCGAGGAGGCCCGCGCCAGCATCGCCGCCTGGCGCGCCCATGCGGCGCTGGCGAATCTCGAGGCGCCGATCGCGCTCGACGCCGCCGCGCCGGCCTGGCCGGTGGAGCGCGCCGACGCGATCGTCTCGATCAACATGATCCACATCGCGCCCTGGGAGGCCGGGCTCGGCCTGATGGCGGGCGCCGGACGGCTTCTGCCGCCGGGCGGGCCGCTCGTTCTCTACGGGCCGTTCAACCTCGACGGCCGCTTCACCGCGCCCTCGAACGCCGAGTTCGACGCCTCGCTGAGGGCGCGGGACCCGCGCTGGGGCATCCGCGACGTCGCCGACGTGGCGCGGGCCGCGTCGGGGCAGGGCCTGGCGCTCGAGCAGCGGGTCGAGATGCCGGCCAACAACATGATGCTCGTCTTCCGCCGGGCGTGAGCTCAATCGCTCTGCGTCGGGAGCGGATTCTGCTCGTTCGCGGGCGAGTTCACCGCCGGCGTCCCGGTCTGCCCCTCCAGGTCCGGCGTCGTTTCCCAGGCCCAGAAGACGTATCCCAGGAACGCGATCGTCGCGAGCGCCAAGGAGATGACGAGAATCGCGAGGACGGGCCGGCCGCGCCAGCCTTGGCGGGCGCGCACGTCTTCGACTTTTCGGTCCATGCTGGAAATCCCTTCCGTCTCAGGACCCTCGCTCGCCGACGCGGGGTCGCGCGGGGATGCGAGGGCCTCGACGGGAAAACGCGTCGAGAGCCTAGCCGTTCCGCTCCGGACGGCTCTGCGGACGGTGCGGCGCCGGCCTCAGGCGGCCGCTTCCTCGCCCGCGCGCAGGATCTCCTCGACGAGCTCCTGGACCGCGAGCGCCTCGCGCAGGCTGGCGAGATCCTGCGGCGCGCCGCGGGTCATGGCGGCGACCTTGCCGAGCTGGCGGGCGAGGGTGATCGGGCGCGCCTCCTCCTGCGGGAGGGCGCCCTCGGCCTCGGTCCAGACGCCGTCGACCAGGCGCTCCGCGACCGACCAGTCGCGCAGCCGGATCGCGCCGTTCGCGCCGTGGAGCGTGAAGGCGTTCGTGTCCGCCTTGTCGGTCTCGCCGACGAGGCCGCGCACGCGCACCGGAACGCCGCCCGCGGTCAGCTCCGCCGCGACGGCGCGCTCCGAGGCGCCATCGACGGGGTAGCGCACGCTCGCGGGACCGAGCGTCGCGGGGCCGACGAGACGCCCGGCCAGGAAGAGGAAATGCGACAGGACCTCGCGGGTGAAGCCGCCCTGAAGCCGCCGGTCGAGCCAGGCGGCGGCGTCCTCCTGCCAGGGCCGCGGCCAGGCCGCGAAGGAGACCTCGATGTCCGCCTCCTGCAACGGACCCAGCGTGCCGTCCGCCATCCAGGCCTCGAGCTGGTCCACGGCGAGGGAGGAGGCGAAGGGGAAGTTCACCGCGGCCCTCATGCCCGCCGCCTCGGCGTCGCGCACGAAGGCCCGCGCCTGCTCGACGTCGACGGCGAGCGGCTTCTCGCAGAACAGGGCCTTGCCGGCCCCGAGCGCCGCCCGGGCGTGGTCGAGATGCGCGGCGGGGGGCGAGGCGACGTAGACGCACGCGCAGCCCTCGATCAGCGGCGCGACGCCCTCGAAGCGGGCGATCTCCGGAAACGCCTCGGCCAGCCGCTTCATCGCGGCCGGCGACGGATCCCAGACGCCGCAGACGCGTACGGACCCGGCCCCGGGCCCGAGTGCGGCGCGCAGCAGGCGCTCGCCCATGATTCCGTAGCCGATGATGCCGATCCCGATGCCGTTGCTGCGATCCATGGTCGTTCCGGAGAAGATGATGGGAAGACTGCTTGCCATGACGCTCCCGTTTCGCCAAGTGGCGAAAAATCGACAGCCTCTTGCAGCGGGGCGACGGCATGATGCCGCGACCACGCCGCTGGACACGGGCGCGCGGGAATCGGATGCTTCCCCTTCGGGTGGAGAACGTCCGGCGCCTGCGCGGGACGCGAGAAGAACGAGACGGATATGCGCGAAATCGCACCGACGGACACCGCGCCGAGGAAGAAGCGGGGGAACGGACCGCGCTTTCGCCCCCGCGGCCGCCCGCTCGACGAGGCCGCCCTCGCCGAGGTCCGCAGCCTGCTCGGCGCCATGGAGCGCCGGCGCGACCTCCTGATCGAGGCTCTGCATCGGCTCCAGGACGGCGTCGGCCACCTCGCCGCGCGGCACCTCAAGGCGCTCGCCGAGGAGTTCCGCGTTCCCGAGGCCGAGGTCTACGAGGTCGCGAGCTTCTATCATCATTTCGACATCGTGAAGGAGGGCGAGGCCGCCCCCGCGCCGCTGACGATCCGCGTCTGCGACGGCGTCGCCTGCATGATGGCGGGCGCCGAGCGGCTGCAGGCGGCGCTCGAGGCGGGCGCCGACCCGGCCGAGATCCGCGTTCTCGCCGCCCCCTGCATCGGGCGCTGCGCCGGCGCCCCGGCGGTTCACGTCGGGACGCGCGCCGTCGAGCGCGCGACGCCGGAGGCGGTGCTCGCCGCGGCGCGGACCGGGGACACGGTCGAGCCGGTACCGGCGCAGGCGCTGTCGCTCGACCGCTATCGGGAGGAGGGCGGCTATCGCCTCCTCGACGAATGCCTCTCGGGCGCGCGCGACGCCGAGAGCCTGGTGGCGACCCTCTCCGACGCGGGGCTGCGCGGGCTCGGCGGCGCCGGCTTCCCGGCCGGGCGCAAATGGGCGATCGTGCGCGGCTTCCCCGGCCCGCGGCTGATGACGGTGAACGCCGACGAGGGCGAGCCCGGCACCTTCAAGGACCGCTACCACCTCGAGCGCGATCCGCATCGCTTCCTCGAGGGCGCGCTCGTCGCCGCCTGGGCGGTGGAGGCGGAGCGGCTCTATATCTATCTGCGCGACGAGTACGCCGGGGTGCGCGCCCTGCTCGAGCGCGAGATCGCCGCGATCAAGGCCGCGGGCCTCGACCGGCATGCGCCGATCGAGCTGAGGCGCGGGGCCGGCGCCTATATCTGCGGCGAGGAGAGCGCCATGCTCGAATCGATCGAAGGCAAGCGCGGCCTGCCCCGCCACCGCCCGCCCTACATCGCCGAACGCGGCCTGTTCGGCCGCCCGACGCTCAACCACAACGTCGAGACCCTGTTCTGGGTGCGCGACATCGTCGAGAAGGGGCCCGGCTGGTTCGCCGGGCTGGGCGCGCGCGGCCACAAGGGTTTGCGCTCGTTCTCGGTGTCGGGTCGCGTCAAGCGGCCCGGCGTGAAGCTCGCGCCGGCGGGAATCACCTGCCGGGAGCTGATCGAGACGCATTGCGGGGGCATGCAGGACGGTCACGCGCTCTACGGCTACCTGCCGGGCGGGGCCTCCGGCGGCATCCTGCCGGCGCGCATGGCGGACCTGCCGCTCGATTTCGGCATGCTGGAGCCGCACAAGGCCTTCGTCGGCTCCCATGCGGTGGTCGTGTTGTCCGACCGGGACGACGTGCGCGCGGTCGCGCTCAACCTGATCCGCTTCTTCCGCCACGAATCGTGCGGCCAGTGCACGCCCTGCCGGAACGGGACGCAGAAGGCGGAGGCCCTCCTCGCCGACGGCCGCTGGGACCTCCACCTCCTGGGCGATCTCGAGCAGGTCATGCGCGACGCCTCGATCTGCGGGCTCGGCCAGGCGGCGGCGAACCCGATCGCGAGCGTGCTGAACTATTTTCCCGTGGAGACCGCCCGATGACCATCCGCTTCACGCTCGACGGACGCGCGGTCGAGGCGCGGGACGGGGAGACGATCTGGGAGGTCGCCCGCCGCGAAGGCACGACGATCCCGCATCTGTGCCATCGCCCCGAGCCGGGCTACCGCCCGGACGGCAATTGCCGCGCCTGCATGGTCGAGATCGAGGGCGAGCGCGTGCTCGCCGCATCCTGCATCCGCCCGGCCGCCGAGGGCATGATCGTCAAGAGCGCCTCCGAGCGTGCGACGACGGCGCGCCGGCTGGTGATGGAGCTCCTCGTCGCCGACCAGCCGCCGCAGGACATGGCGCACGACGCGGCCTCCCCGCTCTGGCGCTTCGCCGAGGCGCAGGGCGTGACCCTGTCGCGCTTCCCCGGACGTGATCATCCGCCGGGGCCCGATCTCTCGCACCCCGCCATGGCGGTGAATCTCGACGCGTGCATCTCCTGCACGCTGTGCGCCCGCGCCTGCCGCGAGGTGCAGGTCAACGACGTGATCGGCATGGCCTATCGCGGCGACCACCACGTCCCGGTCTTCGACCTCGCCGACCCGATGGGCGTCTCGACCTGCGTCGCCTGCGGCGAATGCGTCCAGGCCTGCCCGACGGGCGCGCTGATGCCCGCCTCGATCGTCGACCGGGAGACGCAGGTGGGGACCCGCGGCGCGGACGAGACGGTGAACTCGGTGTGCCCCTATTGCGGGGTCGGCTGCCAGATCTCCTTCAAGATCCGCGACGGCGCCATCGCCTATGTCGAGGGCCGCGACGGGCCGGCGAACGAGAACCGGCTTTGCGTCAAGGGCCGCTTCGGCTTCGACTACGTGGCGAGCCCCGAGCGCCTCACCGTGCCGCTGATCCGCAAGGCGGGCGCGCCCAAGGGCCTGAACGTCGACCCGGCGAACCCCTGGACGCATTTCCGCGAGGCCAGCTGGGAGGAGGCGCTCGACGCCGCCGCCGGCGGCCTCGCCCGCATCCGCGACGCGCATGGCGGCAAGGCCATCGCCGGCTTCGGCTCGGCCAAGGGCTCGAACGAGGAGGCCTACCTCGTCCAGAAGCTCGTGCGCCAGGCCTTCGGCCACAACAACGTCGACCATTGCACGCGGCTGTGCCACGCCTCCTCCGTCGCCGCGCTGATGGAGGGCATCGGCTCGGGCGCCGTCACCGCGCCCTTCACCGACGCGGCGATCGCCGACGTGATCGTCGTCATCGGCGCGAACCCCACCGAGAACCACCCCGTCGCCGCGACCTACTTCAAGCAGGCGGTGAAGCGCGGCGCGAAGCTCGTGGTGATGGACCCGCGCGGCAGCACCCTGATGACGAAGCACGCGACGCATCGGCTGCGCTTCCGTCCCGGCTCCGACGTCGCGCTCCTCAACGCGATGATGCACGTCATCGTGGCGGAGGATCTCGTCGACCGCGAGTACGTCGCCACCCACACCGAGGGCTACGAGCGCCTCGCCGAGCATCTCGCCGCCTACACGCCGGAGGCGATGGAAGAGCGCTGCGGCGTCGACGCGGGCACGATCCGCGAGGTGGCCCGGCTCTACGCCACGGCGGAGCGCTCCATCGTGTTCTGGGGCATGGGCGTCTCGCAGCACACCCACGGCACCGACAACGCGCGCTGCCTGATCTCGCTCGCGCTGATGACGGGCCAGGTCGGCCGGCCGGGCACGGGGCTCCATCCGCTGCGCGGGCAGAACAACGTCCAGGGCGCCTCCGACGCGGGCCTGATCCCGATGGTGCTGCCGGACTACGCCAAGGTGACCGACCCCGCGATCCGCGAGCGCTTCGAGGCGGCCTGGGGCTTCCCGGTCTCGGCCGAGCCGGGGCTGACCGTCACCGAGATCATGGACGCGATCCACGACGGGGCGATCCGCGCGCTCTACGTCATGGGCGAGAACCCGGCCATGTCGGACCCCGACGTGGCGCATGCCCGCGACGCGCTGGCGCGGCTCGACCACTGCGTGGTCCAGGACATCTTCCTCACCGAGACGGCGATGTACGCCGACGTGGTGCTCCCGGCCTCCGCCTGGCCGGAGAAGACGGGCACCGTCACGAACTCCAACCGCCAGGTCCAGATGGGCCGCCCGGCGCTCGCGCCCCCCGGGCAGGCGCGCGAGGATTTCGCCATCCTCCTCGATCTCGGAACGCGGCTCGGGCTGCCGTGGGACTACGCGCATCCGCGCGACGTGTTCGCCGAGATGGCGCGGGTGATGCCGTCTCTCGCCAACATCACCTGGGAGCGGCTCGAGCGCGAGGACGTCGTCACCTATCCCTGCCCGGCGCCGGACCATCCCGGCGAGGCCAACGTCTTCGGCGACGCCTTCCCGCGTGCCGGCGGCAAGGCGCTCTTCGTCCCGGCGGGCCTGCGCGCGCCGGACGAGACGCCGGATACCGAGTTCCCGCTCGTCCTCACCACGGGGCGGCAGCTGGAGCACTGGCACACCGGCGCCATGACGCGGCGCGCCGGCATTCTCGACGCGCTCGAGCCGGCGCCCACCGCGAGCCTCAACCCGCGCACGCTCGCCGCCATGGGGCTCGCCGCCGGCGAGACGATCCGGGTCGAGACCCGCCGCGGCGCCATCGCGCTCACCGCGCGGGCGGACGCGGCGCTGCAGGAGGACATGGTCTTCGTGCCCTTCGCCTATGTCGAGGCGGCGGCCAACCTCCTCACCAACCCGGCGATCGACCCCGACGGCAAGATCCCCGAGTTCAAGTACTGCGCGGCGCGGGTCTCGCGCGCCTGAGCCGCGCGCGTCTCGCCTCTCGACAAAGCCCGCGGTTTCGGCTATGGGCGCGGGCCAACTCAAAACAGGACGCCGAAATCCCGCGACGGTCGGCACACCGGCCGCGCAACGGCAGGAGCATTGTCATGAACATCATCCAGCAGATCGAGCAGGAGCAGATCGCCAAGCTCGGCAAGACCATCCCCGACTTCGAGCCGGGCGATACCGTGATCGTGAACGTGCGCGTGCGCGAAGGCGACCGCACCCGCGTGCAGGCCTACGAGGGCGTGTGCATCGCCCGCAACGGCGGCGGCATCCAGGAGAGCTTCACGGTCCGCAAGATCTCCTACGGCGAGGGCGTCGAGCGTGTCTTCCCGGTCTACTCGCCGATGGTCGAGTCGATCGAGGTCGTCCGTCGCGGCAAGGTCCGTCGCGCCAAGCTGTACTACCTGCGCGATCGCCGCGGCAAGTCGGCCCGTATCGCGGAGCGCACCGATCGCCGCGCCCAGCGCCAGCGCGAGGTCGAGAACCAGGCCCGCGCCGAGAAGAACGCCGCCGAGAAGGCCGCGAAGGAAGCCGCCAAGCAGGCGGCCGCCGAGACCGCCGCCGAGTGAGCCCTTCCCGCCGGCAGGCGTGAGGTTGTTGCGCAGCGCGGCCCGCCAAAGGCCGCGCTGTTTCGCATTTCGGGCGCGAGAGAGCGCCCTGCCGCGACGGATCCGCGCCTTGCGCGGCGCGCGCGCATCGCTAAGTTCGGGCCACAGGCACCTGAAGAGGTCGAGACGATGACGAAGCCCCGCACGATGTACGACAAGATCTGGGACGATCACGTGGTCGACACCCAGCCGGACGGGACCTGCCTCCTCTACATCGACCGCCATCTCGTCCACGAGGTGACCTCGCCCCAGGCCTTCGAGGGCCTGCGCGTCTCCGGCCGCACGGTGCGCCAGCCGACGCGCACCCTCGCCGTCGTCGACCACAACGTGCCGACCACCGACCGCTCGCACGGCATCGAGGATCCCGAGAGCGCGACCCAGGTGGAGGCGCTCGCCAAGAACGCGGCGGAGTTCGGCGTCGAGTACTACGACGAGCTCGACCGGCGTCAGGGCATCGTCCACGTGGTCGGGCCGGAGCAGGGCTTCACCCTGCCGGGCACGACGATCGTGTGCGGCGACAGCCACACCTCGACCCACGGCGCCTTCGGGGCGCTCGCCCACGGCATCGGCACGTCCGAGGTCGAGCACGTGCTCGCGACACAGACGCTGATCCAGAAGAAGGCCAAGAACATGCGCGTGCGCGTGGAGGGGGATCTCCCCGCCGGCGTCACCGCGAAGGACATCATCCTCGCCATCATCGGCGAGATCGGCACGGCCGGCGGCACCGGGTCCGTCATCGAGTACGCCGGCTCGGCCATCCGCCAGCTCTCGATGGAAGGCCGCATGACGGTCTGCAACATGTCGATCGAGGGCGGCGCCCGCGCCGGGCTGATCGCGCCCGACGAGAAGACCTACGCCTACCTGAAGGACCGCCCGAAGGCGCCCAAGGGCGAGGCCTGGGATCGGGCGGTGGCCTATTGGGAGAGCCTCAAGACCGACGAGGGCGCCCATTTCGACCGCGAGGTCGTGCTCGACGCGGCGAACCTGCCGCCCATCGTCTCCTGGGGCACCTCCCCGGAGGACGTCGTCTCGGTCACCGGCGTGGTGCCGAACCCGGACGACATCGAGGACCCCAACAAGCGCGCCTCCAAGTGGCGGGCGCTGCAGTACATGGGCCTCACGCCCGGCATGAAGATGACCGACATCACGCTCGATCGCGTCTTCATCGGCTCGTGCACCAACGGCCGCATCGAGGACCTGCGCGCGGTGGCGAAGGTGGTCGAGGGCAAGCGCGTGGCCGAGGGCGTGAACGCGCTGATCGTCCCGGGCTCGGGCCTCGTGAAGATGCAGGCCGAGGCCGAGGGCCTGCACGAGATCTTCCTCGCCGCCGGCTTCGAGTGGCGCGAGCCGGGCTGCTCGATGTGCCTCGCCATGAACGCCGACCGCCTGTCGCCCGAGGAGCGCTGCGCCTCGACCTCGAACCGCAATTTCGAGGGTCGCCAGGGCTTCAAGGGCCGCACCCACCTCGTCTCCCCGGCGATGGCCGCGGCCGCCGCGATCGCAGGGCGGTTCGTCGACGTGCGGGAGATGGCCGGGATGGAGACGGCGGCGCAGTGAGGCTCGGGTCCCTGTGCAGCCGTCGCAGGCGGCTATGGGCGCGCGTCGGGGTCGCCCGCCGCGCCAGCGAGGGGGTGGATCGCCCATACCTCGCCGAGGGGGTGAGACGGATAGACGATATCGACCCTCGGCCGGGGGGAGCCGGCCTCCCACTCGGTCGCTCGTCCGTCGGCGTCTTTCCGTCGCGCCTTCTCGAACAGGTCTCGATAGCGCCGAGGCGAGATGCCTGAGAATGGTACGAAGCAGACACGGCCCGACGTCGTCTCGACCTCGATCTCGATCTCGTCGCCGTGGAGCTGCTCGGCGCGGCTCTTCGGGTACGGCTCCATATAGACGACTCGCATGATGCCGGACGCGAGGATGTGCTTCGTGCAATTGTGACAGGGGAAAGTCGTACAGTATAGGACGGCTCCCTTCACAGGGCGTCCGAGTCGCGCCGCATCGCAGATCGCACCCATCTCGGCGTGGACGATGCGCCCGAACTCGGTCAAGTCCATCAAGCTCGAGCCACGCAGCGGCCCTCTGCTTTCCAGGAGCTTCTCCGCGAGTTCTGTCGCCGTCGCCGTATCGCTCAGGATGCGGCCCTCGACCAAGCGCTCCACGAGGTCTCTCACGATCTCGCGCTTGATCGCGTCGTTCGGGTCGAATCCTCGTCTGATATCCCGGTAATCCGGATGCTCGCCGGCCCAGTAGGTGCCGCCGCCGACCTTGGGGACCTCGTTGCATCCCTGGGAGACGATTTCTCCGGCCTCGGAGAAGATCGCGGCCCCGACCTGCCGAGAAAGATCGGCGGATCGGAGCGACGCGGTCTTGGCCGCGTACATACCGTACTCCGCCTTCGTCGGGGACACGTCGTTCCTGCCGAAGAGCGCCGCGACGAAGCGGTGCATGTCAGCGGTCAGGCGAGCCTTGCTGGAGGCGTCGACGAACACGTCCGCAAGGTGGAACGTGTCTCTGAGCTGCTGCCCATATCCGAAGTCTTCGCCCTCGTCCCGCTCGATCAGTTGCAACGCCAAGTTCAGCACGTGAGAGCTCTTGCATCTGGGTCCCTCATCCCGCCGAATGCGTTGCTTGAGCTGCTCAACCCTTTCCTTTCGGGGAGCATGCGCGGAAACGAGAAAGAAGAGTTTTCCGTAGACCTTGCGGAGGAGCTTGACCTCCTCGGGATGCTTCAGCTGCCGGACGACGAAGGCGCGCCGCGACGAGACGAGGGCGGCGTCGCCGGTCAGCTCTCGCCTCCGCTCCCGCAGCTCGACGATGGCGAGCCGCGCGAGAACCGCAGAATCGGAATTGGCGCGCCGGAGCGCGTTGGCGGAGTCCATCTTCCACATGAAGTCGTGGAAGCAGGACGCAGGCTTCCGAGCCGGGAGATCCGTGTCGGCGGCGCCCTTCTCGAACAGTGACGTGAGCCGTATGACGGACGACTTGTACTCGACCTCGTTCAACGCCTTTACGAGCGTCGTCGTGAGAGCGTCCATGTCGACGCCGATCGGGCCGGCGAGACCGAACACGAGCTCGGGGAATTCGATCGCATCGAGGCGCATTGCAAACTCTTGCCGTGGAAACCGAATATTGCGTCGATTTTACCCTATACACACGAATCGCGCCGAGGCTAGTGTGATCTCGGGAGCGGACTGTTGGAGGGAGCGATGGCCGACGCACAGAAGCGAAGCGCCTGGGATTTGCGGGCGTACAAAGGCGAGTTCGAGCACCTTGCACAGCGGATCGGCGTTCGCTTCGTAGCGGATGAAACGAAGCTCGCTCGCTTCGACGAGACGGTCTCCCCGGCGCGGAGAGCCGAGAGGATTGCGGCGGCGGAAGCGCGGAAGCGCTGACGATGCCCACCGATCCCCCGAAGCGCCCCCACCCCGACGACGACGCTCGCGCGCGCGAATCCCGCCGCGTACTCGACCGCGTCGACCGCGAGACGGAGACCGTCGGCCGCTCGGCGGGGGCGAAGATGGGCCGGCGCATGGCGGATCATTTCGCCGGGCGCGACGCCGAGGGCGCGGGGCCGCACGGCGAGACCGACCCGATGGAGGTCTGGGGCAAGCGCATCGGGCGGGCGCTCGCCGTGCCGTTCTTCGTCTTCCTCCTGGTCTGGCTCGGCTTCACCCTGAACTGGTGGTGAGATGACGCATCCCGGCGACGAGCTCCTGGCGCTGAAGGCGCCTTCGCTCGAGGCGTTCGAGCGCCTGGCGGAGGAGGCCTTCGCCCGGCTGCCGCGGGAATTCCGCGAGCTCGCGGCCGCCGTGATCGTGCGCGTCGACGATTGGCCCGACGAGGAGACGCTGCGGGAGCTCGAGGCCGAGAGCGACTACGACCTGCTGGGCCTGTTCCGCGGGATCGGCCTCGCGGAGGCGGGCGAGGTCGCCTCGGGGCAGTTCCCCAACATGGTCTGGCTCTACCGCCGGCCGATCCTCGACTATTGGGCCGAGCACGACGAGACGCTCGGCGCCATCGTGGCGCACGTTCTGATCCACGAGATCGGCCATCATTTCGGCCTCTCCGACGAAGACATGGAGGCGCTCGAGGCGCAGGTGACGTGAACGGCGGACGTCGCTTCGCGCCGCGTTGTTGCGCCTCGGCCCTTGCGCGGCGGGCGCACTTCCGGTTGATGGGAGGCCCAGGTCCCCACGAGATCCCGCCGCGTTCGATGTTCCGCTCCGCCCGCCTTCTGCGCCTCGCCGCGCCCCTCGCCGCGACGCTCGCCCTCGCCGCGCCCGCCGCCGCCACCAGCGTCGAGGGGCTCGCCGTGACGATCGAGAACCGCACCACGCCGGCTTTGTGCATCGGGCGCGACAACGTCGCGCTGACGCTGTCCTCGCCGCAGACGCGCCGCTTCGCCCTCACCGCCGCGCACCCGTCCTACCTGCCGATGCTCGGCGCCGCGGACGCCCCGGCGGCGGACCTGATCGCCTGCGACGGCGCGCCGGCCGCCGAGACGCCGGCCCAGGCGCCCTCGCGCACGACCCTGTACGAGGACCTCTCGGTCCAGCTCGTCGGCACGCGCCGGCCGGGCCTGTTCTCGGGCAATGCGGTCCCGGTGCGCGTCGGGGACCGCGAGGCGGCGGGCGTCGACACGCTGGAGCTCTGGGCGATCCGAGACGGCCGGGCCGAGCGCGTGGTCGTGATCGAGCCGGCCTCCGGCGTGTGGCGTCTGCGCCCGCTCGCGCCGGAGGGGCGCGGCGCCACCGCCTTCGGCGCCGGCGTGGTGGTCGGGCCGATCGAGGGCGAGACGCCGCGCACGGCGATCGAGAGCATCGTCTTCGCGCCGCGCACGCAGACCTTCCAGCTCGCCTTCGTCGGCGGCGGCGGCGCGGCGATCCGGCTCGCGACCCTCGACCGCGAGCGGATCGCGCTCGAGGTCGTGTTCGATCGGCCCGTCGCGGACCGGCCCTTCGCGGCCGTGCGCGGCGACTTCGTCACCCGTTTCGCGGCCGATCTCGCCGAGATCGCCGTGCGCGAGGCCGACGCGCCGGGCTGGCGCGAGGCGCCGATCACGGCCTTCGAGAGCGCCACCGCCACCGATCTCTGGGCCGGGCGCACCACCCCCTCGCGGCACGCGACGAGCGCGCCGGACCTCGTGCTCGACCGGTTCGAGCCGCTCTGACGGAGAGAGACATGCGCGTCGCCGGGCTCTATCGCTACCCCGTGAAGGGGCTTTCGCCGGAGCCGATGGCGCGCGTGGCGCTGGAGGCCGGCGCCTACGTGCCCGGCGATCGCCTCTTCGCCATCGAGAACGGCCCGTCGGGCTTCGATCCGGCCGCGCCGACGCATCAGCCCAAGATCAAGTACCTGATGCTGATGCGGCACGAGGCGCTGGCGCGGCTCGCGACGCGTTACGACGGCGCGACGGGCGTCCTCGTGATCGCGGAAGGCGCGGTGGAGCGGGCGCGGGGCGACCTCGCCACCGACGAGGGACGGGCGGCGATCGAGGCCTTCTTCGCCGCCTATCTCGGGGACGCCCTGCGCGGCGCTCCGAGGATCCTCGCGGCGCCGCCCACCTACCGCTTCACCGACTCGCGCCGCGGCTTCGTCTCCATCGTCAACCGCGCCACGATCGCGGCGCTGGAGGAGCGCATCGGGGCGCCGGTCGATCAGATGCGCTTTCGCGCCAACGTGCTGATCGAGGATATCGAGCCGTGGGCCGAGCACGATCTCGTCGGGCGCACGCTCGACGGCCCGTCGGGGCTGCGCCTGCGGGTGACGGCGCGGATCGATCGCTGCGCGGCGACGAACGTCGACCCCGTGACCGGCATCCGCGACCTGCAGATCCCGAAGGTGCTGATGCGGACCTACGGCCACGTCGATTGCGGCGTCTATGCCGAGGTGGTCGACAGCGGCGCGCTCGCCGTGGGCGAGCGGCTGTCGGTCGGGGAGGCGCGGGAGGCGGCGGGGCTGCCGTTCTGAGGCGGCCTCACCCGAGCCCCTCCACGAACTTCCTGTCGATCCGGTCCTTCAGCCACCACACCGCCCGGCCCTCCCAGGCGAGCCAGCGTCCGCGGGCGGCGATGGCGCGGCCGTCGGCGGTGGACATCAGGACGAGCCAATCCTCCTGCGGCTGGAACGGCGCGAGCGGTTCGCCGCGTGCGAGCCGACGCAGGTTCTCCGCCAGGGCCGGCCCCTGGCGCACGGCGAAGACGCCGGCCTTCGGCCGCGGATCGGTGACCGAGGTCGCGCAGTCGCCCGCGCCGAAGATCGCGTCGTCGCCGACCGCCTGCAGCGTCGGGCGCACGGCGAGGAAGCCGCGCGGATCGGTGGCGAGACCCGAGCGGGCGATCAGCGGCGGCGCGCCCGCGCCGACGGCGACGAGGGTCGCGTCGGAGGCGATCTCCCGGCCGCTCGCGAGCGTCACCCGATCCGGCGCGACGGCCGCCGCCCGGTCGTTCTCGACCAACGCGATGCCCGCCGCCTTCAGGCGGGATCGGGCGATCCGGCGCGCGCCGTCGTTCAGATCCGGCAGGAGCGCGTGCGCGGTGACGAGGCTGAAGCGGAAGCCGGCGCCTTGCGCCTCCCGCCGCAGGCGATGCGCGAGCGCGAAGGCGAGGCACAGCCCGGCCGCCCCGCCGCCCACGACGACGAGGTCGCGCGGCCCGTCGGGCGCGCGCGCCGCCGCGATCAGCCGGTCCGTCTTGGCCAGCAGGTCGCCGATGGGCTTCACCGCGATGGCGTGCTCGGCCGCGCCGGCGATGGCGGAGAGGTCCGGCGTGACGCCGATGTCGAGGGAGAGCGCGTCGTAGGGGATCGCCGCGCCGCCGCGCGTGTGGAGCACCCGCCCCTGCGCGTCGATCCGCTCGGCCGAATCGGGCACGAAAGCTCCGCCGGCCTCTTCGGCGAGGCGTCTCACGTCGATATGCATGGCCGCGCGGTCATAGAGCCCGGCGATATGGCCGGGCAGCATGCCGGAATAGGGCGAGTGGTCCGTGGGCGAGACCAGCGTCACGTCGAGCTCGGGCTCGCGGCGCGCGCGCAGCGCGTCGAGCACCAGCGCGTGGGTGTGCCCTCCTCCGACCAGGACCAGACGCAGCGGCATGATCGCCCTTTCCCTTTCTCGTTCCTCTGCGGCGACGCATACGACGCGCACAGTGTTGCATCCTCGCACGCATCAGCGCTCTCCGCTTCTGGTAAGGTCACCCGTCCGATACGGCGCGCCCGCGCGGCGGACGTGTGTGAGATCTAGACCGGACCGACGATCGCGGCCATGGCGCGCCCCCGTTCTCCCCACCGAGATCCCGCCGCGGAAGCGGCGGCCCTGCTGCGTCGCCTCGGCTTCGCGATCCTGATGATCGCGCTGCCGATGGTGGCGCTCGTCGCCCGCCGCGGGGTGGTGATTCTCGCGCCGATCGGCATCGCGCTGCTCGCCATCGCGGCCGTCGTGGACGGCGAGCATCGGCGGCTCTCGACGAGCCTGAGCAGCCTCCTCGGCCGTGTGGCGGGCGTCGCCGTCCTGGTCGCGCTCGGCTGGGCCATGCTCTCGCTCGCCTGGGCGCCGTTCACGGGGCCTGCGACGGAGCGCCTCGGCAATCTCGCCGCGACGCTCGCGCTGGGGCTCGTCGGCTATCTCGCCCTGCCGGAACGGATGCGTTCCGCGAACCTCTACCCGCTCGCCATCGGCGTGGGCGCGGCGGCGCTCCTCGCCGTCGGCCTGCTCCTCTTCGAGGCTCGCCCGACCTGGGACGAGGCGACGATCACGCTCGACCGCGGCGTCGTGGCGCTTGCGCTGCTGATCTGGCCGGCCGCCGCCTGGATGCACTCCCGCGGGCGCGACATGCAGAGCGTGGCCCTCGTGCTCGCGGTGGCGATCGCGACGGGGCTCGCCCCGAGCGCGCTGTCCTTCGCCGGCTTCGCCGCCGGCGCCCTCGCTTATCTCGTGGCCGCCTCGCGCATGCGGCTCGCGACGACGCTCGTCGCGGCGATCGGCGCCGGCCTGATCCTGCTGGCGCCCGCCCTCGCCTTCCTGCTCGCGCCGCTCGACGGCCTCGCGCCGGCCTCGCTCGTCGGCCGATACGAGACATGGCGGGCGATGATCCTCGCCGATCCGCTGCGGCTCCTCACCGGGTGGGGCTTCGAGACGGCTTTGCGCGGCCGCGGCGGCCTCGTTCCGGTCGACGCGCCGAGAACGCCGCTGTTCGAGATCTGGCTCGACCTCGGCCTCGTCGGGGCGGCCGCGATCGCCGCCGCCTTCTGGAGCGCCGCCCACGGCGTCGCCCGCATCCACGCCGCCGTCGCGCCGGGCGCGCTCGCGGCGCTGGCGGCCGGCTTCGGGGTCGTGGTCGTCGGGGCGAGCTATACGGAAATGTGGTTCGTCACCAGCGCCGTCGTCGCGGCCCTGCTGTTCGCCGCCGTGGAACGCGGCCAGTTCAGGACACAGCGCCCCAAGGCGATCCTGCCTGCGCTGCTGCGGCGGGGAAGCAGGCAAGCGGAACGAGGATGACGAGGCCAGCGCTCGGGAGGCGCCTCAGTCGACGAGATCGCCGAAAACGCCGATAGCGGGGTTCGCGAAGGGACCTTGCCCGGCCTTGTAAGCCCGCTGTCCGCATCCCGCATCGGCGCACCGGACCGCGTAGACGTTCTCACGTCTATCGATCACCTGCACGCCGAACCGGTCGTCCAAACGGGACGGGTCGAGGGATAGCGCCCTGGCGGCCTCTGCAATCGTAGGCCTGCCATGCGGCCACGACAGTGTCATTATGACGTCATCCATAATTGGATAATCCTCATAAGCGGTGATCGGACGCCCACCGCAGGGAGCAGGTTACAGCACATTCCCTGCGGAGTCGAATTGCGATGTATCGACAATCCCGTACCCGAAGTCGGCGTTCCACCGGCTCGGCAAAGGATTGCTTGCGGTGTCCCGCAGATATTGAGCGATACGGGCCGGCGTGCGGCGCGGATTGCTGGACTGGTAGGGGAAGGACGAGCGCAACGCCGCGACGACTCCAGAGGCGACGGGGCATGCTGTCGATGTGCCGAGATCCGGCCTGCCGGCCCCGAGAGCCTCGGACCCGAGGAAGTGCGTGTACGCAGCGAGATCCGGCTTGTCGTACTGGAGCGCGCCCGGGCCGCGCGTCGAGTAGCCGACAGCAGCGCCCCTGAGGTCGACGCCGCCGACACAAAGCACTTCAGGGTGCGAATTCGCGCCGGAGATGCGGCGGTCTGCCACGTCGCCGGGTATCGGCTGGCATCTCCTGTCCGGACAAGCCGGACCGCAGTTCCCCGCCGCGAACACGATATCGGCCCCGGCGCTGGCGAGGGAGGAGACCAGTCGGTTGAACGGATGCATCGGATTGTCGAAATAGCGGCCAGGGTTTCCTGGAGGAAAGTCCCAGGTCGGGTGATACATCCCCCAGCTGTTGCTGATCACCAGGGAGTGGAATCCCCTCGCATCCGCCTGCGTTTCCATCATCTGCAGCAGCTTGTTGTAGGCGATGATCACATCGCTCAATATGCCCTTGATCAGCGGCGTCGTCGCCGGCTGATGCAGGAGAACGGGAAAGTCGATCAGCAAGGCTTCGGGCGCCGCGAGCAGGACGCTGTGTGCACACATCGTTCCGTGCCCCACGCGAGCCTGCCCCGGCGAGACGGTCGGCTCCGCGCTCCAGCTGCCCGCGGCGTCGAAGTGAGGAGCGTGTCCACGCTGCCGAAGATATGCCACGTTGAAGCCGGTGTCGACGATCGCAACAGCGACGCCGCGACCCGTCATCTCCCGCCTCTCCAGTTCCGCAGCGCCCAGCTCGCGCCGGACGTCGTCGTGCGTGCCGACAGGAGGTGTGTGAATGCACGTCGTCAGCGTGGTATCGACACCCGCGTCCGCGAAGACGCGGTTCTGGCCGGTGGCATCCTGAACCCTTTTGACGACCCGGTCGAGATCGGCTTCGTCGATCACGCCGCGAATGACGAAAGCATCGGCTCCGACGCTCTCGAAGGGCGGAGCCATCGTCGCGACGCCCGCGAAAGACAACGTTTGGCTCGCGCTTCGCGCAAGATCGCGACGGGCGCGTAGGACGGGTCTCGATGGAGTTCCGGCGGAAGATCCGGGAGGCGAGCGGAACTCGCGCCAACGGCGGGTGCAGCGAGCGCGACGCTCGCTGCCGTCGACGCCCTGACGACGGCCTCCGAATCCTCCAGCTCGTACAGGACCCGCACGAACCCCATCCGCTCGCCCCCACGACAAGCCGTGGCCAGCCGGGCGCCGCGACTGCGCCGTCCGACTTGGTCCACCATTGGGGATTGAAGCTAAAGAAGGATTGATGCGACTTCAAGACCCGGCGCACGACAGCCTACGACAAAGTGTTGCCGCGCCCGCGCTCGCTCAAGCCGCGTCCTTCACCCCGAGCCGGCCCTCGTGCACCGCATGGCAGGCGACGCCGCCCTCGAGCGGCGGGCGCTCCGTGCGGCAGCGCTCGTTGGCGAAGGGGCAGCGGGGGTTGAAGGTGCAGCCGGTGGGCGGGTTGATCGGGTTCGGGATCTCGCCCGCCACCGGCGTGCGCTCGCGTCCGGACATGGCGAGGTCCGGCACCGCGTCGAGCAGCATGCGCGTGTAGGGGTGCTTCGGGTTCTGGAACATCTCCCGCCCGCCCGAGATCTCGACGATGCGGCCGAGATACATCACGCCGATCTTCGTCGCCATGTGGCGCACGACGGCGAGGTTGTGGGAGATGAACAGGTAGGTGAGCCCGAACTTGTCCTGCAGATCCCGCATCAGGTTGAGGATCTGCGCCTGGACCGAGACGTCGAGCGCCGAGGTCGGCTCGTCGCAGACGAGGAACTCCGCGTTCGACGCCAGCGCCCGGGCGATGGCCACGCGCTGGCGCTGGCCGCCGGAGAATTCGTGCGGATACTTGGCGCCGTCGTCCGGATGCAGGCCGACCAGGGTCAGCAGCTCGCCGACGCGGGCGCGGATGTCCGCCTCGCCCTCGATCAGCTTGAAGGCCCGGATCGGCTCGGCGACGATGCGCTCGACGCGCCAGCGCGGGTTGAGCGAGGCGTAGGGGTCCTGGAACACCATCTGGATGCGCCGGCGCAGCTGCTGGCGCTCGGCTGCGGCCCTCGGATCGCTCATCGAGATGCCGGCGATGGTCACCTCGCCGGCCGACGGCGGCAGAAGGCCCACCACCATGCGCGCCACGGTGGACTTGCCCGAGCCGGATTCGCCGACGAGCGCGAAGGTCTCGCCCTTGGGGATGTCGAAGGAGACGCCGTCGACGGCCTTGAGATACTGCTTCTCGCCGCCCTCGATCACCCGGTTGAGCCAGGGCTTCGAGACGTCGAAGCGTCGCTTGAGGTCCGTCACGCGGACGTAGGGAGCCGTCGTCGTCACGCCGTGGCCTCCGTCTCGGAAGGGGTGGTGGGCTCGGCCGCGCGCAAGGTCGCGCCTTCGCCGACATAATGCGCGCCCGAGGCCGCGTCGTAGAGGTGGCAGGCGACCCTGTGGCCTCGCCGCTCCAGCGGCTCGGGCCGGTCGACCGTGCAGCGGTCGAAGCGGTAGGCGCAACGCGGGTTGAACGGGCAGCCCGGCGGGATGCGGTTGAGCCGCGGCATCGAGCCGGGGATCTGCACGAGCCGCGGATCCTCGCCGGCCAGCGTCGGGATCGCGCCCATCAGGCCCTTGGCGTAGGGGTGGAGCGGGTTCTGCACCACGTCGCGCACCGGGCCGATCTCGGCGATGCGCCCGGCATACATCACCGCGACGCGGTCCGCCGTCTCGGCGATGACGCCCATGTCGTGGGTGACGAGCATGATCGCGGTGCCGTGCTCGCGCCCGAGCCGCTTGAGCAGCGCGATGATCTGCGCCTGGACCGAGACGTCGAGCGCCGTCGTCGGCTCGTCGGCGATGATCAGCTCCGGCTCGGCGCACAGAGCGAGCGCGATGACGACACGCTGGCGCATGCCGCCGGAGAACTCGTGCGGGTAGGAATCGATCCGCTTCTCGGGCGCGGGGATGCCGACCTCGGTCAGGAGGTCGATGGCGCGCTGGCGGGCCTGCGCCGGGGAGAGGTCGGTGTGGGTGGTGATCGTCTCGATCAGCTGCTCGGAGATCTTGTAGAGCGGGTTGAGCGAGGTCAGCGGATCCTGGAAGATCATGCCGATGCGCTTGCCGCGCACCTTGCGCATCTCCTCCGGCGGCAGGTTGTCCACCCGCTGGCCGGACAGCAGGATCTCGCCCCCGGCGATGCGCCCGGGCGGATCGATCAGGCCGATCACGGCCGAGCCCGTGACCGACTTGCCGGCGCCGCTCTCGCCCACGACGCCGAGGACCTCGCCCTTGCCGATGTCGAAGGAGACGCCGTCGATGGCTTTCAGCACGCCGCGGCGGGTGTGGAACTCGACCCGGAGGTCTCGGACGGAGAGGACGGGGTCGCTCATCGGTTCGGGCCTCGGTAGGGATGTTTCATCGTTCTCGTTCGCATGTGATCAGTCTAGCAGCCGCGTCCGGGCGCTGTCGCCTCGCGAGGCGGGCCCGGTACGCTCACCTCAGCTTGGGATTGAGCGCGTCCCGCAGCCAGTCGCCGAGCAGGTTGATCGACAGGGCGAGCAGGACGAGCGCCGCGGCGGGGAAGAACAGGATCCACCACTCCCCCGAGAACAGGAATTGCTGGCCGATGCGGATCAGCGTGCCGAGCGAGGGCTGGGTGGGCGGCATGCCGACGCCGAGGAAGGACAGGGTCGCCTCCTCGATGATGGCGAGCGCGAGGTTGATCGTCGCGATGACGAGCACGGGCCCGGTCACGTTGGGCAGGACGTGCTTGACCATGACGACGAAGGGCTTGAGCCCGATCAGCCGCGCGGCGTCGACATAGACCTTCGACTTCTCGACGAGCGTCGTCGCCCGCACGGTGCGGGCGTATTGCGCCCAGTTCGAGAGGCCGATGGCGACGATGAGCACGAACAGGGTCGCCTGCTCCTGCTGCGCCGGCGGGATGACGCCGCGCGCCACGCCGAAGACGAGGAGCGCCACGAGGATCGCCGGGAAGGACAGCTGGATGTCGGCGATGCGCATGATCAGCGCCTCGGTGCGCCCGCCGATATAGCCGGCGACGAGGCCGAGCGTCACGCCGATCGTCAGCGAGAAGATCACGGAGGCGACGCCGACGAGCAGCGACACCCGCGCGCCGTAGAGGATCGCCGAGAACATGTCGCGGCCTTGCGGGTCGGTGCCCAGCAGGTAGCTGTTGCCGGTGAAGGCGTTCGGCTCGCCCGGCGGGGTGAAGCCCTCCATCAGGTTCAGCGCGGCCGGGTTGAAGGGGTCCTGCGGCGCGATCAGCGGCGCGAGGATCGCCGAGAGGATCATGATCACGGCGACGACCGCCGAGACGATCGTCACGGGGGAGCGCCGGAACGAGTAGGCGATGTCCGAATCCCACGCGCGGGCGAGGACGCCCATGCGCGCGGCGGGCGTCTCGACGACGTCGCCGACGACGGGGCCGTGGGCGCGGTCGACCACGGGCGCCGCATGCTTCGCGGGATCGGCCTTGGGCTCGAGATCCATGTCCGATCCCTTACTTGGCGAGCGCCTTGCCGCCCCGCAGGCGGGGGTCGAGCGCGACGTAGGTGAGGTCGACGAGGAGGTTCACGACGACGAAGACGAAGGCGACGAAGATGAGGTAGGCGGCCATCACCGGCACGTCGGCGAACTGCACCGCGTTGACGAAGAGCGAGCCGAGGCCCGGCCACTGGAACACCGTCTCCGTGACGATGGCGAAGGCGATGATCGAGCCGAGCTGCAGGCCGGCGATGGTGACGACCGGGATCAGCGTGTTGCGCAGCGCATGCCGGAACTCGATCGTCCGCTCCGGGATGCCGCGGGCGCGGGCGAAGCGGATGAACTCGGAGCGCATCACCTCGAGCATCTCCGAGCGCACGAGGCGCATGATCAGCGTCAGCTGGAAGAAGCCGAGCGTCAGGACCGGCAGGACGAGGGACTTGAGGCCGGACTCCGTCAGGAGCCCGGTGGTCCACCAGCCGATCCGCACCGTCTCGCCGCGCCCGAAGGACGGCAGCCAGCGCAGCTCCACCGCGAAGACATAGATCAGCCCGATGCCGATCAGGAAGGTCGGCAGCGACACGCCCACCAGCGAGACCGTCATGATGATGTTGGCGAGCCAGCCGTCCCGCCGGATCGCGGCGTAGACGCCGAATGCGACGCCGACGATGGTGGCGAACAGGGCGGAGAGGATGGCGAGCTCCATCGTCGCCGGCAGGCGCTCCAGCATCAGGGCGGAGACCTCGCGCTGCTGGCGATAGGAGATGCCGAACTCGCCCTGCATGGCGTTGCCCACGAAGATCGCGAACTGCACGGGGAAGGGCTCGTCCAGGCCGAGCCGCTCGCGCAGCTCCTGGCGATCCTGCAGGCTCGCCTCCTGCCCCACCATGTTGGCGACCGGGTCGCCCACGAAGCGGAACATCGAGAAGGCGATGAAGGCGACGGCGAGGAGCACGAGCGCGCCCTGCGCGAGGCTTCGGAGGATATAGGCGATCATCGGGTCACGGACGGGCTCGAAACGACGGACGGGAGGCGGCGCACGCCGTCTCCCGTCCCGAAAGCCGGACCCGGCGCCGCGCGGGCGCCGGGCGGGCTGGGATCACTCGCCGACGGCGACGTACTTCATCTTGGGCTGGTTCTCGGCGTCGACCGGGATGTCGAACGTGTCGCTCATCGCGTAGGCCAGCGTCTGGGTGTGGACCGGGAGGTAGATCGTGTCCTCCTTCACCTGCGCCCAGATGTCGGCGATGGTCGCGTCACGCGCCGCGAGATCGGTCTCGGAGGCGAGCGACTTGATCATGGCGTCGACCTCGGCGTTCGAGTACCCGGTCGGGTTCCAGGTTCCGTACGCGCCGTCGCGGGTGTGGTACAGGAACGAGAAGACGTACTCGGAATCGAAGGTCGGCACGCCCCAGCCGAGCAGGTAGAAGTCGGTCTCCGGCGGCTCCCGCTGGATCAGCGGGAAGTGCAGCGACTTCGACTGCGAGACCAGGTTCACGTCGATGCCGATCTGGCCGAGCATGCCGGCGGCGGCCTGGCAGATCGCCTCGTCGTTGACGTAGCGGTCGTTCGGGCAGTTCAGCGTGGCGGTGAAGCCGTCGGCGTAGCCGGCGTCGGCCATCAGCGCCTTGGCCTGCTCCATGTCCACCGCCGGGAAGGCGTCGAGCGCCTCGGTCCAGCCGTTCACGAAGGGCGGCGAGATGATGCCGGCCGGAATTGACTGGCCGCGCATGACGACGCGCTGGATCGCCTCGCGGTTGATCGCCATGTTCATGGCCTGGCGCACGCGCACGTCGGCGAACGGGTTGGCGCCCTCGACGCTGTCGGTCTCGAGATCGGCCGAGCCCACGTCCATGCCGAAGAAGATCACGCGGTTCTCGGGGCCGGTGTTCACGCGAAGGCTCGGCGTCGAGGCGAGGCGCTCGATGTCCTGCACCGGCACGTCCTGCACGAGGTCGACCTCGCCCGAGAGCAGCGCCGCGACGCGGGTCGCCTGCTCCTTGATCGGCGTATAGACGATCTCGCTGATGCCGAGCGGGACCTCGCCCTTGCCCCAGTACTCTTCGTTGCGCGTCATCACCGTGCGGACGTCGGGCTCGCGCGAGACCAGCACGAAGGGCCCGGTGCCGTTGGCGTTGCGCACCGCGTAGTTCTCCTCGCCGGCGGCGAAGTTCTGCGGCTGGACGACGTCGTTCTCCTCCGACCACTCCTTGTCCATCATGAACGTGTTGGTCAGGTTGTTGGGCAGGAGCGGGTTCGGGCCGTCGGTGGTGACGTGCACCGTGAAGTCGTCGACCTTCGAGACGCCGGTCACGGAGGTGAGCAGGCCCTTCATGTCGGACGTCTCCGACATGGCGCGCTCGAGCGAGAACACCACGTCGTCGGCGTCGAAGGCGTTGCCGTTGTGGAAGGTGACGCCCTCGCGGAGCTTGAACTCCCAGGTGCTGGGGTCGCCCTCGACGGGGTACCAGTCGGTGGCGAGCAGGCCGACCATCATGCCGTCGCGGTCGCGGCCGACCAGCGGCTCGTAGAGATGGTGGTTGAGGGCGTGGGTCGGGCCCTCGTTCTGCGAATGCGGGTCGAGCGTGAGCGCGTCGCCGCTGCGCGCCCAGCGCAGGGTCGTGGCGTCGGCGTCGACGGCCGTGAAGAAGGTCGCCCCGAGCAGCAGAGCGGCAAGGGTGGTGCGAGTGGCTGACATCGTCCTCTCCTCTTGGGGGCCGGGCGCGTTCTTCGCTGCGCGCCCCGGCCGATGGGCCGGATCATAGAAGGCCCGTTGTCGTTTTGTCACCGGCGCTTACGCAAATTTCCGAAGTCGAGCAAGCCAAGCCGAATCTACCGCAACTTCGGATTTAGGGCGTCGCGCAGCCAATCCCCCAGGAGGTTGATCGCGAGCACCAGCAGCGCGAGCGCGATGCCCGGGAACGCGACGATCCACCACTCGCCGGAGAACAGGTAGTTGTTTCCGATGCGGATCAGCGTGCCCAGCGAGGGCATCGTGTCGGGCATGCCCGAACCCAGGAAGGAGAGCGTCGCCTCGGTGATGACGGCGAGCGCGAGGTTGATCGTCGCGATCACCAGCACGGGCCCCATGACGTTGGGCAGGACGTGGCGCGCCATGATCACCGGCGCCGGCAGGCCGATCAGCTTGGCGGCGGCGACGTAGTCCTTGTTCTTCTCCACCAGCACCGAGCCGCGCACGGTGCGGGCGTACTGCACCCAGAAGGACAGGCCGATGGCGAGCACGAGCACGGAGAGGATAGTCATCTCGTCGAGCTGGCCGCCGAGCACCGATTTCGCCACGCCGTCGACGAGAAGCGCGATCAGGATCGCGGGGAAGGTGAGCTGCACGTCGGCGATGCGCATCACCACGGTGTCGACGATCCCGCCGAGATAGCCCGCGAGCAGCCCCAGCGTGATGCCGATCGCCGCGGCGAGGAAGACGCCGGCGAAGCCGACGAGCAGCGAGATGCGCAGGCCGTAGGCGATGGCGGAGAACATGTCGCGGCCCTGCTCGTCCGTGCCGAGCACGTAGGGCATCGTGCCCATGTCCGCCCAGACCGGCGGCAGGCGTGAGTTGAACAGGTCGAGCTGCGCGGGGTCGAACGGGTTCTGGGGCGACACGACGCCCGCGAACAACGCGAGCAGGAAGAACAGGGCCGTCACGATCGCGGCGGCGATGGTGAGCTTCGAGCGCAGGAAGCTCGCCATCACGTCGCTGTCGAGCGCGCGGACCAGGAGCGAGGGCTGGCGCTCGATCGCGGCCTTCTCCTCGGTCTCGAGATCGGAGGCGGGGACGGGATTGTGCATGTCTCGCCCCTCCTCAGGTCGGCGCGCGCAGGGAGCCGCGCAGGCGCGGGTCGACGATGGTGTAGAGGATGTCGACGATCAGGTTGATCACCACGAAGATGGCGCCGACGAACATCAGGTACGCGGCCATGATGGGGATGTCGACGTTCTGGACGGCCTGGACGAAGAGCAGGCCCATGCCGGGCCACTGGAACACCGTCTCGGTGATGATGGCGAACGCGATCACCGAGCCGAACTGGAGCCCCGCCACCGTGATCACCGGGATGAGCGTGTTCTTCAGGGCGTGCCCGAAATTGATGGCCCGGCGCGTCAGCCCGCGGGCGCGGGCGAAGCGGATGTAGTCGGCCCGCAGCACCTCCAGCATCTCGGCGCGCACGAGGCGCATGATCAGCGTCATCTGGAACAGGCCCAGCGTGATCGCCGGCATGACGATGGCGGCCCAGCCCGAGGCGGTGAGGAGCCCCGTCGACCACCAGCCGAGCGGCACCACCTCGCCGCGGCCGAAGGAGGGGAGCCAGCCGAGCGAGACGGAGAAGACGTAGATCAAGAGGATGCCGATCAGGAAGGTCGGCAGCGAGATGCCGATCAGGGACACGGCCTGGAAGATCTTGGCGAGCGCCGAATCCCGCTTGAGCGCCGAGTAGACGCCCATCAGCACGCCCACCACGAGGGCGAAGATCGTCGCCACGATGGCGAGCTCGAGCGTCGCGGGGGCGCGGCTCGCCAGCATGTCCGAGACCGGCTGGCGGAACTGGTAGGAGATGCCGAAGTCGAACTGCGCCGCCTTGACGATGTAGTTCATGAACTGAACCGGCACCGGGTCGTCGAGGCCGAGCGCCTCGCGCAGAGCCTCCCGCTCGGCCGCGGGCGTGTCGATGCCGACGAGCTGGTTCACCGGGTCGCCGGCGAAGCGGAACATCGAGAACGCGATGAGGCCGACCGCGATGAGGACGCCGATCGCTTGCAGGACGCGGCGGATGATGAAGGCGATCATGGGACCGTTCTGAAAAGAGCGGCGGCGGAGGAGGGACGCTCCGCCGCCGCCCGTGACGGGTTCAGGCGATCACTCGCCCTTGCGGGCCCAGTAGAGCAGCACCTGGTTGTCGGCGCGCTGCACCAGCTCGACGTCGCTCGCCACGCCCCAGGCCAGCGCCTGCTGGTGGAGCGGGACGTAGGCGAACTCGCCCGTCGTGATCTCGTAGGCCTGCTTGATCAGCGCGTTGCGCTTGTCCTCGTCGGACTCGACCAGGATCTGCTCGATCAGCGCATCGACGTCCGGGTTGCAGTAGCCGCCGAGATTGGTCTCGCCGCGGGCCGAGCCCTCGGCGCGGCAGCCGTGCAGGTCGTGGAGCACGTTGTGGGAATCGAACGTGCCGGGCGTCCAGCCGAGGAGATAGAAGGAGGTGTCGTAGCCGCCGGACTTCAGCACCTTGGCGAAGTACTGCGCCTTGGGCTGGGCGTTGAGGTTCACCGTCACGCCGACGCGCGCCAGCATCGACACCACGCCCTGGCAGATCGCCTCGTCGTTGACGTAGCGGTCGTTCGGGCAGTCCATGCCGACCTCGAAGCCGTCGGGATAGCCGGCCTCGGCGAGGAGCTCGCGCGCGCGCTCCGGATCGTAGCCCGGACGCTCGAACTCCTCCGAATGCGCGAACAGCTCCGGCGCGATCATCAGCGCCGAGGGCGTCGACAGGCCGCGCATGACGCGGTCGCGGATCAGGTCCGCGTCGATGGCGCGCATGAACGCCTCGCGCACGCGCACGTCCTTGAAGGGGTTCTCGCCCTCGACGTTCGAGTAGAGCAGCTCGTCGCGGGTCTGGTCGAAGCCGAGGAAGATGGTGCGCAGCTCCGGCCCGGTCAGCACCTCGGCGCGATCGGAGGCGCGCACGCGCTCGATGTCCTGCACCGGCACGGGCTCGATCACGTCGACCTCGCCGGAGAGCAGCGCCGCCACGCGGGTCGCGTCGGACGCGATCGGCGTGAACACGATCTCGTCGAGATTGTGCTCGGGCTCGTCCCACCAATCCTCGTTCTTCGTGAAGACCGTGCGCACGCCGGGCTCGTGCACCGTGATGGTGAAGGGCCCGGTGCCGTTGGCGTTGAGGGCGGCGAAGCTCGGCGTCTCGGCGGAGGCCGGGGTCGGCATCTCGACGCCGTGCTCCTGCGCCCATTCCTGATCCATGATGTACCAGGTGTCCCACTGGGCGTTCAGGATCGGGTTGGGCGTATCCAGCACCACGTCGACGGTGTGGTCGTCGATCTTGATGAAGGTGGCGCCCGCCGGGACGCGGGTCTGGAAGTTCGACCCCGTGGCGCGCACGCGCTCGGCGGAGAAGATCACGTCGTCGGCGGTGAAGGGATTGCCGTTGTGGAACGTGACGCCCTCGCGCAGCTTGAAGCGCCAGCGCGTGCCGCCGTCGAGGATCTCCCAGCTCTCGGCGAGGCCAGGCTCGATGGCCAGGTCCTTGCCGCGCTTGGTGAGGCCCTCGTAGACGTGGCCGAGATGGGCGTTCGCCGTCGTCTCGTTCAGCGTGTAGGGGTCGAGCGACTTGAGGTCGCCCTGGTTGGCGTAGCGCAGGGACGCCGCCGAGGCGCCGAGCGCCGTCGCGCCGAGCAGCGCCGCCGTGGTCAGGGCGAGGACGGACAAGCGTTTGGTCATGGGCTCTCGTTCTCCACTGGAGGGCTCGTCTGCGGTCGCGAGCCTCGTTCGTTGCGGGCGCATGGGGCGGCTGGTGGAACGGCTCGCCCGGTCGCGCTCGGCCGGCATCCTAGAGCGTGGCGCGAGCCTCGGTCCAGTGCGCAATCGACGCCTTGCGCCGCGCCGCGTCCGCGGTCGAACGCCGCGCACCGTCGCGGTTCCGGACGGATCACGACTTGACGCAATCGAACAATCGTTTTTCCGCACGGTCGAATCCCGGCCGGACGGCGAGTCGTGCGCCGCTGCCCAAAGCGCCCCGGACGCGGCCGCGATTGACCGCCGCGAATCGTCGCTGTTTTCTTGCCTGCAACGCAGGGGCCGTTTCGGCCCGCTTCCGGAGGACACCCCACGATGCCCGTCATCAATCGCGTGGCCGAGATGGCCGACGAGATCGCCGTCTGGCGCCGCGACTTCCACGAGAACCCCGAGCTGCTCTTCGACGTCCATCGCACCGCCGGCATCGTCGCGCAGAAATGCCGCGACTTCGGCTGCGACGAGGTGGTCGAGGGCATCGGCCGCACCGGCGTCGTCGCGGTGATCGAGGGCCGCTCGAACGCGAGCGGGCGCGTGATCGGCATCCGCGCGGACATGGACGCCCTGCCCATCGAGGAAGCGACCGGGCTCCCGCACGCCTCCAAGGCGCCCGGCAAGATGCACGCCTGCGGCCACGACGGCCACACCGCCATCCTGCTCGGCGCGGCCAAGTACCTGGCCGAGACGCGCAACTTCGACGGCACGGCGGTGCTGATCTTCCAGCCGGCCGAGGAGGGCGGCGGCGGCGGCGACGCCATGGTCAAGGACGGCATGATGGAGCGCTTCGGCATCCAGCGGGTCTACGGCCTGCACAACATGCCGGGCGTGCCGGTGGGCGCCTTCGCGCTCCGCCCCGGCCCGCTGATGGCCGCGGCGGACCATTTCGACATCCACGTCGAGGGCAAGGGCGGCCACGCCGCGCGCCCGCACGAATGCATCGACACGGCGCTCGTGGTCTCCCAGCTCGTCACCGCGCTGCAGGCGATCGTCGCGCGCAACGTCGACCCGTTGAAGAGCGCCGTGATCTCGATCTGCATGATCAGGACCGGCGACACCTACAACGTCATCCCGCAGACGGCGCATCTCAAGGGCACGACCCGCACCCTCGACGAGGACGTGCGCGACCTGTGCGAGACGCGCATCCGCGAGGTGGTCGACAGCATCTGCGCAGCCCACGGCGCCAAGGGCCGCGTCGACTATCGCCGCGGCTACCCGGTGACGAAGAACGATCCCGACGAGACCGAATTCCTGGCCGGCATCGCCGCCGCGATCGGCGGCGAGCGCGCGGTCGACCAGACCATCGCCCCGCTGATGGGCGCGGAGGACTTCTCCTACATGCTCGAGAGCCGGCCGGGCGCCTACATCTTCCTCGGCAACGGCGACACGGCGGGCGTCCACCACCCGGCCTACGACTTCAACGACGCGGCCATCCCCTACGGCGTCTCGCTGTGGGCGAAGCTCGTCGAGACGGCGATGCCGGCGGGGTGAGAGGGCGCGGCGCGCGGACCGCATCGTAGAGCGCCGCGGGACTCCCCTCTCCCCGAGGGCTGGTCGATCCACACGTCGTCCCTGGCCGTCGAGGGGTGAGAAAAGCCCGGCGGATGGGGTCGGCGAAGCCGAGACGGATGGGGCGCGCGGCACGCGCGTTCGGCGAAGCCGAAATCGACGGGTGAGCCGGACGCCGCCGATGGCTTCCGCTTCGCGGAACGCGTCGCTTTCGCGCCGCGCCCCATCCGTCACGCCGCTTCGCGGCGCGACACCTTCCCCTACAGGGAAGGAAAGACCACGCGTCGCTCGTAGCCCGACGCGCACTTCGCCCGCGGTCCTCCTCAATCCCCCACGGCGACGCCTTCGCGGCGGGGGTCGGCGCCGCCGAGGAGGCCGGCGGGGGTCACCACGACGGCGTGGAGGCCCGACGTCATCTCGGCGAGCCGCACCTCGTGGCCCATCGCCTCGAGCTTCGGCGCCCACTCGGCGGCGAGGCTGCCCTCCTCCAGCTCGGTCGGGCCGTTGCGCGAGAGGAAGGCCGGGAAGGCCGCCGCCTGCTGCGGGTCCAGGCCCCAGTCGAGCATGGCGATCAGCGATTTCGCCACGTAGCCGATGATCCGGCTGCCGCCCGGCGAGCCGACGACGACGTAGAGCCGGTCGAAGGCGTCGAAGACCATCGTCGGCGCCATGGACGAGCGCGGGCGCTTGCCGGGCGCGACCCGGTTCGCCACCGGCCGGCCGTCGACCTCGGGGCGGAAGGAGAAGTCGGTGAGCTCGTTGTTGAGCAGGAAGCCGCCCGCCGTCATCAGCCGCGCCCCGAAAGCGCTCTCGATCGTGGTCGTGAGCGAGACCGCGTTGCCGTCGGAATCGACGATGGAGACGTGGCTCGTGCCCGTCGAGGTGTCGATCGAGGGCGCGCGCAGGCCCTCGCGCCAATAGGGCGGCTCGCCCGGCTCGGCCGCGCCCATCGAGCCGTCGGGCGCGATCAGCGTGGCGCGGGCGTCGAGATAGCTCTCGTCGAGGAGCCCCCGCATCGGCACGGAGACGAAATCCGCGTCGGCGAGGTACTGGTTGCGGTCGGCGAAGGCGAGCCGGCTCGCCTCGCTGACGACGTGCGCCGCCTCCGGGCCCGGGCCCATCTCGGCGAGATCGAAGCCTTCCACCAGCTCCAGGATCTGGCCCACCGTGGAGGCGCCGGACGAGGGCGGACCCATGCCGCAGACGTCGTAGACGCGGTATTCGACGCAAACCGGCTCGCGCTCGATCACGCGGTAGCCGGCGAGATCGGAGAGCGTCATGTCGCCCGGGTTGGTCGGGTGGCCGGCGACCGTCTCGACGATGTCGACGGCGATCGGCCCCTCGTAGAAGGCCGACGCGCCCTCCGACGCGAGACGGCGCAGCGTCTCGGCGAGCGCAGGGTTGCGCAGCATCGTGCCGACGGGCAGCGGCGTCCCGTCCTCCTGGTAGTAGAGCGCCCGCGCGCGCGGATCGTCGCGCAGCGCCCGGTCGCCGTCGAGGAGCGCGTGGAGGCGCGGCGAGACGGGGAAGCCGTCCTCGGCCAGCCGAATCGGGATGGTGAACAGGCTCTCCCAGGGCAGGCGGCCGTAGCGGGCGTGCGCCTCGGCCATCAGCGCCGGCGTGCCCGGCACGCCGACCGACAGCCCGCCGACGACGGCCTCCCAGAACGGCATCGGCGCGCCGTCCGCGCCGAGGAAGCGCTCCGGCGTCGCCGCCGCCGGCGCGGTCTCGCGGCCGTCGAGGGTGACGAGATCGCGGTCGCCGGCGTCCCAGTAGAGCAGGAAGGCGCCGCCGCCGATGCCGGAGGATTGCGGCTCGACGATGTTGAGGACGAGCTGCGTCGTCACCATGGCGTCGACGGCGTTGCCGCCCGCGCGCAGGATGGCGAGCCCGGCCTCGGCCGCGATCGGGTTCGCGGCGGCCACCATCCGCCGCTCGGCGCGAACGGCCTCGCGGGCCTCGGCGACGCCGGTGGCGGCCTCGGGCGCGGGCGCCAGCTCGGCGGTCTGGGCGAGAGCAGCGGCGGGAAGCGCGAGGGCCGCGGCGAGCGCGAGCCGTGACGCAGCCTGTGGGATCCGCATGTGGGGTCTCCTCCTCCTCGGGCGGCCGGTCGCGGGCCGCTGGCGGTCGAGCTTAGCACCCCGAAGTGGCGAGGAAAGACGCCTGCGGATCGGAACGTGAGCCCCGCCGATGCGCGAGGCGCATGACAGGCGGCCTTCGGCATGGCATCGTCCGGCGGGTCCGCCCAGCTCGGAGAGTGCCACCCGTGTCCCGTTTCCTTCGCGCCGCCGCCCCGGCCGCGTTCCTGCTCGCCCCCCTCGTCGCATCGATCGCGCCGGCTCCGGCCGCCGCGGCGGAGCGCGCGCCCGCTCCCGGCGCGAGCGCGGCGATCGCCGCCACGCTCGCCAGCGGCTATGCGGGCGCCTGCACGGCCGGCGAGCCGCTGCCGATCGAGGCGCTGGAGATCACGGCCTGGGACATGGCCTGGACCCCCTCCTGGGCGACCGAGCCGCAGACGGCGACGCTCTATCGCGCGCTCTGCACGCGCGGCGCCTACAATTCGGTGCACGCCTTCTTCCTGGACCAGGGCTACGGCCTGGAGCCGCTGGCCTTCGCCGAGCCGAACCTGGACGTCTCCTACGCCGACGAGGAGCAGACCGCCGTCGACCGGATAGCCGTCGACGGCTTCTCGGCCAAGCCGCTTCTGGTCAACGCGGAATTCGATCCTCAGGCGCGGGCGATCACCACCTACAGCGCCTGGCGCGGCCTCGGCGACGCCTATGCGTCCGCGGTCTACGCCTTCGAGGAGGGCGGCTTCGTGCTGGCGAGCTTCGAGGTGGACCCGACCTACGACGGCGCGCAGGACGCAACGCTCGTGTTCGAGCGCAAGTGAGGCCGGCGGCGCGCGGCGACGCGCCGGCATCGGCGCCTCAGGGCAGCGTCAGGCCGAGCGCGGCGAGGCGCGTCGTCGCGTCCGCGCGCCAGCGGGCGAGAAGCTCCGCGTTGGGCGTGCCCCGCAGGCCGAAGCGCCGGTGGGTCTCGAAGCGTCCGGAGGCGCCGGTGCCGAAGCTCGCGGCGACCCGCGGCGTCCAGTAGTCGACGCTGTCCTGCGCCGCCGCGCCGCCCCCGGTCTCGACGATGCGCCTGAGCCCCTCCTCGCCGAGCTCGGCATGGCGGCGCTCCACCGGCAGGATCGCCCGGAAGGCTTCGGCGAGCGGCTGGTAGGAGAGATGGGCGAGCTCCTCCAGCTGGATCACCGTGGCGCGGCCCATCAGCACGTTCATGACCACCGCGTCGACCCAGCCCGCGAGCGGGTAATGGAAGACGTTGAGCCGCATGTCCTCGCCGTGGCGCGAGGCGCCGATGTCGGCCTCCCGCGGCAGGCGCGCGGTCCACGGATGGCTCTGCGCGTAGCGGCCGGCATCGGCGCCGAAGGCGCTCATGATCGCGAGCACCTTCGCCGCATGGGCGTGCTTCTCGAGAACGATCCGCGCGGCGGCGATGCGCGCCTCGATGCCCGGCGCCTCGTTGATCACGTCGGCGAAGCCGGCGGCGCCGGCCATCTCCGAATCGACGAAGGTCGCCATCAGCCGCATCAGCTCGGCGCGGTAGCGCGAGGGCGCGTTCTCCGGCGCGGTGAGCTTGCCGCCTTCGGCGATGTACGCCTCGAGGTCCATGGCGCGGAACTGGGTCGGCTCGGCGGTCGGCTCGGTCGGCGTCGGCTCGGTCATGGCGGGCCTCCTCACTGGTCGTAGCTGACGACGACGCGGTCGCTGAGCGGGTAGCACTGGCAGGTGAGCACGTAGCCGCGCTCGACCTCGTAGTCCTCCAGCGCGTAGTTCGCCTCCATCTCCACCTCGCCCTCGACGACGAGGGCGCGGCAGGTGGAGCAGACGCCGGCCTTGCAGGCGTAGGGAGCGTCGAGATCGGCGGCGAGCGCCGCTTCGAGCACGCTCTGGCCCTTGTCCATCTCGATCGTGCGGGTGGCGCCGTCGAGGGTGATCTGCGCGCTCGTGCGCTTGCCGGCCTGCGCCGCGGCCTCGGCCGAGACCGCCTTGCGCCGGGCGCGGCCGGGCTGGCTCGACAGGAAGAGCTCGAACTTGATCCGGTCCTCGCTCATGCCGTGCGCCTTCAGCGCCTCGGCGATGGCGAGCATCATCGGCTCGGGCCCGCAGATGAAGGCCATGTCGGCGGAGCCGACGTCGATCCAGGCGGAGAAGAGCCTGTCGCACTTCTCCCGGTCGACGCGCCCGGAGAACAGGTCGATGTCCTGCGCCTCGCTCTCGAGGACATGCAGGATCGAAAGCCGGCCGAGATGGGCGTTCTTGAGGTCCTCGAGCTCCTCGCGGAACATGATCGAGGCGGTGGAGCGGTTGCCGTAGACCAGCGTCGCGGTCGAGCCCGGCTCCTCGGCGAGGATCGTCTTGAGGATGCCGAGCACCGGCGTGATGCCGCTGCCGCCGGCGAACAGCAGGTAGTGCTTCTCGGAGGCGGGATCGACGGGCGCGTGGAAGTTGCCCATCGGCGGCATGGCGTCGAGCACGTCGCCGGGCTTCAGCTCCGCGTTGGCGAAGCTCGAGAAGGCGCCGCCCTCGACGCGCTTGACGCCGACCCGCAGCACGTCGCCGCGCGCCGAGCAGATCGAGTAGGAGCGCCGGAGCTCCTCGCCGTCGAAGGAGCGGCGGAAGGTGAGGTATTGCCCCTGGACGAAGGCGAAGGCGTCGCGGTCTTCCGGGCGGGGCTCGAGCGTCACGACGACGGCGTCGCGGGTCTCGCGCCGCACCTCGCGCACGGTGAGCGGGTGGAACTGCGCCATGATGTCGGTCCTCGGCGTCCGGCCCGCGGGCTCGAGGCCCGCGCCGCCGGTCAGATGCACTTGAAGTAGTCGAACGGCTCGAGGCAGTCGTCGCAGACGTAGGCCGCCTTGCAGGGCGTCGAGCCGAACTGGCTGACGAGGCGGGTGTTCGTCGAGCCGCAATGCGGGCAGGCGATCTCGGGCTTCGATAGCGCGCCGATGCCGCAGGCGGAGGTCCCGGGCACGGGCGGGGCGATGCCGTAGCCGCGCAGCTTCTCGCGGCCCTTGTCGCTGATCCAGTCGGTCGTCCAGGCGGGGGAGATGCGGCGCTTGAGATCGATCTTCTCGATCCCGTGCGCCTTGAGCGCGGAGACGATGTCGAGATTGATGACGCTCGTCGCCGGGCAGCCGGAATAGGTCGGCGTGACCGTCACCTCGAGCGCGTCGTCGCGCCAGGCGACGTCGCGGATGATGCCGAGGTCGACGAGCGAGATCACCGGGATCTCGGGATCCGGGACCTCGTCGAGCCAGGCCCAGACCTGCGCCTCGGAAGGGCGGGCGCCGTGATCGTGCGCGCGGGTCTCTGCCATGGGGACCTCCCCCTCGCTCACCAGGTCGCGCCCGGATAGGCGCGCTGCAGGAACTGCATCTCGGCCAGCACGTAGCCGAGCGCCTCGGTATGGACGCCCGCCTTGCCGCCCTTGTGCATGAACGCCTTCTCCGGCGCCTTCAGGGTGGCCTGCTTGAGCACGCCCGCGATCTCGCGGTCGAAGGCGGGCTTCACCGCGCCCCGCGCCGGGCCGACGCCCGCCTCGGCGAGCGTCTCGTCGACGCCGTCCTCCATGAAGAGCTCCCCCGTATAGGGCCACAGCTCGTCCACGGCCGCCTGCATGCGCGCCCGGCTCTCGTCGGTGCCGTCGCCGAGACGGATCACGAGATCGGCGCTGCGCTGGAGGTGGTAGGACACCTCCTTGCGGGACTTCTCGGCGATCTCCGCCACGCGGGCGTCGGACGAGCCGAGCAGCGCGCCGAGCGTGTGGAAGTGCCACAGGTCGAAGAACAGCTGGCGCACCAGCGTGTGGCCGAAATCGCCGTTCGGCCGCTCGACCAGCAGCACGTTGCGGAACGCCCGCGCGTCGCGCTTGTAGGCGAGGTCGTCGGCGCTGCGGCCCTTCCCCTCCACCTCGCCGGCGAGGCCGAGCCACATCTGCGTCTGGCCGATGAGGTCGAGCGCAGTGTTGGCGAGCGCGATGTCCTCCTCGAGCGCGGGCGCGTGGCCGCACCACTCGGAGACGCGGTGGCCGAGGACGAGGCAATTGTCGCCCATCCTCAGCGCGTATTCGAACAGGGCTTGATTGGCGTCCATCCGGCGCCTCCCTCACATGTGGCCGACTTCCTCGGGGATGTCGAAGAAGGTGGGATGGCGGTAGACCTTGCTGTTCGAGGGCTCGAACAGCGGGCCCTTGTCGCCCGGCGAGGAGGCGGCGATGTCGGTGGCCTTCGCCACCCAGATCGAGACGCCCTCGTTGCGGCGGGTGTAGACGTCGCGGGCGTTGTTGATCGCCATCTCGGCGTCGGGCGCGTGCAGGCTGCCCACATGACGGTGGGAGAGGCCGTGCTGGCCGCGGATGAACACCTCCCAGAGAGGCCATTCCTTCTTCATGGTCGTCACTCCGCTGCGATCTTGGCCGCCGCGCGGCGCTCGGCCTGCTTCTCGGCGTGAGCATTGAGCCCGTCGCGCACCCAGGCGCCGTCGTTCCAGGCCTTCACGCGGGCGCCGAGGCGCTCCTTGTTGCACGGGCCGTTGCCGGCGATGACCTGGAAGAACTCCTCCCAGTCCGGCTCGCCGAAGTCGTGGCCGCCCTTCTCCTCGTTCCACTTCAGGTCGGGATCGGGAACGGTCAGGCCGAGATAGGTCGCCTGGGGCACGGTCTGGTCGACGAACTTCTGGCGCAGCTCGTCATTGGTGTTCTGCTTGATCTTCCACGCCATCGACTGGGCGGAATGGACGCTGTCCTTGTCGGAGGGACCGAACATCATCAGCGACGGCCACCACCAGCGGTTCAGCGCGTCCTGCGCCATCTCGCGCTGCTCGGGCGTGCCGCGCGCGAGCTTCATCATGATGTCGTAGCCCTGGCGCTGGTGGAAGCTCTCCTCCTTGCAGATGCGGATCATCGCGCGGGAATAGGGCCCGTAGGAGCAGCGCTGCAGCGGCACCTGGTTCATGATCGCCGCGCCGTCGACCAGCCAGCCGATGGCGCCGATGTCGGCCCAGGTGAGCGTCGGGTAGTTGAAGATCGAGGAATACTTCGCCTTGCCGGAATGGAGCTGGTCCATCATCTGGTCGCGGCTGATCCCGAGCGTCTCGGCGGCGCAGTAGAGGTAGAGGCCGTGGCCCGCCTCGTCCTGCACCTTGGCGAGCAGGATCGCCTTGCGCTCCAGCGTCGGCGCGCGGGTGATCCAGTTGCCCTCCGGCAGCTGGCCGACGATCTCGGAATGGGCGTGCTGGCTGATTTGGCGCACGAGCGTCTTGCGGTAGCCCTCGGGCATCCACTCCTTCGGCTCGATCTTCTCGCCGCGATCGATGCGCTCCTGGAAGGCGCGCTCCTCCGGGGTCATGTCCTCGGGAGCCTTGAGGCCTTCGGTCCTGACGAGCTGGGCGTACATGAGGCGTCTCCCTCTCGAAATCTCTGTTGCCGAACGCGCGAAACCCTTCGGGGATCAGGCGCGCTCGAGGATCACGGCGATGCCCTGGCCCACCCCGATGCACATCATGCACAGGGCGTAGCGGCCGCCGCGGCGGGCGAGCTCGTGGGTGGCGGTGGTGACGAGGCGCGCGCCGCTCATGCCGAGCGGATGCCCGACCGCGATGGCGCCGCCGTTGGGGTTGACGTGCTCGGCGTCGTCCGGGAGGCCGAGATCGCGCAGCACCGCGAGCGCCTGCGAGGCGAAGGCCTCGTTGAGCTCGATCAGGTCCATCTGCTCGATCGTCAGGCCGGCGCGGGCGAGCGCCTTGCGCGCGGCGGGCGCGGGGCCGACGCCCATGATCCGCGGCTCGACGCCCATGGCGGCCATGGTCACGACCCGCGCCTTCGGCACGAGGCCGTTGCGCTCGGCCGCCGCCGCGGAGGCGACGACGAGCGCGGCCGCGCCGTCGTTGACGCCGGACGCGTTGCCCGCGGTGACGCTGAGGTCGGGCCCGTTGACGCCCTTGAGCTTGGCGAGCTTCTCCGCCGTCGTGTCCGGACGCGGATGCTCGTCGACGGAGACGATGACGGGATCGCCCTTGCGCTGCGGGATCGTCACCGGGACGATCTCGTCCGCGAAGCGCCCCGCCTCCTGCGCCGCGGCCCAGCGGTTCTGGCTGCGCAGGGCGAAGGCGTCCTGGTCCTCGCGGGCGACGCGGAAGTCGGCGGCGACGTTGTCGCCGGTCTGCGGCATGGAATCGATGCCGAACGCGGCCTTCATCTTCGGGTTGACGAAGCGCCAGCCGATCGTGGTGTCGTAGACCGCGTTCGACCGCGAGAAGGCGCTCTCGGCCTTGGGCATCACGAAGGGCGCGCGCGACATGCTCTCGACGCCGCCGGCGATCATGAGATCGCAATCCCCGGCGCGGATGGCGCGCGCGGCCTGGCCGACCGCGTCCATGCTGGAGCCGCACAGGCGGTTGATCGTGGTGCCGGGCACCGTGGTGGGCAGGCCGGCGAGCAGCACGGCCATGCGCGCGACGTTGCGATTGTCCTCGCCCGCCTGGTTGGCGCAGCCGTAGAGCACGTCGTCCACCTGCGCCCAGTCGACGGCGGCGTTGCGCTCCATCAGGGCCTTGAGCGGCAGGGCCGCGAGGTCGTCGGCGCGCACGGACGAGAGCGCGCCGCCGTAGCGGCCGATCGGCGTGCGGACGGCGTCGCAGATGAAGGCGTCGGCCATCTTGTCGACCATGAGCGAGTTCTCCCTGGCGCCCGCTGTTCGGGCGCGTTTCGTTGGGCGAGGCGCGCGGTCTCGCCGATGTTCGGAATATAGCCGATCGCATCACAAAAACAAGGGGATTTTCCCGCATCTTGTGACATGTCAGCCGGTGAGCAGAGATGCGGCCGGTCCACCGGTCGGCGGCCCGAGGGGACCGTCGAGCGCGACGAACTCCCTGGCCACGAAGGCCTCCGCCGCCGGGGTGAGTCGATCGTAGAGCCGCCGGAACAGGGCGCGCGCCGCTGCCCCGGGCCAGGACGCGGGCAGCGTCTCCGGCGGCAGGCCGGGGTCGCGCAGCGCGATGGCCCGGAAGTCGTGCACGAGGAGAAGCCGCAGCGCGAGGCTCGTCGCCGACGTCGGCGCGGCGCCCGTGTCGAGCGCGCCGGCGACAGGCATGAAGCGCGCGACGAAGCCCGCATACCGCTCGGCCAAGGCGGGGAGATCCCATGCCCCCGCGACGAAGCCGGCGAGCGGCGCGCCGTTCGTCTCGGGCGCGCCGCGAAAGATCACGGCCTCGGCGCTCGTGGGGAGCGCGCTGCGGGCCTCCGCTGCGGCATCGCCGGGCTTCACCGCGAGGCCGGGCGCGGCCGCGCCGAAGCCGCGCCGGAGCAGCGCCTCCTGCGCCGCCGCCCGTCCCTCGCCGGAGAGGACGACCAGCGTCCACTCCGCTTCCGAGACGTCCTGCGGCGCATGCAGCACGCGCGCCGCGGTCTCGAACTCGGCGGCGGCGGACTCGGTGAGCCGGTAGAAGCTGCGCCGCCCCTCCCGCACGCCCGCGAGCCGCCCCGCCTCGACGAGGCGCGACACCGCGGTGCGCGCCAGCGTCTCCGAGATGCCCACGAGCCCGCAGGTCTCGATGACGTTGCCGATCCACAAGGACCCGCCCCGCGGCAGCACCACGTCGCCGTAGATCGTGACGATGAACGAGCCCGCGCGCAGGGCGCGACGCTCGGCGAAATCGGCGATCAGCCGCCCGGTGAGGGCATCGATCGAGGACTGTGGGGTGATCTCGGGCACGGTCATGGCGCGCGGACTTTAGCCCGCGGGGCGCTGCGGGCAAGGCCGCGTCTGGCGAGGCCGCTTGCCCGGGGCGACGCTCGCCCTCTATCGTGCGGCGATCGCCACCGGACGCCCAAGGCCAGGACAGCTGCACCCCATGCGCCATCTCACCCCCGACACCATCCGCCCGCCCTTCGCCAACTACGCGCATGCGGTGGAGGTCCCGCCCGGCGCACGGATCGTCTTCGCCTCGGGCCAGCTCGGCATCGCGCCCGACGAGACCGTGCCGGAGGACGCGGGCGCGCAGGCGGATCTGTGCTTCTCCAACATCGCCGCGGTGCTGAAGGCGGCGGGGATGGCGATGGGCGACATCGTGCGGATCAACGCCTTCGTCTCGGATCGCGCCCACCTGAAGCCCTACATGGAGGCGCGCGACCGCTGGGTGGCCACGCCCGCGCCGGCATCGACGCTGATGATCGTCTCGGGCTTCGCACGGGAGATGTTCAAGGTCGAGGTCGAGGTGATCGCGGCGAAGGCCGACGGTGAGGGGGCGATCTGATGCCGGCGATCGACTGGCTCTCCCTCTCCACCGCCGATTTCGCCGCCCGGGACATGTCCCGCACGATCGCGGTGCTCCCCGTCGCCGCGATCGAGCAGCACGGCCCGCATCTGCCGACCGGCGTCGACACGCTGATCGCGGAGGGCTATCTCGCCCGCGTCCGTCCGCTCGTCCCGGACGATCTCGACGTGCTCGTCCTGCCGGTGCAGGCGATCGGCAAGTCGAACGAGCACCTCGCCTTCCCGGGCACGCTCACCCTCTCCGCCGAGACGGCGCTCGCCGCCTGGCGGGAGATCGGCGAGAGCGTGCTGCGGGCGGGCTGCCGCAAGCTCGTCTTCGTCAATTCCCACGGCGGCAACGTGCCCGTCATCGACATCGTGGCGCGGGAGCTGCGCGTGCGCCATTCCATGTTGTGCGTGACGAGCGCCTGGCACCGGCTCGGCTATCCCGACGGGCTGTTCTCGGCCGACGAGCTGCGCCACGGCATCCATGGCGGCGAGATAGAAACCTCGCTGATGCTCGCCTTCCGCCCCGACCTCGTGCGCATGGAGAAGGCCGGCGACTTCGAGCCGCTGACCGTGCGCATGGCGCGGGAGAACCGCCATCTCTCGGCGATCCAGCCCGTCGGCTTCGGCTGGATGGCGCAGGACATCCACCCCTCCGGCGCGGTCGGCAACGCCGCCGCCGCGACGCGCGAGAAGGGCGAGGCCGCGGCGGATTTCGGCGCGCACGCCTTCGTGGAGCTGCTGCGGGAGGTGGACCGGTTCGCGCTGCCGGGGTGAGGCGGACGCCTCAAAACCCGCTCTCGCGCACGAACACCGCCACCGCCGCGCGCCAGGCGCGAACCGCGAGGCTCTCCGCGACGCCCTCGAGCCGCACCGTGCCGCGCAGGGCGAAATCCGGCGCGCCGCCGGCCTGCGGCGCGAGGGTGACGCGGTAGATCGCCTCGTCGGGCACGATCTCGCCCTCGCGCTGGTAGGCCGGCACGCCGCCGCCGAAATCCGAGGCGAGCTCGGGCGCGCTCGCCAGCCGGCGCGTCGCGGTGGCGGCGATCTCCTGCACGCGAAGCGCCACGGGCGCGCGGCCGGGCGCTTCGGGAAAGAAGGTCGCGTCCGCGCCCGGGACCAGGCGGGCGAGATCGGCCTCGCGCACATAGGCCTCGACGAGCCCGCTCTCGGGCGCGGCGAGCGTCGCGAGCCACTCGCCTTCCGGTGTCCACGCCCCCGGCCGCGCGTCCTCGGCGAGGTCGACGACGCGGCCCGCGATGGGCGCGGCCACCGCGAGGCGCTCGGCGACGCTCGTGAGCGCCGCGCGCTCGGCCATGGCGCCCTGGAGCTCCGAGAAGATCACGTCGCGGCTCGCGCCCGCGACGCCCGCGCCGATCTCGACGGAGGCGCGCCAGCGCAGCACGGCGATGCGCCGCTCCACCTCGGCGAGGCGGTGCGCCATGTCCGGCGA